>JAESUG010000130.1 GCA_016763185.1 Robiginitomaculum sp. | reverse complement strand
CTCTTTACTCGTCTCCCTCCGGCTTGACCGCCTCTCTTTACTCGTCTCCCTCCGGCTTGACCGGAGGGTCCAGTTCTTTGAGGTCAAGGGGTTTTGCTAGAAAATGCTGGACCCCGGCGCGGGGGTCGGGGACCGGTTGTTGAAATGCTCGTTGCCAATTGCATGAATTGTTGTGGAGTTAAGGTTTCGGGGCGAGCGGTTGGTGCAATATTATTTTGGTGCAACCAGTCGCTTACGGGCATGCTCAGGCCAGCGGCCAATGGCTTTAAGCTGGCGCGTAGCATTTTGCGTCTTTGGCCAAAGGCAAGGCCGGTGATGTGGGCCAAGCCTTCTAAATCTGGGTATTGATTGCTCGGTGGCAGGGGGGTTAAGTGCACCACAGCGGATGTAACTTTCGGCGGCGGGGTAAAGGCGCTGGCTGGCACGCGCATGATGATCTGGGCGCGGGCCATGGCCGCAGTTAAAATCGACAACCGTCCATAGGGACGCTCCCCAGCTTTGGCGGTGATCCGTTCGGCGACTTCAAGTTGAAACATCAAGGTCAAAGATTGCCATTTGGGGTTTTTGGCGGTGAGCCATTTCACCAACAAAGCAGTCCCAACATTATACGGTAAATTGGCGACCACGTGATAGGGTTGCTGCTGACTTAAGTCATCCAGATCAAAGCGCAATGCATCCCCAATATGAATGTCGAGTTGCGTATCAAAATAAGGTCCAAGCTCGGCCAAATGCTTCAAGAATTGTGGATCGGTTTCAATGACACAAACCCGCGCAGCAATGGCCAATAATGGACGGGTTAAGCCACCGGGTCCGGGGCCGATTTCAAATACCAAATCCGTAGATTGGATACCGGATAATTGCACCATTTTATGGGTTAAATTCAAATCGAACAAAAAATGCTGACCCAGTTTCTTTACGGCACGCAGACCATATTGTTGGACGATTTGGCCAATTCCGGGTAAGGGGTCAGGGGGCGTGTTGCTCATGAAGACAGATTTCGTGCCGCGGCCAATTGTTGGGCCAATTTGATCGCAGCGATTAAACTATCGGCTCTGGCCAAACCTTTGCCCGCAATATCAAAGCCGGTGCCATGATCCGGCGACACCCGCACAAATGGCAAGCCAAGGGTCACATTGGTGCCGCCATGAAAATCCAAGGTTTTTACTGGGATCAAACCTTGGTCGTGATACATCGCCAATGCGGCATCAAATGTGCGACGGTTTTCTTCTCGAAACAAAGTATCTGCGGCAATGGCATTGGAGATATCAATATCTTGCGCGCGCAAAACCTGTGCCAGTGGGTTTAGAATATCGCGTTCCTCACTGCCCATTGCGCCGTCCTCGCCAGCATGAGGGTTTAAGGCACACAGGGCAATACGAGGCGTTGCTATCGCAAAGTCTTGTTGTAACGCATGATGGAGCACTTGGGCGGCATGAACAACTCGTTCGGTGGTGATCTGGGCCGGGACATCGGCCAAAGAGACATGAACACTGGCCAACGCCACCCGTAATCCGCCGCCGCAGAGCATCATAATCGGGCCTTTTGGAGCCGGCCAATCGGCAAAGGTCTCGGCCAATTCCCCCAAAAATTCAGTGTGTCCCGGATGGGTAAAACCGGCTTGATACAGCACAGATTTGGCAATTGGATTGGTAACGATGGCGGCGGCTTGTGCGGTTTGGCAAAACTCGACGGCCATTTTAATGGACTGGATTACCATATTTGCATGCACTGGGGACGGTGTGCCTAATCTTACGGGCTGGGATAGTGCCAGCGGCAGAACCGGCAAGCCCGTAGCAAAACGGCTCGCGCATTGTTCTGGTGCATGGATCAACTGCACTGGTGGTAGTTCAAGTTGCGTGCACGTAGTCTGATACAGATCTGGATCGCCAATGACAAAGAAGTGTGTCGTCGTATGTTGCAATGCAGCCCAAGCCAATGCCGTTATTTCCGGCCCAATTCCAGCCGGATCGCCCATGCTAAGGGCGATGGGTAAAACCGATTGTTTACAGGCGGATTTCAACCGTTGAATCCCGGCGTAAATCTCGTAAATGGCGGCGTGACATCATGCTTAGTCGTTGATCTGTAAGGCGATTGGCAATTTCATCTGAGGTTGGCATGCCAGCGCCTTCGGCAAAACCTTTGCTGCACAACATGATGGAAACCGCACCTGTGGGCGAACTAACCGGTTGCGACCATTGCCCGCTTTGCAAGCTTTCAATAATGGTACGAAATGCCGGGGCCAGATCATTTACCGCAATATTGTCAAATGGATTGACAAATGCACCGGTGATTGCATCGGGCAATCCGTCAACATCTGAACAATTAGAAACGCCATCCATAAAGGAAACGAGTTGGTCTTTTTGCTCGATAGGGGCAACGATTTGCCGAAAATTGGCCACCAATGGTGCGCCACCATCTTTGCGGTCGCGCATCACCACCAAATAAAACCCACTGGCAACTTTAATCGGGCTGGAAATAGTGCCAATTTCCATTGTCGATAGAACGGCATCAACCTCGCTCGGCATATCACCTTGGCGCACCCAGCCGACATCACCGCCTTGGGCGGCCGATGGTGCCGCTGAGAATTGTTGCGCAACGGCGGTAAATGGTGCGCCTTCTTGCAGCTGTTCAATCAACGACATGGCACCAGAGAATATCGTCGGATCTTGTTCGATACTGGGGGATTCTAGTAATATTTCTGAGATCAAATATTGCGGTTTGGTCAAATTGGCTTCAAAGCGTTGTTGCTCAAGCGCGATTTGGTTATTGCTAATCCGTATTCGTGAGCCAAACAGACCGTTCATCAGAATTTGCCAAGCAATATCAGCGCGCATTTGCGATTCAAGCGTCTGTGGTGAAATATTGGACTTAATCAAATCATTTCGAATGCTTTCGGGCGTAACCTCGTTTTGTCGAGCAAGGCGTGCAATTTGCTGGTTAATTTCTTCGTCACTGACTTCAATTCCACGTTCGCGAGCTTCTTGTACTTTTAAGCTTTCATCAACCAGAGAACGAATAGCCTGTACTTGAAAACGCTGTAGGCTTTCTTCGGTCGGTTCTACTTGGGTCGACAAAATCATCAACCGCATACGTTGGCGCACATCAAATGTTGAAATGACTTCATCATTTACGATCGCAGCCACCCCTTCGGAGACCTGTGCGCGCCCATAGGTCGGAACAATAAGGCCAAGCATCATGATTGCGAGCAAAATGAATATGGTTCGAAAGGTCATCATCAAAATTTAAATCTCAAAATAGGCCAAAATACGGCAGATATGCGCGTAACATACCGGGATCGATCATAAGCGCAATCCGCTTTGCACGAAAACCATGTGATTTTCAATTTCCAAAAGAACCCAAAGTCAGCAGGGTAAATTGAAACCGGATAGAATCGCCGCTCGATAACGTGCGATCCACCGTATTGTCGCGCTGGAAAATAAGCTCAAAACGCGAGCAATTATCATCATAGATAAGCCCAATCGACGTATTTCGGTTCTGATCGCGCTCGAAATCAAATGTTGAGCCGATGGATATCCCCCAATGCTTGGAGACAAATGCTTGTCCGGTAACGCGTAATTCATCAATTGCGATGCTGCTGGCCGTGGTATTTGGCGTGTTGGAATATCGTATATTTGCACGGGCGCTATGCAAGAAATTCCGCAAAGGGCCAAGCTGTGCCTTGGTTAATTTGGTGCTGGCGGCCACATCAAAACGGCGAATATCAAAACTGTTTTTGTCCAATTGGATATGCGAGGAAACTTTCAAGGAGCTTCCGGTGCTGACATTTAAACCCGCAACATAATCAGAGGATCGCGCCGCCAAACTCGTTTCCGGTGAGAAGACCGTGTTTGTCGTCGAGCGAAAAATTCGACCCGCAGTGAATGTGGCAAAGCCTTGTTGCCCCCACCGGGCGGACACCCGTCCACCAATACTGGCACGGACCCCGTCTTCCCAAAGATCATGCCCAGCAACGCGCGAGGAGCGGAACAAATTGGTTTCATCAAAGCTCGTGGCCAAGCTATCTTCGTTGGGTAGGATGGAGGTTGGGGTACGAACGGTGTTCCCCAAAGCATCAATGCTAATTGTATCGAATGTACCAATGCCGTCGCCTTCGGGACTGGCCGCGAAATGGGCGATCGGTTCAACAATCCAATTGACGTTTTTTCCGGCCTTGAGCCATGGCCAGCTAATTTCAGTGCCAACGACCCCCAATACCCGTCCAATGTTTTGGTTTCGGGTGCCCAGATCTGCAAAAAAATTGTCGTTTTCAATATTATAATAATCAGCGCGCACCTGGGCATAGGGTTTTGCGATAATTCCAGCCTTGGAGACGAGACGGTGATTCCAATCCAAACTGGTGGTGGCCCGCCGGCTATCAATACCATCGACCCGGTTCAGAACCGCGGTATTTATGCCAATGGCCAATTTACCACCGAGCACATCATCAGAGATGATTTTTGTGGCATTGATCAATGGCGCCGCAATCGGCAATTGATCGGTAAAATCATTGGCTCGCAATCCTTGATAGCGGATACCGGCAATACTGGCATAATAATCATCGCCTTGGCCAACCAAGAATACTTGATTGCTTAGCCGATTGGATGAATTGCGAAAAAGTCCACGGGTTTCATTTTGGAACGCAATATCATAGCGTTGAAACAATAAATCATCGGTGACCACTTCAGCGCCAAATCCCCAATACCAGTTAGGGTTCAGGCGAAACTTTCCCTGGCCAAGCACGTACCCGCGGATTTGGTCATTGCCAAATCGGGTGCCGCTGCCGTTAAATTCCTGTTCATGGGTAATGCCACCGCGCACGCGCACCGCACCAGAGTAAAACTGTTTACGATAATCAGTGTCAATAAAGGGACGAACCTTGGTAAAGACCCGTGGGGTAATGGTAAGGTCAGACGAGGGTGAAAGTACTTTGTAATACGGTTGTTCATAGAAAAACCCGTAGCGTTCCGATTGACCGATATTGGGGAACAATAATCCAGAGCGTCGTCCGCCGGTCGGATCAGCATGGGCAAAATACGGTGAATACAGAACCGGCACACCCTTGATCTCAAATACCGCATTGCGGTAATAAATCATGTTGTCGCCTTGGTTTTGTTCGGCTTGGCTGGCCCGGATCCGCCATGTTGGTTTCGTCGGCGAGCCGTCCTCGTTTTCGCAGGTGTCACATGCTGTATAAAATACCTTTTTAAGCCTATTTACCTTGCCATCTTTCGAATGGATGGCGTGGGCAGCACCGATTTTTCCATTGTTGGGCAGCCGGGCATAAAACCCCAAAGCAACCCCCGTTGCCAGTTCATCATTTAGCTCAACTTCATCGGCAAATTCGACGGTGCCATCGGCCTCGATCACAACCACGGAGCCACGGGCATGTACTTTTTTTCGCTTCGGAAAATAAATCACTTCATCGGCACGTAAAATTCGGTTCTGATAGCGCGCTTCGACATCGCCTCTGGCTACATAGCGCTCGCCATTTTCATCTTTGAACAATTCATCGGCTTCGAGATAAACTGCGCCTTTTTCAAACTCGGAAGTCGGGTCCGGCTCATTGCTCAGTGCCGGTGGGGTGAAAGCCAAAACAAACATGCTTGCCAATAACAATGATTTCGATAACGGAAAAAATTTTGGCATCAGGTTCGATCCAGTTATAAAGGGCAAAGGTAAGAGAAGTATTTTTGGTAGAATCTTATCGGTTCAATATGGCCGTGTTATGGCAAAAGGCCAACCAACTTTTTTGCTATCCATCAACTTCTCCAAAAACCGGTGCCCACTTTTTGGGTTGATGGAGTATATAAATCAAATAGCGATCAACCATCTTCAACAATGGTAATTCGTGCCAGACCCGCAAAAAACACAAATGCTGGCGCGGCCCAAGTCGCGATCAATGGCGGTAATACCTTGGTCGCTCCCAAGGCAGCAAGTAAATCGCCAGCGAAATACAATAAAAAACCAATGCTCCCCCCGGTAATGACCATGCCCAAAGCCCCGCCCAGTCTGGTTAGTCGGAAGCTAAATGCGGCACCAATGATGGCCATTGCAGCCAAGGTGAGCGGTAAGGCTAATAATCGGTACCATTGTAGCTCATAGCGCCTAGTTTCAAGCTTTGCCGCCTTGGTATGCTCGATAACGCGCCGTAAATCCCAAAATGACAACGAAGGCGCCGCCGCCAAATACTCCAACAGCGATCCTCGATCTAATCGGGTTTCAATTTGCAAATTGGAGTGACGGATCGGCAAGGCGCCAAGTTGGTTTTCTGCGGCCCCAGAAAGGTGCCAAAACCCCGGTTGCAATTGCGCTTTTTTGGCATCAATTCGTTTTTGAAAAACAACCTCTCCTGCGGCATTTTCTCCATAATAAAAAAAGGTGACTTGTAATAATTCAGCGCTTTGCGGGTCTGCATCTTTGGCATGGATGATCAGTGACCCCGTCGGTACGGCTTCGCGTAACCAGATATTGTCGGCATTGGCGCGAATGGCGGCACCGGCACTGCGCGAGATAGCGACCCGTTCGGCCTCAAACTGCGTGTTCAACCAAGCCGCCCCTGGATTGAGTACAGTGGCGCTCAAAATACCCAATAATATGGCCAAAAT
>JAESUG010000129.1 GCA_016763185.1 Robiginitomaculum sp. | reverse complement strand
CAATCTTTCGCCATTTAAGGCTCAGGAGCGCCAAAAAACACCATTTTCAGCCAATAATTTGTACGATGCGCCACGGATAAGTTGTTGTCATCAGCGCCGGTGGCCACACAGCTATAATGGTTGCTGAACTGGGTGTTTCGGCATCTGTTCGGCTCTTTGACATGGTATATATAGCAAAAAAACATAGATAAAGATGGATGTTTTGCCTATGCATAGATGTTTCATAAACACTGGATGTTCGAAAAACATCGCTGTCGTCGGGTTTTGTTCATGCCTATGCGCCGAGGATAATTTTCAAACCTCGCGCATTTTCTTTTTTCTTAACCTAAAATCCGAATTATGTATCGGATTCCAGCTTCTCCATCTCATGTAGACATTGTTCTTCGAGCATTAAAATACGCTCCAATGCGCGCGAGCGTTTGCGATTGAACTCCGAGGCCTGTGCTGGGCTGCGGTCATATAGCTCTGGTGAAGCCAACGCGCGATCAATGCTGGCAACCCCTTGTTGTAGTCGGCCGATCTCTTGTTCCAACCGGGCGATATTGCGCCGGGTCGGGGCTAGGTCAGCCCTGGCATCGGCGGTGGCTTGGCGTTGGGCGATTTTGGTGTCCGGTTTTGGTTTGGTTTTGCGTTTTCGGTCTTTTTGCAAGATCAATTTCTTGTATTCGTTCATATCGCCGTCATAATTGGTGACAGCCCCATCTTTGACCAGCCATAGGCGCTCGATACAGCGCTCAATTAAGCTACGGTCATGGCTGATGAGCAATATGGCACCGGAATACTCGTCCAGCGCATCAGCCAGCGCCAGACGGCTGTCCATGTCCAAATGATTGGTTGGTTCGTCCAGGATCAACAAGTGCGGGCCGTTAAATGCGATCAGGTTCAGTAATAATCTGGCCTTTTCACCGCCAGAGAGGTCTTTGGTCTTGGTGTCCACATGATGAACGCCCAACCCAAAGCGGCCCAAACGAGCGCGCCGTTGCGCCTCGGATGCTTCGGGCATCAAGTTACAAATATGGTCATACGGGGTTAAGTTATGGTCCAGAACGTCTAATTGGTGTTGAGCAAAATAAGCAATTTCTAACTTTTTGTGTTGGTATTTTTGACCAGCCATCAAGGTTAATTTGTTCGACAATAATTTTGCAAAGGTAGATTTTCCTTCTCCGTTTTGCCCTAATAATCCAATTCTATCATCAGTTTCAATGTTTAAGTTCAAGTTACGTAGAATTGGTTTCCCCGGCTCATAACCGACTTCGCCATTTTCAATGCGAATAATCGGTGGGGCCATTTCCTTCTTTGGGTTGGGCAGATCAATTGGGGCTACTGGGTTTTGGATCAAAGTGGCAACGGGCTGCATTTTCTCCATCATTTTAATCCGAGATTGCGCTTGTTTGGCTTTGGCGGCTGAATAACGAAACCGGTCAACAAAGGTTTGCATTCTGCGTTTTTGGTCTTCTTGTTTGGCGTTCATCGCCATATCAAGTCGTTGTTTTTCAGCCAATAATCGCTGAAAATCGTCATAACCACCCTCATAG
Organism: Robiginitomaculum sp.; assembly: GCA_016763185.1. Taxonomy (GTDB): domain Bacteria; phylum Pseudomonadota; class Alphaproteobacteria; order Caulobacterales; family Maricaulaceae; genus Robiginitomaculum_B. The sequence goes on along the minus strand of JAESUG010000129.1, from coordinate 16,503 downwards.
GTGCGAATATGGGTGGCGGCCAAATGGGCAATCCGATGCACCGAAGCATTCAACAAATCACGGTCATGCGAAACAATCAGCGCTGAACCTGGGTATTTACGCAAATGGTTTTCCAGCCAAATTGCACCCTCCAAATCCAGATAATTGGTCGGCTCGTCGAGCAGCAATAAGTCAGGGGTCGCAAACAAAATAGCCGCCAAAGCCGCCCGCATCCGCCAACCCCCAGAAAACGCGCTACAGGGCTGTCTTTGCGCCTCTGTGCTAAAGCGTAAACCGGCAAGAATGGTGCTGGCGCGGGCCTCGGCGCTGTGGGCTTCGATGTCCTGGAGGCGAGTTTGGATATCAGCAATCTCATGCGGGTCGGTCTCGGTTTCAGCCCTAGCCAGCAAATGCGCACGTTCGCTATCGGCTTCGAGGACGAAATCAAGGATGGTTTGGCTGCCGCCGGGTGCTTCTTGGGCAACAGCGCCAAGGCGAGCGCCTTTGCGGATGCGAATTTCGCCCATATCAGGCTGTAACTCGCCAGTAATTGCGCGAAACAAGGTCGATTTGCCGGTCCCATTGCGGCCCACCAATCCCATGCGGGTTTTCGGCGGCAATGCAAAGCTGGCATTCTCGATTAAGATCCGGCCTTCCATACGAAGTGTGATATTATTTACGTGTAACATGAAATTGGTTCTCTTGAAAAAAGTTATGCGGTGCTAACACGGGTTGATGACGGGATAAAGCACTGGTATAGGCGCGGCCAATACTAATTCTCCCCAATTATTCACAGGAACCATAACATGAGTATTCAACGGACTTTTTCAATCATCAAACCTGATGCAACGGCACGTAATCTTACCGGTGGGATCAATGCGCTCATCGAGGCTGCAGGGTTGCGGATTGTCGCGCAAAAGCGTATTTGGCTAACTCGTGTCCAAGCGGAAAGCTTCTATGGCGTGCATCAAGCTCGTCCGTTCTTTGCTGATTTGGTTTCCTTCATGATTTCTGGACCGGTTGTCGTCCAAGTCCTCGAAGGCGAAGACGCGATTGCTACCTATCGTAAGGTGATGGGCGCAACCAATCCCACTGACGCCGATGCCGGTACCATTCGCAAAGAGTTTGCCCAAAGCATTGAAGCAAACTCTGTACACGGATCCGACGCACCGGAAACCGCTGCGATAGAAATTCCGTTCTTCTTCTCAGGCTGTGAAATTGTTGGCTAGAGCGCTTCCGGAAAAATGGGAACCGGTTTTCTCATAAGAAGCGCGGAAAAATAAATGGTTAGAGCCAGTTTCCGGTTCAAACTGAACCGGAAACGCTCTAGGTAAGTTCTGGGAAATATTTGGCCCGCATCCGCGCGGTGTGGGCCACTAAATTTGGATGTTGGACGGCGGCATGTTTGAGTGGCGTGTCAAAATCAGCATCAATAATCCCGCTAAGCAGTCCATATAACGTAGCATCGAGCGCTGTTGGTGCCTCGCCAAACGCAAATGGTTTATCGCCAACAAAGGCCGCTAACGCCGCTAAATTGTCACTCCCGATTTGGTAGATAGACGAGCGGGGCAGGCGGGCTATGCCATGGCCAACCATGCCAGCCTTGACCTTCTTGCGTATCATATTTGGGACAAACCATCTTAGCGGTATTGGCACGGCACCAAAAAATAAATCTCGTATAATCGGCCAGTTTGCATCTTCAAACCAACGCGAATACAGCAATACCAAATAGGTGTGTTCTTCAATCAACCGCGTGAACGCCAATGAAATCGCCTTGTCGGTTTCGGATAGTCCGGTATGAAAGTTTGCACCTTTTTCGGCTTCTAAGAAATTTTGAATGAGGCCACTATCGCCCATCAATGCGCCGTCAACCTCAATGAAGGGAATTTTGCCGGTTGGCCCGTTGCGCGGGTCGCTCTCGACAATAATTTCATACGGGATATCGGCCATTTTTAGCAAGACCTCAAGCTTGATACAAAATGGTGAAGGGTTGGCCGCATTAAATGCTGGCGGTGGTTGGAATAACTTAATCATGCTGGTTTTCCTGTGTTTGGCCCTACAAGCCTTCCTGAGTTCGTAAATTTAATAAAAAATCGGGATCAAATGATAATTTCTTGATGGTTGGCGCATCTTTGTCCAACACCCGCCAGATTGGGGTAATATCTGTTATTTTCTGACCCGCTTCATAGGCTTCATACGCAGCTTCGGCGACAATACGAATAAGGAACCCAGTGCTCATTGGGCAACACACTTCTGCTTTGTGGTCTGTGGCGAGTTGCTGGCGTAATTCTAAGACCGATACACTTTTGCCTCTGGGAATTTTGCGAACAAACGCATCAACCACTTGCGCCGAAGGGATCAGCATGATTTGCCCAGCTTTCATGCCGGCAATGTTCATTGGAGCAGGCTTTACCACCGGCCCTTTGCTGGTTTGCAGTTTTTGTGTCCAAGTTTTTTTTTGGTTTGCCATTTTATTTTACTTTGTATTTTGACCTTTTGAGATAACTAGCCCATCGTTACTGACAGCATTGTGTCAGTAAAGGAATAAATATGCGTCGCGCCGACCGTTTATTGCAGATTATTCAGATATTTCGCCGTCGAGGTACAATCACCACCGCCAATCAATTGGCCGAGGAGTTAGAAGTATCATCACGCACGATTTACCGCGATATGGTAGCGTTGATGGCCTCTGGAGTACCGATCACCGGGGAAACCAGCGTCGGGTATGTGCTCGACAAAAGCTATGACCTACCGCCGTTAATGCTGACGATTGAGGAGGTTGAGGCATTGGTACTTGGGGCAAAATTGGTCGGCGCATTTTCGCAAGATGATCGCGATATGTTGCTAGCTGCCGGTGATGCCTTGGCGAAGGTTGAAGCGGTGTTGTCACCGGAGCGCAAGCAACAAATGGAACAAATCAATATGGTCATCAATTTGCCAAACATGGTGGGCAGTGGTTGTATTGATCTTGGTGGTTTGCGCCGAACTATTCGAACCGGCTTCAAAGCACAAATCGAATACCAAGACGTAGAGAACAACACCAGTAAACGGATCGTTTGGCCCCTAAGTATCGGGTATTTCGGGCCAACCAAATTGCTCATCGCCTGGTGTGAATTGCGCGAAGATATTCGAAATTTTAGGCTCGATCGGATTGTTGAATTTGACGAACTTAAACAACGTGCGCCCCATACGCGCCAAGGGCTTTATGAGAAATATATCGAACAAGAAAAACAAAAAGGAATGCAAGTTCTGACATAAAAAAAGCCCGGCAGTTTCCCGCCGGGCCTGATATGCATCTAGGTTAGAGATTACCGACGCACGGTCATCGTGATGCCATAGAAGCTTGGCTCATTGGTAATGCCGGTTAGATTGTTAAAATCAATGGTGCCGGTAAGGTTCTTTTCGTCCGTGATATTACGGGCAAAAATCGCGGCTTCAAAGGTGCCATCATATTTGGTATAGCCAAATTTCAAGCCACCTTCGAAATTGCCGGAACTGCTAAATTCAGCAGCTTCGTACAACAAGAAGTTGGTTTGACCTTGAATGGCCCAATCGGTTTCGACGAAAAATTCGCCTTTTTCATTCACTGGAATACCATACCGAGCGGTAAAGTTGGCGATAATCTCTGGTGCTTGCGGGAAGGGATTGCCATCAATTAAGGCGTTACCATTGGCATCCAACGGATCAAGCACGGTACACAAACCAGAGCCACAAGGCGCCGTGGTCAATCCTTCATCTCGTAATTCAGTTTTGTTGTAACTAAAGCCCGCGGTTAGTGAGAAATTGTCGGTAACTAACCATTCAAGATCAGCCTCAAACCCGTAACCAACGCCTTTGTCGGCATTGATCAATTGTACAAAGTTAGCGCCACCACCAATCGCAGAAAGCTGAATATCATTCACCGTGTAATAGAAAATTCCACCATTTAGACGAACGCGATTGTTGGCCAGCTCAGATTTGAAACCGGTTTCAAACGACAAGATGGTTTCAGAATCGGCGACCGAAGGTAGGCCAAAGAATGCCACATCACGACCCTGAATAGTTGGAGCGCGAAAGCCGCTGGCGACGCGGCCATATAGATTGGTATTGTCATTTAGCACATACAAACCACTCAGATCCCAGCTTACCCGCGAGGCCGAAGCTTCGACCGGTGCAATCGGGAAGGGGGAGGCGGCAATGACCAAATCCTTGCTATCATCGGTGAAGCGTAAGCCGCCGGTGACGGTAAAGCGCTCTGATAGATCAATACTAGATTGACCAAATATCGACCAGGCCGTGTTAGAATGAATGACCGTTGAAGCGGCGACAAAAAACGGGTTGGTGGTAATGGAAAACTCAGAATTGAAATAATACGCACCAACTTGCCAAGAAACCGGTCCGTCACCATTGCTGGCGAGGCGAAGCTCTTGGGTATATTGGTCTAGATCATCAATGCCGTCTTGGGTTACTGCCGGAAATGCAATGGGGCCGGGGCCACCAACAGGTAGAAATACAGCACCAAAGCCACCATCAATATCACCAAGGCTGCTACCACGTGTGGTTTCATAGGCGGAGATGGAGGTGAATATTGTGTTTTCATTATCCCATTTCAAACGCAATGAAGCGCCTTCGCCATTATACTGTTGTGGGTTGTTATTCCCTTGGTCAAAGAACACCGTGCCACGATTAAAGTTGTTATTGATCTGGTTATTGCCGGGTCCAATGATATTGGCACGAAAAATCGACGAGGTGCCTTCCAGTGAGCGAAAATGAACCTTGGCCAAGGCTTCGAAATTCTCGGTTGGTGTGTACAATAACTGGGCGCGACCGGCAAATTCGCGATAGCCACCTAGCGCGTCTTCTTCGCCAGTAAAGCCGTTATCAATCCAATCAGGACGGCTTTGGTGTAGCCCGGAAATTCGAACAAACAACTTGTCTTTGACCAGAGTGCCGCCAAATGCGCCTTCTACGGACGCAGTATTAAAGCGGCCAAAATTGCCAGTTATATATCCATCAAACTCTTCGGTTGGTTTGACGCTATCGAACTTGATAATGCCGGCTGGGGTGTTTCGGCCAAACAAAGTGCCTTGGGGTCCGCGTAATACTTCGACTTGTTGAATGTCAAACAATGGCGTGCTTTTCAAAATCACGTTTTCCATGACCACATCATCCATGATGATTGAAACCGGTTGCGAGGCGGCCAAATCAAAATCGGTATTGCCTAATCCGCGAATATAAAAACGAGGTGCGGCCCGTCCGTTCGAAGTTTCCGCATACAAACTTGGGGTACGGTTTGCTAAGGCCAGAATGTCTTGGCCAGCAGCAAACAGGGTTTTGAGCTCATCGCCACTTTTGGTGTCCACAGAGATCGGCACGTCTTTGACGTTCTGTTCACGTTTTTGCGCGGTAACAATAATGGTATCCAAAACGGCTTCTTGGGCTTGGGCGATCACCGGCATCGTAACCGAGCCGGCAAGGGCAAGGGCGAGCATGCTGACGCTGTTTTTAAACAACATTGATCTGGGTTTGTGGTGGGTTTTCATGAAAATTGTCCTCTTGGGAGTGAGTGAAAAAGATCGATGGCCATTGTTAATTTGCTTCAGGAAATTTGAATGGCCGACGGGCCTTGATGGACCAGTAAAGGTTTGCATTCAATATCAAAGCGTACTGACTGGTGGCTTTTGATCTCAAGTGTGACTTGATTGCAAGATAATCGTCACAATTTGATGTATGGGATGGGTTCGTGTTAAAATATTGAAAATAGATGATTTGATGCTTTGGCGTTATCGTGTGAAATGAGCGAACCCTGTTGGTTTTCGCAAAGATGAGAAATGACTGCGGGGTACAGTTGGTGCTCACGCTCTAAAACCCGCTGTTGCAAGGTTTTTATCGTATCATTGGCCAACACAGGTACCGCAACTTGCCCTAAAATTGGCCCATCATCCAAACCTTCAGTGACGATATGAACGGTGCAACCAGATATACGAACACCGGCTTCTACGGCTTGCTGGTGTGGGTGTAAGCCGCGAAAGGCTGGCAACAAAGACGGATGGATGTTGATGATTTTACCGGGCCATTTCGCCACCAAAAACGGCGATAAAATTCGCATGAAACCGGCCAGACAGACCAATTCAATTTTCGCTGCACATAATTCTTGGTGTACGGCTTGTTCAAAAGCTTGTCGGGTATCAAACGCATGATGTTCAATGAGCGCCGTTGGCAGTGCGCGCTCCTTGGCAAAGTTTAGGCCTTTGGCTTTTGGATTATTGCTGAGCACCAATGCAATTTCAGCGGGGAAATCAGGTGCTTCGCAGGCTGCCGCAATACTGATTAAGTTTGAACCTGTCCCGGAAATCAAAATGCCCAACCTAGTTTTCATGGGCTGGCCTGTAACTCGCCAACGATAAAGGCGGTTTCGCCTGCCAGCTTTAATGCGGTGCAGACTGTGTCTAAATTATTGGGTGACACGGTAAGGAGCATCCCAATTCCACAATTAAACGTTCGCGCCATTTCCAGCTCGGGCAATCCACCTTCTTGTTCTACCCAATCAAAAACTGCGGGTCGAACCCATGTGTCGGGTGCCAAATGAGCACGCAAATGCTTAGGTAGCATTCGAGGTGGGTTTTCAATCAATCCGCCGCCGGTAATATGCGCCAAGCCATTGATCATGCCGGTACGGATCAGTGGCAATAAGGATTTTACATAAATCTTAGTAGGTTCTAACAAGGCCTCGCCCAAACTACTATTTGGATCAAAGGGCGCTGGGTCCGACAATTTGAGTTGGGAAACCTCGATGATTTTACGAACCAGTGAAAAGCCGTTGGAATGCAAACCTGACGAGGCCAGCCCAATGATGGGATCGCCCACTTGCATTTGATCATGTCGTGGCAACATGCCATCTCGCTCGGCGGCACCGACGACAAACCCGGCCAAGTCATATTCGCCTTTGGCGTACATGCCGGGCATTTCAGCGGTTTCGCCGCCGATCAAGGCGCAACCAGCTTGTATGCAGCCGGTTGCTATTCCGGCAACGACGCTCGCGGCTTGCTCCGGCTCTAGCTTAGATGTAGCAAAATAATCTAAAAAGAATAATGGTTCCGCCCCTTGCGCCAAAATATCATTGACGCACATTGCCACCAGATCAATCCCGACGCTGTGATGAATATTCATCTCATTTGCAAGTTTTAGCTTGGTGCCAACACCATCGGTTCCAGAGATCAATATCGGGTCAACCCATCCGGCGGCTTTTAAGTCAAACGCGCCACCAAATCCCGATAGAGCCGTATCAGCACCGGGACGCGCGGTTGATGCGGCTAGCGGTTTTACTTTTTCAACTAAGGTGTTGCCCGCATCAATATTGACGCCTGCTTTGGCATAGTTAAGAGTGTTTTTACGGTGCATGATGTCATCCTGCGTTAGGCAACGACCAATAATGCCTTGGTAAACCTCAATCTGCTCATCAAGACAAGCGGTCAAAATGTAATTGCCTCAATTAAGTGTTCAATTTCATGACACGCACGATATAGTAGGTCAAATCAAGTGACTAGGAACCTCGTCCATGCGAGCCATACTACACATTTTATTTGTTTTTGTTATTGCTGTCTTTAGCGCGCCCGGCGCCCGTGCGGATGTATTTACTGTCAGTAATGTTCCGATTGATGGTTTTGGTGCCAGCGTTACTGAGGCCCAAAAGACGGCCATTCGAGCTGGAACTTTAGAGGCCGCCCATGTGTTGGTTGAGCGGCTAACCTTGCCGGCGGACCGAGCTGACGGGGGGTGGCTACAAATGGATGCAGATATTGCCGCGCAATGGGTAGCCGGGATTCAAATCCGCGACGAACAGCGCAGCAATCGCCGGTATTTGGGGTTGTTGCAAGTTACCTTTGACCGAGCGCGGGTGCGAGATTTTCTAAACGCTCAGCAATTGCCATTTGTCGAAGCGCAAACTGCAAATGCGCTGGTTTTACCGATTTGGAATGGACCTGATAACACGGTGTTGTGGGCGCCAAATCCATGGTGGCAAACTTGGGTGCAGGCACATCCCGAACAAGACTTATCACCCTTAATTTTACCACTTGCCGATTTGGGCGATAGACAAGCCATCAATGCCGATGCTGCTGTGCAGCTAAACCAAGAGGCATTGACAGCATTAGCAGCCCGGTATGACGTACGAAAAATTGTCATCGCCCTTGCCTCTGAGAATGCTCCGGGACAAATTGAAATGCGGGCGAATATCGTAAGTTGGGATGAGGCGAACAATATCCAAGTTCGTCAACGCCGCTTTTCCACGAACGGCAATGACCATGGTACGGGGCATAGAGCGCGCAAGTTTGGCCTTGAGCGTTCGCGGGCGGCATTGGTGGCTAGCTTAGAGCGGGAATGGAAACAGTTGGCGATCGTTCGCGACAACACGATTACCACACTTCGGCTCACGGCCTCATACACCAATATTGGTGGGTGGCGACGTATTCGAGAAGTTTTAGCAACATCCCCCTTGGTTCATGAGGCCCGCCTTGATGCTTTTTCAGCCGATGGTGCGTTGATGACGCTCGTTTTTGTCGGAACTCGCCAGCAACTTATTGCGCAGTTGGCTCAAAATGGCGTGGAGCTGCGTGATACGAATATCGGCCCCGTTGCCATAGTCCGGTAAGGCAGAGCATGGCAACGCAACTCTGGTTTGATTTTTCGCTAGGTGAGGGGTCGCTTAACCTTGCAAATTTTTGTAATGGGCGTAGCAATGCCGATGCCAGATCAGCGATAAATCGTTGGCGGTCTTGGCCTTCGGGTGTATTAATTTTGACAGGACCAAGGGGATGCGGAAAATCGCATTTGGCCCATATTTGGCTGCAAACAAATGGGGCAAAGATAGTTCATAGCTCCTCTATACCTTCACGTCTTACCGGGAATATCATTGTTGAGCATGCGGACCAAAATTTAGATGAGGAAGGTTTGTTTCATTTGATGAACCGGGCAATGGCAGACGAGGCGAGGGTGTTACTTACGGCTAGAACTGGTCCACGGGGGTGGGGGGTAAAACTGGGCGATTTGCGCTCTCGGTTGAATGCCAGTGAAATGGTACGGATAGACGAGCCGGATGATGATGTGCTGGCTGGAATTTTGACCAAGTTATGTAAAGACCGGCTGATCAAACCGGATGAGAAATTAATCGAATACCTCATCAAACGAATGGAGCGTTCTTCGAGCAGTGCATTAAACTTGGTCGAAGCCTTAAATGCCCGGTCATTAGAAAACTGTCGTCCGGTGCGCCAAGCCTTGGCTCGTGAAATATTACAAGAGCTAGACACACCGCCGCAATTGCTGGCGATCATGGAAGCTGAGCATCCGGATGAATAGTACATCAAGGTTGGCGCTATTGGACAAAGCGGTTATTGACATTGGTTCTGGTTCCATTCGTTTGATGATTTTCCGGACCCATGCCAATTTTTTTCAACCGATTTTCAATGAAAAAGTCACGGCCAGCCTTGGCAAGGGCGTGCGGCAAACCGGGCTATTAAACCCAAAAGGAGTAAAAACCGCCAAAACCGCCATTACCCGGTTCATGCATATTGTAAAGGCTCGTGGCATATCTGACATATATGCCGTAGCCACCGCCGCAGTGCGCGATGCCAAAGATGGGGCAGCGTTTCTGGCGATGATCAAGGACAGCATTGGGCTAAGCGTCAGGGCTTTGGACGGCCCAGAGGAGGCCAGGTTGTCCGCACTTGGGGTGATCGCGGGCGAGCCATTGGCTGAAGGTTTGGTTGCGGATTTGGGTGGGTCTTCGCTGGAGCTTGCCAGCATTATCAAGGGTACGCCAAGGCATTGCAACAGCCAAGCATTAGGACCATTGGCAATTATCACCGATAAAGGCGAGCCGCTCAGTAAAATGCGTGAACGGATGGATCAAGTTTTAAGCCCAGCGCTGGCTAAACTTAAAACTGTCAAACCAATGAAACTATTTATCGTTGGCGGTGCTTGGCGCTCATTGGCCTTGGTGCATATGGAACTGCGTGGCTATCCGTTACGTATTTTGCACAATTATCGGATGTCGATATCCGAGGCTTTGTCCCTCACGCAACTGGTGATCAACCAAAGCCCCGCTTCATTGGCCAAAGTTCCCGGCATCTCCTCAAAGCGGGCCGCAATTTTGCCTCATGCTGCATTGTTATTGGAACGCCTATTGAGCCTTGTTACCATTGATGAAGTTGTCGTGTCAGCGTTTGGTCTGCGCGAGGGTTTGTTGTTTGAGGCGTTACCGCCTGAAGCAGCCAAGCGACATCCGGTTTTGACCTCGGTGGAGGCAATGGCTCATCAAAACTGGTCATCGCCAGAATTTGGACGGGCAGTTGAGACATGGTTGGCTGCGGTATTTACGCATTTAAAGTCACCATTTGATGTCGAGCGAACGCAATTGCTTTACAAAGTGGTTTGTCAATCCGCAGATATTGGCTCTCGCCTGCATCCTGATCACCGGGCGGAGATTGCTTTTGATCTCATACTGTTTGCGCCATTTGCGGGCATTAGCCATAGCGAACGAGCGGCATTGGCATTGGCTGTTTTTCATCGCTATGCCGGACCAAGTGCACCGCCGCGGGTGACGATGTTGATGCGTCTCGTCGGCGAAGATGTTCGGTTGTGGGCAACGGTCATTGGTTTGGGCTTACGTTGCGCGGCAGCTGTATCGGGTCGAACGCCAGATTTATTAGCCAGAACCCAGTTAAAAATCGTAGATAATACCATTATGCTAGATGCCCAAGACGAAGAAAGTGTTTTGCTAACGAAAATTCCTGGTCGGCGCTTGGCTGATCTTGCTAATGCTTTAGGATTAAAGAATAAGTTTCTGGTTTAAATAAATTATTTTAATAAACTTAATTGTCTTAAGCGTGTTTTTTTATGTAGAAAAGTAAAAAAAAAGACTAGTCAGAGGATTGAGAGGCATGTATTTTTGATGAAGCAAAAACCAATTTTCACTTTTTAAAGGTAATTGTAAATGTCAATTGTAATACAAAAACTTTCAGCATTTTCCGATGGAATTTCAGGGGGAAACCCTGCGGGAGTCGTGCTAGAGAATAGCCTGCCTGATGTGGCTACTATGCAGCGAATAGCCTCTGAGGTTGGCTTTTCAGAAACTGTCTTTGCGGCGCCGGAAAATGGCGGGTGGCGCGTCCGGTACTTTTCCCCAGAGTCTGAAGTTCCCTTTTGTGGTCATGCGACAATTGCCCTTGGCGCTGCATTGGCTGAACGGCATGGTAATGGCGAATTTCGATTAAAGTTAAATGATGCGAAAATCACGGTCAGTGGCGAGATATCAGGAAGTATTATAAAAGCAGCGCTGCAATCGCCTCCGACACAGTCGGCACCTGCAGATCAATCACTCATTGCAGAAATTCTTGATCTCTTTGGATATACTCAAAATGATCTTGACCCTTTCATGCCTTGTGGTTTTGCACAGGCCGGTGCAACTCATATTATTATTGCTTTAAAAGCTCGGAAAAAACTTGCCCAAATGACTTATGATTTGGATAAAGGGCGGGCATTAATGAACGCTCATAACCTAACAACGATCGCATTTATTTTTAGCGAAACGTCACAAAAGTTTCATGTACGCAATGCCTTTGCATCAGGTGGTGTCATTGAAGACCCTGCAACTGGGGCCGCCGCCGCTGCGCTGGCTGGTTATTTAAGAGATATAGATTGGCCTCACAATGGAGCGCTAACCATTATCCAAGGTGAAGATATGGGGTTGCGTTCCATAATAGAAGTAAAAATACCACCAGTCTTGGGCTCTTCTATCAAAGTTTCGGGAACAGCCCGACCTTACATATGATTTTAGCCAAAAGTGTTGGTTTGTGTTCAACGACCCACTCAGCGCGGGCGATATTTACTGTTGTAAAAAACAATATGGAGGAAATAACGAAAATAAATATAGAACGCGAGGTCATGGCAACCTTCCTAATGCGAATCGGTAGCTACCTTAAGAGGAGCAATAGCCCAATACGCACTTAATAAGTGCTCATTATTGCCGGTTAATTTTATGTTTTATGTGAGAATACCAGACGAATTCGCTGAGCGATACTTCCGTAAAATAAAGGGAATAAAAGCTATATACTCTATTGTAGGGCGTATTTGGAATGTTGTTATGAGACCAAGATTAGCTGGAGTGCAGTAACTTAAGGATGTCTTTACCCTAATCGATTTATCGTTGATCTAATATCCTGAAATATAAAGGCTGGGAAAATGAACGATATTACGGAAAACAAAATTGACTATGGTAATAAGAGCGCTCGTATTGGGCGTAAATTATTTTATGGCGCAGCTCTTGCTGCTCTTTTAATTGGGACGCCAGCCATCGCTTTTGCTGGTGATGCTGCCGATGAGCAAGTAAAGCAGATGCAGCTAAAACTTGAAGAAGCAATGGCCGCGATACATGCGCTTTCTCAAACGGTTGGTGCGTTGCAAGGTGATCTAGCCGCGCAAAAAGCAATGGCGGCCAAGCCAGCTGCAAATACCGACATGGTGGATGAGCTTGATGAGCGTGTTGAGGAGCTGGAAACGGTCGTTGATAATATTGACGCCAGCATCGGTAGCCGAGCAGTGGTCAGCGCGTTTGATGCAAAGAAATTTGATTTTGGCGGTTTTGTTGATTTGGCAACCACGGCTGCTTTTGGCGAAGATGGCAGTACGGTTAGTGTTAATCGTCAGGTTTTCGAGCTATTGGTAAAAGCTAAGTTGGGCAATCGTTGGGATCTATTTGTTGCACAGGCATTTGTTCGCAATGCGCCATTGACATTTACGGACCCGAACAGCCGGACAACGCCATTTTTTAGAAATAATAACTCACCTGTGGTCACGGATACAGTTATCGCATGGGCGCAATATACCAAGAGTGATTTAGTAAAAGTGCAGGTCGGGCGGTTTATTACGCCGCATGGTATCACTAATATTGAACATTTCCCGGCTTCTTTACTGGATCCTGAGCAGCCGCAATTTTTACGGCCATTTCCAGGGCAAACCGTCTTTGCAAACTTTACCAACGGTGTGAATGTTAATGGGTCAAAGTTTGTTGGGCGTAACAAGTTCAGTTATAACGCGTATGCCGGTGCATGGGCAGGAAATTCAACCAATATCAACCTTGGTGGCCGCGTGGCTTATACCTTTACAAACGAAGGGATTACCATCGGCGCAAATGCCACTTATGGTGACCGCTCTAGTTTGGTTGATGCTGATTTTGCTGTGGTTGGTGTCGATCTCTTGTTCGAAAAAGGTCGATGGATCTGGAAAAATGAAATTTTTATTACCAATGAGGAAAATGGGCTTGATAGAATAGCATTTTATACGCAACCTGCATATAAGCTCACCGATAAGTGGACCGGATTTTATAGATTTGATTATTTGGATACAGGGTTAGCTGGTGGTAAAACCATCGAAAATTCACTCGGCTTAACCTTTAAGCCAGTTAGTAATGCTCATTTACGAGGGATATATCGTTGGCGACACGCATCGGAGGATGCAGGTATTCCATCGGCAGATGCGCATATTTTCCAACTGTCTACAACTTTCAACTTTTAGGGGCAGGTTCATGCTGAATTTATTATCTATACGAACGTTTTTAAGTGCCGCAGCTATTTCTACTTTGCTGGGGGCGACACCTGCAATTGCGGAGACTTACGCGGTTGTGATTAATGCAGAAAATACTTTTTCAGGCGACGAAACCGCAATGAAAGAGCAGATTAAACGGTTGTACTTAAAAGAACAATCTTCATGGCCAGGTGGTGTGGAAGCCGTACCTTTTGGACGTGAGGCAGACTCGGCCGAGCAGTCTGCGTTTGTCAAATCTGTTTTAAACATGTCTGGCAGTGAAGTTGTCGGGCATTGGTTGAAGCTAAAACAAGTGCGCGGTGAAACGCCGCCGCGTGGCGTTGGCTCAGCTAGAATTCTTGCTCGACAAATCGGGAAACAACCCGGTGCCTTTGGCATCGTGTTGGCCAGTGAAGCCGGTGCGATCGCGAATTCTAAAGTTCTTTTTGAGTTTTCTTCTGATTAATTTTGTTTTCAACACCGTATTGGAAGTTGGTCCACCGCAATGGCTATTCAAAAATTAATTCTTAATCTACCTGTGCTTGTAAAAGTTTCTATCCTTTTGGCCGTCGTAGCTATTTTTTCTACAGGCTTTGGCGCAGTTCTGTACTCAAAAAATGCAGCGATTGAACGTGCTGTTGTCGAACAAGGCCATATATTGGACTTGTTAGAAAGTACGGCGCGTATCACCAAAGCATTTGGTGACATGAAATATTGGAATGCTGAATTAGCCAGTAGCCTCCAAGATAGCTCCGTCGATGCGGCGGCGGATGCTAAGGCCAGTTTGTTTGCTGAATTAGATAAACTGGAGCAATTGGATGGCGAATTAACCACATCAATTCGAACAAAAGTTAACGAAATCGAAGAGCTGTCACTAAACGCACTCGACGAGTATATTATGGACGAAAAAGCCGCAGGTAATGTGTTTATGGGTGAGGTTCGTGATCATGTTATATCTGTTGATGTTTTGTTGGCTGATTTATCCAGTAAACTAGAAGCCCAAGCCGAAGATGCTCGTCGTTTGGCGCTAGACGCGGCAAGGACAGCGCTGAACTTATCACTACCGGCTATTTTGGGTATTTTCACGGCGTTGGCGATTGCTGGAGCCGGGTTGTTTTTGTTTGTTGTTCGTCCCATACGGCGCATGACTAGTGCAATGTTACGCTTGGCCCAGGGGGATACAACGATTGAACTTGCCGGAGAAGGGCAAACCGATGAAATTGGTAACATGGCCAGTGCCGTTGTGGTCTTTCGTGAGAATCTGATCGAGGCTGGACGGTTACGTGAGGCGCAAGTCAAGTCCGAGGAGCAAGCCGAAATTGATAAAAAAACGGCAATGAATAATTTGGCTGATAACTTTGAATCTTCGGTTTCAGAAATGGTTGAAACCGTTGCCTCATCAGCGGGTAGCATGCAGGAAAGTGCACACGAACTTGCCGATTCTGCACGAGAGTCCGGTGAACGGGCTAGTGATGCAGCACAAGCATCCAAAGACTCAGCAAAAGACATTGAAACTGTCGCGGTTGCTACAGAGAAACTTCGCTCATCTATTGAAGATGTATCACAACAAATTGCTAGCTCTGCTAGCGCGGCTCATAGCGCAGGAGAGGCGGCTCGCGAATCTAATCGTGTGATAAAAAGCCTTGGCGAGGCGGCGCACCAGATTGATAATATTGTTCAGATCATTCAAGACATTGCCGAGCAAACCAATTTACTAGCCCTAAATGCAACCATTGAGGCCGCTCGTGCTGGCGATGCTGGGCGAGGTTTCTCGGTTGTAGCGGCTGAGGTAAAAGGGTTGGCTGAGCAAACGACGAAAGCTACCCAAGATATCAGTACCCAAATTAAAGAAATCCAAGATGTAGCCCAAGTCAGTGTCGGGCAAATCGGTCAAGTTGCTGACTCGATCGGACAAATTGAAGAAAGCTTGGCTAGTGTTTCTACTGCGGCAGAAGAGCAGTCGCATACCACCGGTGAAATTAGTGAAAGCATTCGCCAAGCTGCTGCCCATTCCAGGCGAATTTCGGATACAGTGTCACAATTAGCCGTATCAGCAGTAAGTTCACAAAGCACATTGACCAATTCTCATCAAGCTACTGTAGAAATGACACTGCAAACCGAGAAATTGGGCGCCAAAGTCGGTGAATTTGTCACAAAGGTCCGTTCTTCTTAATTTTATCAGGCGTAAGCTAAGCGCAAATGCCTTCATGTTTTTGGCTGAATTCGTATGATTGAAACTTTTGGAAAATCACAAGTTGAAAACCTACAACAGGTATTTTCTAATGCCGCGACCCGCACCGGGATATCATTTGACTTCTTAGTTAAAACCGCGGCCCGTGAAAGTGGCTTTCAATCAGCCGCCAAAGCCAAAACCTCATCTGCGGCGGGGATGTTTCAGTTTATCGAACAAACTTGGCTAGGGGTTGTCGCCCGTCATGGAGCCAAACATGGGTTAGCCAATGATGCGGCATTGATTGAACAAAATAAAAATGGGCGGTTTTCCCTTACATCGACCGAGCACCGCAATCGGATATTGGAGTTACGCCATGACCCGGCTATCTCTACCGTTATGGCCGCGGAGCTTACCGCCGATAACCGCGACGTATTACAAGCAAAATTAAAACGTTCACCCACAGATACTGAATTATATGCCGCACATTTTCTTGGGGCAGGGACCGCCAACACCCTTTTACATGCGGTTGCAAATACCCCTAACCAATCCGCAGCGCTGTTATTTCCAAAAGAAGCCGCGGCAAATAAACATGTATTTTTCACCACAAAAGGCACCGCGCGCACCGCACAGGAACTATTCGCAGAACTTGGCCGTTTGCATGGGACGGATACGCCCAAATTACCGCAAGCTATTTCGGCAGCGCCTAACCAAACATCACAACCAACATCTGCAACATTCGGTCAACAATTGACCGGCGGATGGGTTCGCTCCCCCTTATTGCAACTATCTCCAGT
>JAESUG010000128.1 GCA_016763185.1 Robiginitomaculum sp. | reverse complement strand
CAAAAACATCGGCTATCACACCATATTGTATTTGAAACGCGCATTATAGGTTAATCCACCAATACTCGTTGCACCAATTGCACCAGCTCGCCGCGCGGGCCGGTGTGTTGCGCCGGGCGGCCTTCGCGCCAT
This sequence comes from Robiginitomaculum sp., assembly GCA_016763185.1. Lineage (GTDB taxonomy): Bacteria > Pseudomonadota > Alphaproteobacteria > Caulobacterales > Maricaulaceae > Robiginitomaculum_B. The sequence continues at coordinate 8,985 of JAESUG010000128.1, read as the reverse complement.
TGGGTATTGTCGGTAATTTGTTCGGACAGCTTTGCACCAAGATTCAAATCCTTCACCGTTATTTGTCCCGTCGCCCGTTCGTCCTCACCCACAATCACCACCGCCGGGGCGCCGCGTTTGTCAGCGTATTTCATCTGGGCGCGCATGCCTGAGTTACCCATATAAACCTCGGCGCGAATACCCGCCGCGCGCAATTCATCGGCCATTGCAAAATAAGCGGCCATTTGCTCTGGCTCCAACGCCAACACCACCACCGGAGCCGGGACATCCGCCCCCAACCGACCCAATGAATGCAAAAGGGCAGCAAAGCGTGACACCCCGAACGAGAACCCGGTGGCCGGAACCTCCACCCCCTTAAAGCGCGCTACCAAACCGTCGTAGCGCCCGCCAGAACCTACCGAGCCAAAGCGTATCAATTGGCCTTTTTCGTTGAGGGTTTCCAGTGTCACATCTGTCTCGAACACACAGCCCGTATAATAACCAAGCCCGCGCACAATGCTGGGGTCAAACAAAACGGTTTGCTCGTCCAGCCCCGCCGCCGTAACCAGCCCATCAATCACCTGCATTTGCGCCAAGGCATCACGGGCCAACCCATTGCCGCCCAGTAATTTTTCCAACGCAACAAATGTGTCTGCCCGATCCCCTTGTCCAGCGCGGGTAAAGGCCAATACTTTGGCAATCCCAGCAGCGTCCAGGCCAGCGCCCTTGGTATAATCGCCGCTTTCGTCTTTGCGGCCCGCGCCCAATAAATACGAAATACCGGTTTCACCCAAACGGTCCAATTTGTCGATGGCACGTAACACCGTCGCCGTTTGCGCTTTGCCGACCGCTGTATCTGGCGTGCCAATATCCGTCATCACCGCGTCCAGTAATCTTCGATCATTGACCCGCACCACATATTCACCGGCGGTAAGTTTAGCGCTTTGCATGATCTTGCTAGCCAATATGATCATTTCGGCATCCGCCGCCGGGCCAGCTGCTCCCACCGTATCTGCATCACATTGCAGAAATTCCCGATAGCGGCCCGGTCCCGGTTTTTCATTGCGCCAGACCGGACCAAAAGCAAACCTGCGAAACGGTTTCGGTAGACCATCATAGTTTTCGGCAACAAATCTAGCCAAAGGCGCGGTGAGGTCATAACGCAATGACAGCCATTGTTTGTCATCGTCTTCTACTGAGAACACCCCGGCATTTGGGCGTTCTTCATCGGGCAAAAACTTACCCAACACATCCGTATATTCAAACGCCGGTGTGGTTAAGGGTTCAAACCCATGCGCCTCAAAAACTTGTGCGGCGCCGGCTAGCAATGTTTGCTCGGCTCGGTATCTGGCCCCGATCCGGTCTTCAAACCCTTTGGCACGACGGGCTTTGGGGCGAAATATTTTGTTTTTCTTTGTCATGCCGGTTCCGATTTTTTCGAAATTGCTTGTAACAGGAGCTGATTGGTTGCGTCCACCTTGGGGTTGCCTTCGGTCATTTGTTGTTCAATTTGCAAGGCTAATTCCTTGCCCAGCTCGACCCCCCATTGATCAAACGGGTTTAGCCCACACAAATGGGCCAATACCACCGTTTCATGTTCATAAAATGCCAATAAGCCACCCAGCACAAATGGCGATAATTCATCCAGCAAGATCGTGGTCGATGGCCGATCTCCGGGGAAATGCTGATGCGGCGCATCTGGCGGCGCTGATTTACCGTTCATCAAGGCACTGGCTTGGGCCAACATATTGGCCAGCAAAGTTTGGTGTTGGCTTGGGTTGTCTTCGCCGTCTTCTATCACGCCGATAAAATCAACGGGTACCGGGTTTGGACCTTGATGCAAGGCTTGAAAAAATGCGTGTTGGGCATTGGTTCCGGCATCCCCAAAAATAATAGGTGCGCCCACAAACTGAGCGGGTGTGCCGTCGCTTTGCACAGATTTCCCATTCGATTCCATCACCAATTGTTGCATCCATAACGGCAATAACGCCAATTTACTGGCATACGGAACAATGGCGCGGGCTGGCATATGTAAAAAATTCAAATTCCAAAATGAAACCAAGGCCGAAAGCACCGGCATGTTATTTGCCAAGGGCGTGGTTAGCACATGGCGGTCCATCGCCGCCGCGCCCATTAACAATTGGTTCCAAGCCGCACTGCCCAAGCTCACCACAAGGGCTAACCCAACCGCCGACCAAACAGAAAACCGGCCACCCACCCAGTCAGCAAATCCAAACACATTCGCCGATGCCACGCCAAACGCCTCGGCTCGGTCCGGGTAGGCGGAAATGGCATACATTTGTTGTTGCGCTGCAACCTCGCCCAAATGCTGAACCAGCCATTGGCGAGCAATACTGGCATTGGCCAATGTTTCGGCAGTGGTGAAAGATTTTGAAACCACAAATACCAATGTCGAGGCCGGGTTCAGTTCGTGCAAGGCCGTATTGATTTCTGCCGCATCAATATTGGCAACAAAACGAACCTCAACCTCCAGCGCCTTGGTTTGGCGCAAGACATTGGCCACCAATTTTGGCCCCAAATCCGAACCCCCAATGCCAATATGCACAATATGCGAAATGCGCTGGCCACCAGCCCCGCACAAATTGCCCGCGTGAATGTCGTCCGCCAACTGTTCCATACGGGCTTTGGTTTGGGTAATTTCGTCGGATATCAGTATGCCTTGGGATTTGCGGGTTTCGCCCGGTCCGGCGCGTAGTGCCATATGTTGGGCAGCGCGGTTTTCAGAACGGTTCACCATTTCACCGTCCTGCATCCGTTGCAGGAAGTTGGCTATGCCGCGCTGCTGCGCCAGCTCAACCAGCAAGCCTACAATATCCGCATCCCATTTTTGTCGTGAAAAATTAACCCGTACCCCGCCAACAGCAAAATCAAGCTGGTGCGCTCGGTTCGGGTTGTCAGCAAACAATTGGGCCAAATGGGTCTGGCGTATCCGGCTTGCTGCTTGTTCGAGGCTACGGTATGTGTCGTTTTCACTCATACCCCCTTTGAACCGCACATGGGCCAATGGTGCAACCCAAAACACGGCTTAGGTAAATAACAAAATGCATAAAATATTTTGGATTGGAATTACGATAAGCGCGGCATTGGTACTGGCAGTATTGCTGTATGGAGCCCAACGCGAAGCCACGGCACCCACGCCCAGCCCGAAGGTTTTGGCCACGCCGGAACCTGCTGGCCCGGATGACAAACTGTTATCGCTCGGCAAGGAATTGGAACATTTAAGTTTGGCCCAAACTCAAATAGGCGCTCGCACCCCATTTGCCGCCGCTGGGTCGTCGGACATGTATAAACATTTGTTTTTGTCATTCATCACCGAAGCTAACTTGCGAGCAAGTCAAATAGATAAAGATGGTACCGCCTCCGACCTCGCTTGTATTTTTCGCGGAATGGCCATTGATGCACGTGAAAAACTAGCCACCCTGGAAACCAGCCAAACCGCCGGTGAACAAGCCGCGATCTGGCAAAACGCGGCTTATTTATTTGCCGATGTCAGTGCCGTTTTAAAACCAAACAACACGCGGCTTGCCGGTGCGTCGTGTCCCTCAGCGCCCCTTGGTGACGGCGCTCTTAACGATTTGCGGCGTTAGCAATTGCGGTAGGATTTGCGGCTTGGCCTGTTCAGGTCGATAAACCAGATAAAGCGGCACCCCGGCCCGACCGTGACGGGCAAGCTCGGTGGCTATTTCATCATCGCGGCGCGTCCAATCGGCCACCAAAAACTGTACATCTTCTTGGGCAAAGGCAGCCGCCACGCTTTTGCTGGCCAAGGCGGTGCGCTTGTTAAATTGGCAGGTCACACACCAATCGGCAGTAAAATCAACAAAGATGGTTTTGCCCTCACTTTGGTATTGCGTCACCAAAGCCGACGACCAAACCTGTGGTTCCAATTTTCTATCCCCTTGGGCGCTAATGCCATTGGCAATCACCAACAAGGCTAAACCAGCCGCAATCACGCCTGCCGCTTTACTGAACCGTTGGCCTTTCCAAGCCCAAAACGCAAACCCGATCAGGATAAAGGCGCTCAAGAGTGCGGCCACCGCCATCACGCCGGACAGACCGGCCAAGACCCAAACCAGCCAAACCGCCGCCGCAAACATTGGAAACGCCATTAGCTGATGAAACCTACCCATCCACGGGCCGGGCTTGGGCAGAAATTTCAACAGACGCGGCTGTATGCTGAGCAAGGTAAACGGTGCGGCAAAGCCAAGCCCCAAGGCCAAAAACACCAGCATTGATACGGCGGCACTTTGGCTCAATGTAAAGCCCAAGGCCCAACCCATAGCGGGCGCAGTACAAGGCGAGGCCACCACCACCGCCAATACGCCGGTGAAAAATGCACCGGCATTGCCGCCTTTATCGGCCAGCGAGCCACCGACACCCATCAACCGGCTACCCATATGAAACACGCCCAACAGGTTCAAACCAAGGACGAAAAACAATACGGAAATCGCGGCAACAAACGGCGGGTATTGCAACTGAAACCCCCAGCCAATTTGCTGGCCACCGGCTTTTAGCGCCAAAAATAAACCACCCAATGCTAAAAAAGAAACCAACACCCCGATCAAAAACAAAATACCGTGTTTACGAATAATCGCAGCTTCGGAGTGTGCCGCTGAAACAAAGCTCATCACCTTCATCGACAATACCGGAAATACACAAGGCATTAGATTGAGCAATACGCCGCCCAAAAATGCAAATATCAACGCGGTCAACAACCCGCCAAGACCCGTGCTCGTCGGGGCTGGTTGATCGGCGGGATTGGTGGTGGCACCGGTGCCGGTGGGTACCAAGCCAGCTTGAGCTTCCACTTGCCATGCTTGCGCCGATTTTCCCGTACCGATCACCAATACACCGCCAACGGCTTCTAGGGTTCCACGTCGGGTCCGAAAGCCGGGCTTGGTCCATAGGGTAAAGCCGTTTTCGCCAAAACTAGGGCTTTGTAGGGCCGCGTGTTTTACCGCGCCGGTATCGAAGGGGAAAAACCGCAAAGCTTGTTTGCTGATTTTGGAACCATTGACCAATGGCCCGGAAAAATGAAACTGAATAGCAGCGCTGGTTGCGGTGAAACCTGCGGTAATTTGCGCCGCTGATACTGGCTTTGGCAACCCGTCCAAGGCTTGTTCAATGCGCTTTGCATTCGCCGCGATTTCATCGGTATTCGTGGTGTTTAGGGTTAGAATAAGTTCAGCTTGTTCGGGGATACAAATGTCCTCGCACACCAACCAAGTAGCAAACCCTTTAATTTGAAACGGGCCTTCGGTGGCAAAATCAGGACCCGCCGTAAATGCTATGGGATAAAGCGTAGTATCCTCATAGCCATAATTGACCAACTGTCCCAGAAAAATGGCCTTGGGGGTTGGCCATTTAATCGGGCCAGCCGATAAGCCAATCGGTAACTCCCATTGAATTTCAGTGGCCAAGCCAGCATCACCGGGGTTAACCCAATAGGTATGCCAATGCTTGCGCAGAACCATCTCCAGTCCGAGATGAAATTCATCACCGGCTTTGATGGTTTGTTGGTCAGAGATTAAGGTCGCACGGGCATTGTCGGTTGTAACCGGATTGGCCAAAACCGGCAATGAGAACCATACCAATAACAAGCTTGCGAAAAAGATACGCATTTTAATCTCCAAATTTCTCACACCCATGATAGGCGGCGTGCTTAATGCCATAAACTAGTTCACGCAACTAGACACCTCGCGCAACTGTGATGGTGTTTTTATCAGTTATACCAACTCGCCAGCCAAGGCCCGCTCAATCAAAGTAATGGTTTCATCCTTGCCATAAATCGCGATGAATGAACCAAAGCGCGGCCCAGATGTTTGCCCCAGTAAAACTTCATAAAGCGCTAAAAACCAATCGCGTAAATTTTCAAACTCAGCCGCCTTACCGGCTGCAAAAACTTCGGTTTGCAACACTTGGGCATCGCGCTCACCATCGGGCAAAGCCCGTAACCGCGCCACGAGATCCACCAACGCTTTAGTCTCACGCGCATCCGCCAAGCGAAACGATTTTTCCGGCAATACAAAATCACGAAAATAGGTGATCGCAAACCCAGCTAATTGGTCGAGCAAGGGATGGGTTGCAGCACTGGCCCCTGGAACATAGCGCGAGATAAATCCCCACATTTGCTCTTTGGTTTGTGCCGACGCTGCGGACGCTAAATTCAGCAATAATGAGAACGACACCGGCACGCTATGCGTTGGCGGATTGCCATTGTGGATATGCCACACCGGATTGCTCAATTTTGCTTTGTCGTCTTGGTCGTCATAGGCGGCCAAATGCTGTAAATATTCGTCCGTATTTTTGGGAATAACATCAAAAAATAACCGTTTTGCGGTTTTTGGTTTTTGGTACATAAAGTGCGACAGGCTTTGCGGGATGCTGTAAGACAACCACTGTTCAATGGATATTCCATTGCCTTTTGACTTTGAAATTTTCTCGCCATTTTCGTCCAAAAATAACTCGTAATTAAAACCATCAGGCGGCTTCCCCCCCAAAGCCCGGCATATTTTGGAGGACTGTTGCACCGATGGAATAAGGTCTTTGCCCGACATTTCATAGTCAACTTGCAACGCGGTCCAGCGCAAGGCCCAATCCGGTTTCCATTGCACTTTGACATGACCGCCGGTCACGGGCGTTTCTTTGAGCCGCCCGTCTGTGTCGGTAAATGTGATGGTCCCCGCATCGACATCACGTTCTAACACGGGCACTTGCAAAACATGGCCCGTGCTTGGGCTGATCGGCAAAAATGGTGAATAACTTTGTTGGCGCTCAAGCCCCAAGGTTGGCAACATGATCGCCATCACCTGTTCATACCGGGCCAGCATCATGCGTAACGCATCGTCAAATTTGCCGGACGTATAATACTCGGTGGACGAAATAAACTCATACTCAAAGCCAAAACTATCCAAAAAGGCACACAATCGCGCATTGTTATGAGCGGCCAAACTATCATGAGTGCCAAATGGGTCGGGAACCTTTGACAAGGGCAGACCCAAATGCTGGGTCAGCATGTCTTGGTTGGGCAAATTTGCCGGTACTTTGCGAAAGCCATCCATATCATCGGAAAACGCGATCAACCGCGTGGTATATGCGCCGTTCGTCATCACCTCAAAGGCGTGGCGAACCATGCTGGTGCGCACCACTTCGCCAAAGGTACCAATATGCGGCAAGCCAGACGGTCCATATCCGGTTTGAAAAACCACCTCGCCATCCGCACGACCTTGGCGAGCCAGACGTTTGACCAGCAAACGGGCTTGTTCAAACGGCCAAGCCTTAGCGGTTTGCGTCAATTCGGTAAATTGGTTCATGGTGTTCGATCTTTACAATTGCAGTGTTCGGTTACGCACCGAAACCTATTAGGTCAAGAAACTTAGCAAAAAACTAGGGTAGAACCGGTTGCCTGATCAAAAGTTAACGCAATGGAAACCATGATCAGGTGATTTTGGAACATAACTGTATTTATCTTCAAGCGGAACCGCACATGGGTCGCACCACTGGAATTATGATTATTGCCATTTACGCCCTGTTGGCGGTGGTTGCCTCTTTGGCATTGATCCGCCTGATGGATGCCTCGGCTGGCTATGCCGCAATGATGGGAGCCGTGATATTCTTAAGCTCGGCCCAAGCCCATGCCTTTGCCGCACGGAAGCTGGAGGCAAAAGAATTACAAAAGGATATTTCAGCTTTGCGCCATACCGCCAGTGGATTGGCGTTAGAGCTAGCCCAAGCTCGTGACGAATTGGCCGGACTTTCGCAATCCGTCGAAGAAGAAGCGGTCCAACGCAATCATGCGATTGTCTCCGAAGTACAGGTGATCGAAGCCTTGATCGAAAAAATGGGCGATGACTTTTCAACGCGCTTGTCTGAAAACGCACGCATTGCCTCGTTAAAGGCAGACAATGTTCATGATACGGATGACCGTCACTTAATGCTAACCTTGGTCCGCGAAGCCCTAGAAGCAGGCCGGGTTGAACTGCATTTACAACCGATCGTGTCCCTGCCCCAACGTAAAACCTATTTTTATGAAAGCTTCACCCGTTTGCGCGATCATGACAACAACGTGATCATGCCGTCCGATTTCCTCAAAGTCGCAGAACCTGCCGGGTTGGTGTCGGTTGTTGATAATTTGCTGTTGTTTCGCTGTGTGCAAATTGTACGTCGGCTTACCCAAAAAGATCGACGGATCGGAATTGTTTGTAATATCTCGCCAGAATCTCTGGGCGATGAGGAATTTTTCCCGCAGTTTTTGGACTTTATGCGTCAAAACTCTGATCTGGCTGGTTCGCTGGTTTTTGAGATGGGCCAAAAAGATTTTGTTACCCGCTCCGTCACCCAAGCGCGCAATATGGGACGGTTGGCGGATTTTGGCTTCCGGTTCTCTATCGACAAAGTCGAGACGATGAATTTTGACCTCGCCGATATGCAACGAGCCGGCGTGAAGTTTCTAAAAATCGGCGCGGAAATTCTGCTTACTTCAATCCGCGCTGCTGATGGCGGGGCGCTCCCTTTGGCACCCGATATTCTAGCCCAAGATATTGTACCTTACCTGGCGCGGTTTGGGATTGAGCTGATCGGTGAAAAAGTCGAAGATGAAGCCAGCGTTGTTGAACTGCTTGAGATCAATGCCAGCTATGCCCAAGGCCATTTATTCGGCACCCCACGCCCGATCCGCGAGGAGTTTCTATCCGAAGCCGATGATCCTTTAAAAATGACGGGCTAGGCATTGGCCGAGCACCCAACCTTAAACCTTCGCAAAATCATCCTTTGCCTTGGCTTCATGCTTTGCTAGGGTGCAGGTATCCAATTGCTAGGAAATCTGCCCATGAGCGAACTTCATCAAACCCAGCCCACACCAAAGCGAAGCTTCACTAAAAAGCTAATGGCCATCACACCGTCTGGTTTGTTCAAATTGATTTTGGCTTGTTTGGGAGTTGGGGTGGTGTTGGCGGCATTGGATGTCAATCCACGGCGAATTTGGGT
>JAESUG010000127.1 GCA_016763185.1 Robiginitomaculum sp. | reverse complement strand
GAGTGCAATATGCACCCACAACGCAAACCACGCCGCCCGACATCATACGAACTACAAGCCATGGGCCGCAAATTTCCACCCAATTTCCTACATGAAAGCTGGTTGGACTATTTGTATTGGGATGTAGAGTTGGAGCGTTAATCGCTATCCATTTTTAGCGCTGAAATAAAGGCGCTTTGTGGGATTTCGACGCGGCCAAATTGTCGCATTTTCTTCTTACCGGCTTTTTGTTTGTCGAGCAATTTGCGCTTGCGCGAGGCATCGCCGCCATAGCACTTGGCCGTCACATCTTTACGCATTGCCGAAATGGTTTCACGAGCGATCACCCGGCCACCAATCGCGGCTTGGATCGGGATTTTGAACATATGGCGGGGGATTAGGTCTTTTAGCTTTTCGCATAAAATGCGACCACGGCTTTCAGCTTGGTTGCGGTGCACCATCATCGACAATGCGTCCACGGGCTCGGCGTTGACCAGCACGGTCATTTTGACCAGATCGCCAATTTGCGTATCGGTGATCACATAATCAAAACTGGCATAACCTTTGGAGATGGATTTGAGCCGGTCGTAAAAATCAAACACCACTTCGTTCAACGGTAAATCATAGATGATCATCGCTCGCGAACCGGCATAGGACATGTCTTGTTGGATGCCGCGCCGGTCCTGACAAAGCTTCAAAATCGAGCCGATATACTCATCCGGAGTTAAAATCGTCGCCCGAATCCACGGCTCAGCAATACTTTCAATATGCACCGGGTCCGGCATGTCGGCTGGGTTATGCAGTTGTAGGGTGCTGCCGTCGTTTAACATTAGCTCGTAAACCACCGAAGGTGCGGTTGCGATCAGATCAAGGTCAAACTCGCGGGATAAGCGCTCTTGCACGATCTCCAAATGCAACAAACCTAAGAAGCCACAACGAAAGCCAAACCCAAGGGCGGCACTGGTTTCCATCTCGTATGAAAAACTAGCATCATTGAGGCGCAATTTACCAACCGCCGCCCGCAAGTCTTCAAAATTGGCGGCATCCACCGGGAAAATTCCGCAAAATACCACCGGCTGCACCGGTCGAAACCCATCCAATGCAGTTGCGGTTGGGCGTTTTTCTTCGGTAATGGTTTCACCAACCGCAGCATCGGCCACTTGTTTGATCGAGGCGGTTAAAAATCCAATTTCGCCAGGGCCAAGACTAGGGACCATTTCAATTTTTGGCCGAAACACCCCCACCCGGTCAATCACATACGAAGCACCGGTGGACATCATACGAATACGCAGACCCTTCTTTGCTGTACCCTCCAACATCCGAAATAACACCACCACGCCAAGATAGGCATCATACCATGCATCGACCAAGAGCGCCTTTAATGGTGCGTTCTCATCGCCCACATCCGGTGCCGGTAGGCGCGTAACAATCGCTTCTAAAATGTCCTCAATCCCGATACCGGACTTGGCTGAAGCTCGCACCGCATCGGATGCATCAATGCCGATCACATCTTCAATTTGCTGGGCCACTTGGTCTGGCTCGGCTGCCGGCAGGTCAATTTTGTTCAGTACCGTCACAATCTCATGGTCGTGGTCAATCGCTTGATAGACATTGGCCAAGGTTTGCGCCTCGACGCCTTGACTGGCATCGACCACCAAAATCGAACCTTCACACGCCGACAATGAACGCGATACCTCATAGGCAAAATCCACGTGCCCCGGTGTGTCCATCAAATTCAATACATAGGTTTTGCCGTCTTTTGCGCGGTAATCGAGGCGCACTGTTTGGGCTTTAATGGTAATTCCGCGTTCGCGCTCGATATCCATATTGTCCAGAACTTGCTCTTTCATATCGCGATCAGCCAAGCCACCGGTGAATTGAATCAACCGGTCCGCCAAGGTTGATTTACCGTGGTCGATATGGGCAATGATCGAAAAATTGCGAATAAGCTTCGGGTCAGTGGTCATGGGGCGGCAAATAGCACTCAAACTCACTCTCTTACAAGCGCTTTAGGTATCAGATTGCACCTTGCCCCGTTCATTCATCTGTCGTTAGGGAATTAAGCTGACAATTCACCACGTATTTCAACCTTTAGCCCCTAAGGTATTTGTCATGTTTCTTCGTCATAAAACATTGTTTTTATCGCTGTTTATCTCCCTGCCGTTATTGTTTGGTTGCGCTAGCTCCTCATCCTCCGCGCCAGCAGCCGGACCGCCAACCAATAATAAATCTAGTTTTGATCGGCGAGAAATAAGTTCAGCCATGTCTGATTATTTTGGTGTTACCTCCGAGGCTGCGGGTTCTGTGGTCGAGCGTATTTTTCGTGATCTTGGTGAGCCCAATGCCTATATTTATGGTGAGGAAGGCTCTGTAGCGATCGGCATTGGCTTGCGCTATGGCAAAGGTACATTGCAAATGGCTGATGGCAGCCAAACCAAAGTCTATTGGCAAGGCCCGTCCATTGGCTGGGATGTCGGCGGTAATGGCGCCAAAGTCTTTACTTTAGTTTACAATATCCAATCCGCCGACGAAATATATCAACGCTTTCCCGGTGTCGGTGGATCTGCCTATCTGGTGGCCGGAATGGGGGTAAACTATCAACGTTCCAATTCAATCTCATTGGCACCCATTCGCACCGGCGTTGGGCTACGACTTGGAGTCAATGTCGGTTATTTGGCTTATTCGAAACGCCGCCGCTTTATTCCACTGTAACGAACAGCATCGCCTCCAAAAGTGGAGCCATTCGGATCATTGTAAAGTTTCCAGTTAATCACACATTTTGTCTGAAAACCGGTTTCCACGTTTTAAGAAGTACTCTATAACCCCGCCCACATGGTGAGGTGGCCGAGTGGTCGAAGGCGCACGCTTGGAAAGCGTGTAGGCGGTATCCCCGTCTCGTGGGTTCGAATCCCACCCCCACCGCCATTGTTTTTGCCAAAGCGTTTGTTTTGTTTTTATATTTCTATCTTTATGAATTTCGTCCCCAATTATATCTCCACTTTAGCGTTTAACACGCGCCTCATAGCCCACAGTGAGACAGGTTAAGCGCTTCAGGCGCGAGGGTGCTTTATCTGGCTGATCACGAACTAATCCACTCCATCGAGGAAGGTTTCGACAACCGCCCTTATCTTCCCAATGACCCGTTCCGAAATTGTACCGCGCTCTTTGCTGTCAATGACAAAGGATTTTTACTCTCTATAAACCATAGTTTCATCTTATTTATTAAGTATTTTCTTCTAGTGTGAGCCTTTCAATATTTCTAGGGCTCGGGCATGTGGCGCACATTTAAAACGTATAATGCGGATGATTTATCCAATGAAACATGGAGTGATTTCCATGGCCTACGTGCGGATCAAAAAACTTATGAAAGCGGCTTTTTTGACCCTGACTTCGCGCGGCTCCTAGCCCAAGTCCGTAATGATGTTTCGGTTGCAATTGCAGAGGATGAAAAGGGTTTATTAGCCTATTGGCCCATGCACATAGGGATGGGGAAATGGGCCCGTGCAATTGGCTTTCCATTTGGCGACCTAAACGGTCCGGTTGTACGTTCTGGGGAAACAGTTGATATCCCAGAATACTTACAAGGCGCAAACATTGCAGGATTTAAGACATCAGGGTTAACGCTCTGTGAGCAAGTAAGCGTCAACCCAGATGCAATTGTGAATACAAATATTACTAATCTACAGGAAGGATGGAGCCCATTCATTGCTCAGCAAACGCAATTTTATCCTAAGTTTTTTAAGCAAATAGCCCGTTTAGGCCGAAAATTAGACAAAGAGCATTCTGAAGTCGTATTTACATTTGACGATAAATGCGCGGAAATATTTCACCAGCTCATTACCATGAAACGTCAACAATATGCCCGCACAAAATTGCATGATGTTCTTCGGCCAAGCTGGGTAAAGAAAATGTTGGACATGCTCAGGCATGGTGAATGCAACAACATCAACACCATACTATCTACACTGCGTGTTGATGGACAATTGGTAGCAGCAGAATTTAACATGCAGAGCGGTAATTTGTTACATGGGTGGCTTACAGCCTATAATCCCGAGTTTAGTAAATACTCACCGGGCCTGCTATTAACGCAGCATATTATTAAAGCCATGCCACAACATGGACTTACCGTTTATGATGCGGGACCAGGCAATGCTCATTATAAGAAATACTTCACCAACCAGCTTAGCCCATTAGGGCAAGGGTCTATTTTTGCTAAAACGAAAGTAATAAACCCAATAGGCATTATGGGCGCAAGTTGGTCATTTATCGAAGCACAGGCTCCTGCTGCCATTTCTAACAATTTGGCCCGAATACGCAGGCGTTCGGATCAAATCCTAGGTACAGAAACTAAGTTCAGACAACAAATCCTAGGCTTTTCAAAAGCAGCGATACCATTTCTTTAAAAGGCGCCCAATGACACAACATACGGTCTTAATTATTGGTGATGCAAGAATGGCATTTCCTGTTGTGCGCGCCCTCTCCAAGGCAGGCCATACTGTTCACGCTGGCGTATCTATGTATAGTAATTACATGGAGTGGTCGCGTTATGTTGACGCTTCTTTTTGGCATGCCCCATTAGAGCCTGGTACTGATGAGCCCTTTGAACGTGTCCGTAATTGGCTTTTGGCGCACCCCGAAATTGACTCTATCCAACCTGTTAATGAAGCCAGCATTCGGTTTGTCACCCGTCATAGGGGGTTTTTTGAAAGCCAAGCCAAAATCATCTTGCCGAACCGAGAAATTATTAAAACGGCTGTCGATAAAACCAAAATGTTTGATCTTTGCACCCGCCTTAACGGCCCGATAGCAAAATACCAAAAAATTAGCAGCATGGAAGAAACGATTGCTGCAATTGAGGAAATCGGATTCCCATTTATCCTTAAACCGTCGATTGTCGATGCTTATATTTTTAACCGCAAAGCTCTTATTTTGAAAGACAAAGCGGATTTCAATAAACAATTTCCCCATTGGCCTAAAATTCACCCTGAGCTACTTATTCAAAAGTATTTAGAAGGCCCTCGGCATAGCGTCATTTATTCTGCAAAAGAAGGGCGGCTGTTAGGAGCGGTGGAGGTTTGCGCGGCACGCACCCATGAAAACGATGGAACAGGTTATACGACTTATGGCATCACCGTTAAGCCCAACCCAGTCATCAAAGCTTCTGTTGAAGCCTTTGTAAAAGAGATGAATTATTCTTTTACAGGGTGTTTACAATATATTGTTGAGCCAAAAACTGGGGAGGTTACATTTATGGAGATTAACCCCCGCGTGAGCCTAGCGCGCATAGCTGAATGTGCGGGTCTGAGCCATAGTATTTGGGGTCTAAAAATCGCCCATAATGAGCCCGTATCGCCCTTAGACGATCCTTGGAATTTAAAAATTGGTGTTGAATATACCTGGACGAAAGGCGAATTAACAATGCTCATCAGCCTTTTGAAAGGTCATAAAATTGGCATGAAAGAGTTTGCAAAGCGCCTTATTCGCGCTGCCTGGGATGCATGTCGTTGTCACCATGCAATTTTTGACCCAATGGACCCACTGCCTTCAATTGGCGTATATGCCAACAAATTGATTGCGCCCATTCGAGAAAAACGCAGACAAAAAAGGTTAGTCAGCAATTATATTGGCGCACCAATAAAATAACGAAGGCATGTTTAGACACTTCGGTTTTATTTTTTTGCTATAACTTGCTTGATGAATTGGCGCGCGCCGGCAGCGTCAAGACCGTAAACCACAACCACATAAACGGTGCCACCGACTACCGCTTTTACAATCAGCTCAACCCAACTTCCAAAAGCAGGGATGAAGTGAATAACCGGCCACATAGCGAGGCATGCTATTGAAATTTGAAGTGTGTCTTTTACAGGTAGGTTTAATTTGACATATTTTTGTCCCACAAGCCCAAGTAAAATTACGGCCAAAATATAACTTACTAATGTGGCCATCACCGCGCCCATGACGCCGTAATGCGGGATAAAGATAATGTTTAGCACTACATTTATGACCAATGGCAAACACATTAAAGCTGCACGGACACGGGTTTTATGAGCAAGTTGAAAGCTTTCTGAAAAATAGTGAATAAGCAGTCCATTAAACAGGCCAGCAAATGCGATCCATGGAATAATTTCTTTGGCCTGTTCGCGCACCTCAACACCGATCATAGCATCAGCTAGCGGGCCAGCAACAAGCGCTAAGCCTGTTGCAGCTGGCATGGCAACCAATAGGAGTGTTTTCACAAAGCTTTGAGCTTGTTTTTGCGCAGCTATCCGCCCGCCCTTTTCATAAGCCTCCATCAGCAGTGGTGAGCCTGCCATCGCAACCCATGCACATAAAACAAGTACCGTTTTATCAGCTACGCCATAGCCAGCCGCATATCCCCCAACGGCCGCCTCGTCCATAAAGTAAGCAATGAAAAACCTATCGCCTGACGATAATAGCATATCAAGCACAAGAGCCATAGCGGTTGGCATGCCGTATGCGAACCAAGCCCATTGTGTGGCCTTATCCGTTTTACCACCTACAGCTTGCTTTAAAAGCCAGCGTCCTTCAACCACAACCAGTACAATAGATGCGCAGAGCAGGCCCGCAAAAGGCGCGACCGCCCCAAGGCCGCTTTTCCACGCAAGTAAGCCACCAACAAAAAATCCCAACAGCATTTTTGCCATGGCTGATAAGACATATCGTTTCACTTGCTGATTAGCCTTGTGAGCCTCCATAGCAATTTTAATCATTGTATTAAATGGCAATAGAAGTGCAATAAACGGCACAAATATGCGGTAATTTGGTTTGTCCCATGTGACGAACAGCAAAACGCACACCAATATCATGCCGACGAAAAGCGCTCGCAGCAGCAATGTTAGCGAGGTGCGGAAATGGTCTGACAAATGTCCCGTCGCCCGTGCTTTGGCAGTAAAGCGGTAGGCTGAGGCCTCAACCCAAGTTAGACTCACCGTATAGATGAGCGCCATAACAGAAAACATCAAAGCATAGCGGCCATATTCGTCTGCATCTAGCAGCCGGGTGTAAACATAAATGCCCCCAAAGGAGCATAGGGCAGCAATGAGCTTAACAGGCGCATACCCTAATAGGTGTCGCCCAAGCTTCACTGCAGAGACTTTTGATGAGCCGTGTGGGTTTGAAAGGCGACAGTGAGCGTAACCACATGAAAAGCGAACCAGCAAAACAGACCAAAGAACTTTGCGCTGTCTTCAATAATTACAATCACAGAGTCCAGACTATGAAAAAATTGATCTACGCCTAAGCTAATGGCAACGGCACCAACACCTAGTCCCAATATCCAGTACTCACTGGAAAAAATAACCCGCCATGACGCTACTATATAGCTAATTGCGAGCAAGACATAAACCGCGAGGACAAGAAATTGTGGAACACCGATTTTAGGAAATACGATTTCGTGTAATAAAAAAGCATCATCCATTGCCAGCCAAGCAGAAAACAACCCGGCGGTTATTGCGAATCTTAATAAGTCTTTGACGTTTTCCCACTGTAAAACAATCATTGCACAGAACAAACAAACCGCCGCGGTTCCCACCCAAAGAAAAATACCTAAATTGGATACAAAGCCGTAATATACATGACAGCAATCATCAGAAAATTCAGCCGCAGTGACTGTATCCAGGAACATCCATTTTGGATCCACCCACGGCTGCATTGAGACGGCTAACAAGAAACTTGTTGGAAGCAACAACACAGAAACCAAAAGGAACAATCGAGTTCTGGAAGATACATGTAACTGCAGTCCGCCAATTCTGTTGATCGCTTTCACCAAAGACAATATGGACACTTTTATCCTCTTTTACCTTACGTCGTTCAGTGAGCATGTAACAATAGAGGGTTAAGTAACGAATAATTAAGTTTGCAATAATGATTGTCTGCGCGTTCGCACTCAATCCGTGATAAAAGCCCGGTGAAGAGCCGGTAATACCCCCGTATTAAGGGTGCTGATACGTAGAGTTTCCTATAGCTCAGTAAGCGCAACCAAACTGGGCAACAAATTTGGTGGACAGGGCGTGGGCGCATCTGTACTTGGGCGACCTCGTAGAAAAGGAGCATTGTATTATGTTTGAAGGTTCATCTAATTTGCTTGGATTGCTGGCGGGGCTGCTAACAACCGCTGCTTTTGTTCCGCAAGTGCTGAAAGTTATCAAAACCAATGATACAAAATCCTTGTCCCTTAGTATGTATATTGTGTTCACCTTGGGTATTTTTTTGTGGGGTGTGTATGGAATTCAAAAAAATGACGTGCCGATCATGCTCGCCAATGCAGTTACCATTGTTTTGGCGTTGATCATTTTGACAAAAAAGATTCAAAATGATGTTCTTCAAAAATAACGTTAAGTGACGGCAATGTCGAACAACTAACCATGCCGTTATAAAGCCCGTTGCCGCAAGCGGATCGCGCCAAACAATAACCCACCAGCGATGATGAGACCTAGCCAAAACTGACCATTGGCCAATGAAGCGGTTGCGCCGTACCATAAAATATCGCCCACCACTGCGAATATTTCACTGGGGTGCTCAATGTTTATGGAATAGCCTGTGGCTATATCTGCGTTCCAGTTGCCAAGATGGGTACCTACCCAATTTCTGAAGTTTTGGCTATCGAACAGCATTTGTTCGATCGCGATGATGACAATTGGCGGCAATACTGCCCAAAGAAACGGCAAGCGCGTAGCAAACGACGAGACAAACAAAACCCACGCCAACACCGGAAGCGCCCACAAGGCCCAAAATAAATAGAACAAAAGAGCCATTATCCAGCTATTGATCATCATTGAAATTGGCCAAAAATCACGCGCAATCAAGCCCTCTTGAAACAGAGCCAAGCCGCTTAAAACTACGCCCATGATCAGCTGTAAAACAATCACCACCCCCAAAAACACGACCGGGGTAACCACGACCGGCGTGAAAAATTTAGCCAGCACCTCTTGTGTATCAGACACCGGCATCGACTTCCAAAATAAAACAGACCGATCACGGCGCTCTTCATACAAGGCACCCAATAAGGAGAAGAAAAGCACAAACGGAAACGAAAACCACGGCAAACTGCTCATCATCCAAGACGCAACCACGAAAGTCGCAGGGCGCGTTTTAACCGTGGTTTCTTTGAGTACTTCCGATGAATTTTCATGACTTTCAACGACAATAACCACGCTTCCATTACTCTGGATATTTAGGTTTTTAAGTTCATCAAGATAAATAGAATTACCAAAACCAATGGTCGCCAAAATGAATAACAGCAAGCTAATACCCGCCAACACCAATGGCGTATAAACATAGGCGTTTTTGCCATTGAGAATTTCGCGTTTTACCAGAGCTATAAACGTCTTCATTGCGTTTCTCCTGTCATGCATGCCACGAAAATATCAGCCAAACCAACGCGGCGGGTTTCGCCCAGGCCCGTTAGCTTTTTGGGATCAATATTTTGATATACGCAGGTGGTTTTGCCAAAGCTTGAACCCGTACTATGCGGACCAAGAGCAGCAGCTTCCACCTCCTTGCCGGGCGCGACCATCAGCTCAACAAATTGTTCAGACAAGGCTTCGGTCTTGGCCTCAAGCACCAGTTCACCGTCTTTGATGAAGATGACATCGGTTAGGATATGCTCGATCTCTTCAACCTGATGCGTGGTGATGATCACCGTGCGCTGTTCATCAAAATATTCTTCCAATAAGTTTTTGTAAAACTGCTTGCGGAACATGATATCTAGCCCAAGGGTCGGCTCATCCAGCACCAATAGTTTGGCATCAATCGCCATTACAATCGCCAAATGTAGTTGCACGACCATGCCTTTTGACAGCGCCTTTACTTTGCGCGCTTGTGGTATCTTGGTTCGCGATAAAAACGCCAACGCCTTTGTGCGATCAAATTTAGGGTGTACGGATTGGACGAAATCCAGCACTTCCAGCACTTTCATCCATTTCGGTAAAGTGGCCACATCGGAAATAAAGCACACATCATGCATCAATTTACCGCGTTGTTTGGCAGGGTTTAGACCCAAAACGCTAAGCTCGCCTTGATAGGAAGACAGCCCTAGAACTGCATTTAACAACGTGGTTTTACCGGCGCCATTGGCCCCAATTAAGCCAACAATCCGACCCAATGGAATATCAAAACTGACCTGCTTTAACGCTTGAAACGAGCCAAAGCTTTTCGCCAAACCCCGCGCTTTGATCACGGGCGCATTCATTACTGTATCTGTCATATCACTTCCCTTTTTTACCAAATTCGCGGGCCAATAACTCGTTTGCATCAAACCCAAGCCGGCGTATCGTGGTAAGAATTTGCGGCCATTGCTCGTCGCTAAAGCGCGCACGCTCGGCGGCCAACGCTTTGTCACGAGCCCCGACCAGCAAGAACATGCCTAGGCCCCGGCGTATTTCGACCAGCCCATCCGCAACCAACTCCTGATAAGCTTTTGACGCTGTAACTGGATTGATCTGTAAATCCACAGCAACACTTCTAACCGAGGGTAACGCCTCACCTTCTGCCAGCCCACCATCGACTATGGCGGCGACCATTTTGTCCTTCAGCTGCCGATAAATCGGCTGATCTTCCGTCCAAATTGATCTCATTGCCTCTTCCTTGTCTCATCCAAACAAGACAAAACTGCTTGCTTGCGATTTAGTGTGTCGGTTAACTAACACACTAAATCGTTCCATGCAAGAAGTTTTATATTTCTAAAATTTAGTATGGATTGAAAACCGGAAATTGCGCCCAGGCAGGGGGGCAATATCCTTTAGAAATGAGGCGTGTTGACGCGCCTCTGCATCGAACAAATTTAATACAGACAAGCTAAAACGCACCACCTGCGTGTCGACAACAGGCCGCCATGTTGCAAACAAATTTACCAACCCATAGCCATCGGTAGGTGTGTCAAATGCGCTGGTTGCACTTTGCGATACCGCATAATCCAGCTCGGCCCGCAAGGTGATACGCTCGCTTGACGCCTCAACCCCCGTCAGCACCGAAAAGGGTGGAATTCTAGGCAAACTACCATTGCTTGTGGTGGCCTGCACATATTCCACTAACGCATCCACTTTGACCTCAAATGCGCCCATATGCCAAAGGTCCATACCGCCCAACAGTTCGAAACCCTGAAAAATAACGTCCTCGGCACCAAATGCAAACACCGGCAACCCGTCTTCTATTTCCCCAGTTTCACGCTCAAAAATATAATTGGAATACTCCGTATAAAAGGCATTTGCCGTAAAGAAATGTCCGTCTTGACGATACCGCAACGCAGCTTCAATTCCGATTGCGGTCTCCAGCCCCAATAACGCATCACCGCGTTCAAACTGATTGGTCGCCAAATGTGGGCCGTTGGAGAACAACTCCTCGGTGGTGGGCGCTCGTTCCGTACGAAATAAAGTACCGCCAAGGCGCACCGCGTCGCTCACATGAAAGTCTGCACCGGCGGAAACACTGATCGCATGAAACTGGCGCGATTGCCCGCTATTGACGACTTCTTGGTTGGTGGTTTCAAAGCGAGCCGCACCTTCCACATGCAGAGCGCCAAGCTGTTTTTCATGAAACATATAGATGCCTATTTGCTGGGTATTGGTTGGCGGCACAAATGCCTCGTCGCCAATGGCAGCAAAATCGCGGCTTCGCACCTGAACCCCATAGGCGGCAGCCCAACCATTTCGTTCCGCTTGTACCGCTTCAGCGCGCACCTCATAGCCCTGATTGGTAAAAACGGTTCCGACCACACCCGGCCCCTCAAATTCGGTGTGTTCATAATCGGCAATTCCACCAAAGATTTCAATCTTTTCAAAAAAGCCGTCTAGCTCTAATGCTCCATTTAGATCAAACCGGACTTGATCTAGCCCAATGCTTATTTGTTCACCATCATGACCGCCCGGAACATCATAGTCTGACGCAAAATGATGTACCGCCGCCCCTAAAAACCCACGAGTGCCAATATAAGATAAACCACTGGTTAGCGATGAAGTTTTTGTTGCAGAGTTCTCAAGTTCACCAAACCCCTCATCGGCATCGGGATCTAGTGCGCGTAAAAATTCGCTACTGGCAAATCCGGGAATTTGATAATCTTCGGTTTGCTTCAATGTCCCGTCCAAATGCAGGACCAAATGAGAACCAATTTGTGTATCAATCGACCCCGCAATTTCGCGTCCAGTATCAACGCTGGAAACCCCAACGCGTAGCGCACCATCAATCCCACCCTTGGGCAGCTGATCTGGGATACGCCCGTCAATTATATTCACCACCCCACCGGCACCGGATGAACCAAAACGTAGCAATGTCGCGCCGCGCAGCACTTCAATCCGTTCGGCCTGTGCCGGCTCCGCAGCAACCGCATGGTCTGGCGAGGCCGATGACGCGTCGATGGAGCCAATGCCATTGGTTAACACCCGCACCCGGTCGCCGCCTTGGCCGCGAATAATTGGCCTGGAAGCCCCGGCCCCAAAAAAGGTCGACGAAACCCCCGGTTCATATTTTAACGTCTCGCCAATGGTTCCAGCCAACCGGTCAAGCAGCTCATCACCTGACAATACCGAGACACCGGTGATGGCCTCGTCAATGGAACGGTTTAAGGGGGATCCGGTAACAATAATTTCATCGCCGGGGCTTTGTGCGAAAGCTGTGGAGGTAAGTAATATCAATAGGCTGGCCGTTGCCAACGGGTATAAGGTGTTCGTTTTCATGGGAGAAACTTTTCAATTCAATAAACAGGAATAACCGCAGAAGCGGCGTTGCTACATTATTGATTGTGAAAAGGCGGACTTCGCGGTGGCGGCGCGCGCCCCTGTGGGCTGACATAAATGATGGTAATAACGGGCATGTCATGGGCAATAGGAACAGCACTCTCTTTAGCCACCATCAAACACTGCGCCGGTAACATAACCTGTTCGTCTTGAGCCAAAACCCCAATAGAACAAACGATCCCGCTATGCTCATGGGGGCCGTCATAGGCCGAAGCATGTGCCACCGAATAGGTTTGCAAACACAGGAAAAGCCCGGTGATCAGCGCCAACAACGCCCGATATGTTCTTTTATCTATCACAAGGATATCATACGCTGCCCAGAAAAACGGATCAAGCGTTTTAACAAACAGTCGCTTTGCTATGCAGTCAATGTCCCGATAAAACGGCCAAAGGCTTCATACGCATCCAAGCTGGCATCCTCAGCACCGGGGATAAGTCCGGTAAGGTTCAAAAACCCGTGTGGCATCATGCTAAAATGCAGGGCGTTGACCCGCACCCCTTGCGCCACCAACATATCGGCATAGGCCCGGCCCTCAACTCGTAACGGGTCAAGACCGCACGTTACAATCAAGGCCGGCGCCAAGTTTGACGACCGCACCCCATAAAGCGGCGCAAGTCGTGGGTCATGCACATCCGCGCCAGCGACAAAATGCTTGCGAATGGCCATCAATGCTGGTTTTCCCAATATATGAGAATCTGGTGACTTTCGTTGTTTTGAACTGGCTTCGGCCAATTGTAATAACGGATACAATAATAGTTGACTTTCCAGCACAATTCCGTTTTGCACGGCCCATTGGCACAACCAAGAACTTAGCATGCCACCGGCTGAATCGCCGCCAACGGAAATCCGACCGGGGTCCATCCCCAAAGTTTCTGCCCGCGCAAACACCCATAGCAATGCCGCTTGTGCATCGTCATGAGCCGCCGGAAACGGGTGTTCTGGAGCCAAGCGGTAATCAACACTTAACACCCGAATACGAGCGGCCGCGGCCAAGCGCCGCACCGCATTGTCATACCCAGCAACATTGCCAACCAAAAACCCACCACCGTGAAAAAATACCAAACCCGGCCCGGGCGCATGACCGGCTGCCATCGGGGTGTACAATTTTGCCGGCAAGGTGCCACTGGTACCAGAAATTGCCAGATCGCGAATTTCAGCCATTTGCGGAGCTGGTTTTTCGGTTTTTTGTTTTGACGAAGCCATGGCTTGACGCGCCAGCATGATGGCGCTGGTGCTGATATTATCACCGAGCTTGGCAAAGGCACCATTAAATAAATCTACAACACGTTGAACCATGCGCCCAATGTAAAGGCTGTGCCTCGACGCACAAGAGCGTAGCTAGTGCAAAGTAAGCGGATTATCTTTGACAATCCGGCCATCCAACGCATCCGAGATCACCGATTGCAAAGCCAACCAAGCATTTGTGCGCTTATCATCACCCAAATCACGCATTTCGGCCACCGCAAACCCAGCCAACTCAAACGCCTGTGCGCCGTGTTTGTCGACCAATATCCAAGCAATTTCTCGTAATTCGTCGGGGCTGATATGGGCACTGTGCATGATGGAACTCCTTATACGTTCCTGTAACTAGCAAGCGCTGGGCCAAGTTTATTCTCTTGTTTTTATGTAATTTTTCGAAAAGGTTTGTGTAAATTACTGGGCAAAAAACACCACTAGAAACGAACGGACCCGGCCAATATCTCCTGTTGCAGGCTAGCCGTTAGAGCGACATACGCTTTTTGTACTTTGTCGAGAACAAAAACTGGATCGGAAGTTTTGTGTAGCGCAAACCCTTGGGCCACCAGGTCCGTTTTCTTAAACTTAAACGTGCCTGTGGTATTGGCATTTTCCACCAGCCGTAAAAACAAGGGCCGGGCATAGGTTGGCAATTGTTGTTCCAGCCATGCATACAAGGCTTTACCATCAAATGCACCGTTAATAGCCATTGCCGCCATGCCAGCTTTGCCATCACAGCCGGGAACTTCAACGCCATAGACATTGGCGCTCTGTACACCCGGAAACGCGCTTAGCACCGCAGCCACTTCACCGGTAGCGACATTTTGCGCCATCCAACGAAACGTGTCGCCTATCCGGTCGACAAAATAATAATACGCTTTGCGATCACGGCGCATTAAATCGCCGGTGCGAAAATAACGATCCCCCGGTTCAAACACATCCGTTAAAATTTTGTTTTTTGTATCCTTGGCATTGCCATAACCTTCGAATAAAAATCTAGGGTCATTCGGGTCGATCCGGCCAATGGCTTCGCCGGCATCGCCTAATTTCACCCGCACACAGCTGCCATCTTCGGCACGCACCACCTCGGATGTTTCAAAATCATGGGCAACCAGCTCCAAATTAAACGCCTTTTTTACATACCAAGGAATGCGCCCCATCGCGCCCACCTGTCCATCGGCGTTCATCAAGCCGACATTACCCTCGGTCGCTCCATAAAACTCGGCAATGGTTTTTACACCAAAACGCCGTTGAAACTCTGTCCAGACCTCTGGACGCAAGCCATTGCCCAACATGGCTCGGATCGAGTGCTTGGTATCTGCCGGCCCGGTTTCCGTATTGATCAAGAACCGGCACAACTCACCAACATACGTAAACAAGGTTGCGTCGTGTTCGGCGGCAGTTTGCCAAAACTTTCGAGCTGAAAACCCTTGTTCAACGATCACCGCTGCGCCCACGGTCAAAGCGGCTCCAACGCCACACAACCCGCCCGTGGCATGATACATCGGCAACACCATCATCATCCGGTCCGTTTTGCACGCCCCAGTAGCGACACTAAAGCTGTGCATATAGCGCTGAGCACGCACATGGGAAACTTTGACCGCTTTTGGCAAGCCGGTCGTACCCGACGTGAACATCTTCAATAATGTCTCGCGGCCCGTAATTCCAGCGCGCAAATGACGCGTCGGTCGCTCTACGGAGGTGGTAGAAATAGCCGTATCAAAATCCTGACTGCCCTTGGCGCCGCCATCAAAACACCACAGGCTCAATGCTTCGGGCAGATGTGAATTGGCCGAAATAGCAGCGTCCATCAACCCTGGTTCAGTAAGCATTATTTTAGTCTCTGCCACCGCCAAGCAATGAGCCAAGCCTTTGCCTTGCAATAAATCATTGACCAAGGCCGCTTGCACCCCAACTTTCGACAAGCCGTACCAAATGGCCACATATTCAAGCCGATTGCGCGTAAACAACGCCACCGTGTCACCCGGTACCAACCTTAGATCTACGGCCCAATTGGCCACCCGATTGGCATACAGATCAAACTCGGCATAAGTCCATGTAGCAGTTTTCGTAATAAACGCCGTGCGCGGTGCATATTTATCGACCAATTGTTCAAACTCATCCGCAACCAGAAATTCGGCATTGGGATCGATATGCGAGAGGTTTTTCAACGTCCCCAACATAGTCGTCAGATAGTTGTATTCACGAAGTAAACTAGCAATTGGGTTCATCATAACGGCCTTCATTAAACAAGTTGATAGTCTTGTGCCGCCCATCAATCCCAGTCAATTAAATTCCAAAAAAAATGGCCCCCTGTCGGGAAACAGAGGGCCGGGGTCGTCTAGCTTGGAAAAATCAATGAACACATTTGCATTCACCAAGAGCATAGCAAACCGCGTGCCAATTTACCGGTGGTTCAATTTGGGACAAGAGAGGGATACATAACCGCCTTGCTCAAGCCGCCGCAGGCTAGCGCAAAGAAAAATGATGCGGATACGCAGACCTCTTCATGAATCACCACCCTAATGGACGAATTCAAAACCTGCCCAAAGGCTAGATTGTTGGTTATTCAATTATCTACTCGTTTTAAAAACTAACGCAAGCAAGGTTTTATATCTCTTCGATCCATAAATATTTCTTGCGCCAAATTGTGGTATAAAAAATAACTAGTATTATTTTCCAACCCCTCATCGCGTTCCCACATTCAAGATTGATATCTTCTCCAGAACTAACGTTAATTTGCAACTCATTACTACAAGCCCAGTCTATTTTTAGTTTAACAATATGAGCCCCCTCATCAATTGGTATATCTTTTGTTTCGCCTTCTTTGATTGTACCGATCTTATCCCCATCTATTTCGATAGAGTATGCCCTCATCATGTCTCCATAACCTCTTTCTCTATGTAACTTTATGACTGACATAACAATACCCTCAAGCGTTCGAACCTTTTTTAATGGTGGGTTGGATCAATTCGTTTACGAGTTTTTGCCTTAAGTTGTGGCTGGGATGGGATATCTGCATAGACAACAAGCGTGCAGCCATGTATTTCTGTGTGCAGGAATAAAACAAATCAGACAAGGCAAAAAAATGCAGAAACTAGCGGTGGTTTTTGGTGGTTCGGGGTTTTTGGGCAAACAGGTGGTGCGTGCCTTGTGCAAAGATGGATGGCGGGTACGGGTAGCGGTACGCCGCGCTCATCAAGCGGTGGACTTGCGGGTCGAGGGCGCAGTTGGACAGGTGCAATTGCTACAAACTAATATTCGCTCCGAGATTTCGATTGCTCGTGCGGTTGAAGACGCTGAAATAGTGATCAATCTGGTTGGCGTGTTATTCGAAAGCGGTCGGCAAAAGTTTTCAACGCTGCATGTCAACGGCGCTGACATGATTGCCCAAGCAGCTTATGCTGTGGGGGCCAGTCAATTGGTTCATGTTTCGGCCCTTGGGGCGGACATTGGATCGGATGCCAGCTATGCGCGTAGCAAAGCAGCCGGTGAGGACAAGGTTCGCATTGCATTTCCAATGGCGACGATTATACGGCCTTCGGTTTTGTTTGGTCCCGGTGATGGTTTGTTTGAGCGCTTTGCCGGTCTTGCGCGCATAACCCCGATTATTCCACTGCCCGGTGCCAACACAAAAATGCAACCGGTCTATGTGGGCGATGTTGCCAAAGCGGTTGTTCGAGCCTTGCAAATACCGGCAGCGCGCGGCCAAACCTATGAATTGGGCGGGCCGGAGGTATTGACTTTGGGGCAGATCTTAAACTTTACGGTTCAGCAAATTGACCGCAAACGCCTTGTGATCTCGGTGCCGGGTTTTGTTGCCAAAGTGATGGGGTTTACCGGCGATCTGCTCGGAGCGTTACCCTTTGTCACGCCATTTTTAACCCAAGATCAGGTCAAATTATTGGCCTATGACAATGTAGTTGCCGATAATACATTGGGGTTTGGCGATCTAGACATGCCAATATTGGAAACCGTCGAGGCGATGGTGCCGCCATATCTTGGCCGGTTTCGCCGCTATGGTCAGTTTCACGAAAAAAGCGCTGTCTGAGCCTTAGTTGGTGATCGCTGTCGTTATACAAGCCACAAAATAATCGCCCCCATTGCCAACCGGTATAACACAAACGGCGTAAAGCCGATGGTTTGCACCAGACGCATGAGCAGCGCGATTGCAATCCACGCGGTGATCGCAGACAGAACCGCCACAATCAATCCTTCACGTAGGCCCGGTGCACCTTCCACGGGGGCACTACCCATTAAGTTCAGCAATGCAGCACTGCCCCCGGCGCTGAGGATCGGAATGGAAAGCAACATTGAAAACCTGGCAGCTTCACGCCGTTCAACGCCTAAAAACCGGGCGGCAGTCATGGTGATGCCAGAGCGCGAGGTGCCGGGGATAAAGGCCAAAGCTTGGGCTAGACCGATCCATACCGGCGCCGAAAACCCTCGGTCTTCAACCATGCCTTCCATCGTAAAAAACCGATCACTGATCCAAAGCACAATGGCAAAGAAAATAGTGGCACCGCCGATAATCATCGGGTCGCGCAAAACGCTCATCCAGCCGCCCGCATATAACAGCCCACCAACGAGCAACGAAAACGGGGTGGCGATCGCCACGTATAAGAACAACCGCGTCGCCGGGTGATCCTTTTTGCCCGATATAAACGCTAGCCCGCCACCGGTCATCGCCAATATATCTTTGCGAAAATATGCAAGAACTGCGAACAAACTGCCCAAATGCGCCATGACATCAATCATTGGCCCTTGATCAACATTACCCGTTACCCAAGGCACCAAAATCAAATGTGCCGATGAGGAGATCGGCAAAAATTCGGTAATGCCTTGGATAATCGCCAACAAAGCTAACTGTAACAGGGTCACGGGGGTTTCCTAACCGGTTTGTTCTTCGCGCAAAGAATTGGCAGGTTTGCAAAGCAGGCGCAAGTCAATTGCCGTTTGACCCAGTGCGTTACGCAACGTATTTCTTGGCGATGGCAAATCATGGAACAGAATCATACGGGCCGGGGCGAATTGAACCCCTAGAGGCGGCAAAAGTCACCAAAGCGATCACATGGGTTTCTGTGTCGGTGGCGTTGGTATTGATGGCGGCCAAGTTAATGGCATTTATGATCACCGGTTCCATTTCATTGCTGGCTAGTTTTGCCGATAGCGCTCTTGATTTTGTTGCTTCAGTGATGGCGTTTTTTGCGGTGCGCTATGCCAGCGAGCCGGCAGACGAAGAACACCGGTTTGGCCACGGCAAGGCCGAGAGCTTTGCCTCGTTGTTCCAAGCCGTATTGGTGGCGATCTCCGCCGCTTTGGTTGCCCGCGAAGCCGTCGACCGATTGTTACACCCACAACCGATCGTCCAAGGCAATATCGCATTGGCGGTCATGCTGATGTCCATCATCCTCACCCTAGGTTTGGTCTGGTTGCAAGGACGAGCCATTAAAAAATCAGGCTCTTTGGTCGTGACCGGGGACCAAGCTCATTACAAAGCAGATCTATTTGCCAATCTTTCGGTAATGGTCGGGATTGCATTGGCGACTTTTGGTAATTTTGGCATTGCGGACGCGTTGGTTGGCTTGGGCATTTCCGTTTGGCTATTTTTTACGGCTTGGGAAGTTGCCAAAGCAGGAATAAACCAAATGATGGACCGCGAATTACCCAATACCGAGCGCGAATTAATTTGCGATATCACACTTGCGGTTGAGGGGGTGTATTCCATCCACGAATTACGCACGCGGGCCTCTGGCTCTTATGTTCATATGCAATTTCATGTTGACCTTGAACCAAACCAAACCTTAGCAGCGGCCCATAAAATTGTCGTCGAAATTGAACGAAAATTACTCGAAACTTGGCCAGCGGCTGATATTTTGATCCACCCGGACCCAAAAGGCGAAGCAGAACCACACGGCACGGATCATTTTCGGCGCGAAGGAGGCAAACGTTGAAACGCACTTTGTTTCATTGGCCCTTGGACCCGGCTTCGCGCGAAGTACGTTTGGCGTTGGGCGAAAAACGGTTGGCATTTGTTTCGCACCGGTTGGACCTTCCAGCGGATGGCCCGAAATTACAGCAACTTAATCCCTCAGG
>JAESUG010000126.1 GCA_016763185.1 Robiginitomaculum sp. | reverse complement strand
CTTGACCCGAACTCATTGGCGGCAACCACCGCCATTACCGAACACGAGCGGCGGGTGGCGGTGTTTGATCTGCTCGTAGAAAATCAATTTCGCCCTGCCGGTGATGCGCAAGGACCGTTTACCTTACGCCTGTCCATTATGGATCGCCGCTTGGTGATTGATATTGCCACGAAAGATGGCGAGCCGGTGAAACGACATTTGTTATCCTTGTCACCGTTTCGCAGGATCATTCGCGATTATTTTATGATCTGTGAAAGCTATTATGATGCGATCCGCAGCGCCCCGCCGGAGCGGATCGAGGCCATTGATATGGGTCGGCGCGGTTTGCATAATGAAGGCTCGGAATTGTTGGAGACGCGATTGGAAGGCAAGATTGAGATGGATTTTGACACGTCCCGTCGATTGTTTACCCTGCTTTGTGCATTACATGTAAGGCAACCATTATGACATCCCATCAGCCGATAAAAGTACTGTTCGCTTGCACCATGAACTCGATCCGCTCGCCGATGGCGGCCGCTTTGGTGCGTCGCCGGTTCAAAGGTGCGATTTTAGCCGATAGCTGCGGGGTTTATGATGGGTATCTCGATCCCTTTATGGTGCAGGTCATGGAAGACTGGGGGGTTGATCTGGCGGATCACATACCGAAGAACTTTGATGATCTGGATTTGCATAGCTTTGATTTGATCGTAGTTCTAACCAGTGAAGCACAGGAGCGCGCCCAAGAAGTCTTAAACCAATCCGGCCCGCCCGTAGAAGTTTGGGACACGCCAAACCCAACCGATGAAATGTTCGGGCCGCGAGAGTTGCGGGTCATGGCCTATTCGGATTGTCGAAATTTACTGGACAAGAAGATCGCCGAACGTTTCAAGAAACACAAATGAAATTTCACCGCAAAAGACCATAGACAGCAGGCCCGCGCTTGGCTTATAAACCGGCTCCCTTGTGAGGCGCATGCGCCCACCCGTCGCCCGGGTAGCTCAGGGGTAGAGCAGCGGACTGAAAATCCGCGTGTCGGTGGTTCAAATCCGCCCCCGGGCACCATTTTTGCTTGTCCTATCGCGACGCCAAGGCTCGCTACTTGAGGACGAGGCGCTGAAAGCGCCGGGGATGTTTATTGGTCTTTGTTGGGCCTATCGCGACGCCAAGCTCGCTACTTGAGGACGAGGCGCTGAAAGCGCCGGGGATGTTTATTGGTCTTTGTTGGGCCTATCGCGACGCCAAGGCTCGCTACTTGAGGACAAGTTTGGTTTGCGGAAGGTTCGCTCACCCGCACCATTTTTTTCTGGCGCTATCGCCTTCGGCTACTTGAGCGCGAGGCGCTGAAAGCGCCGGAGTTATTTATTGATCTTTGTTGAACCTATCGCGATGCCAAAGCTAAGCTTTGAGGACGAGGCAGTGATACCGTGAATAGGTCAATCCGTATTTGCCAATTATGATAAAGCCTTTACAACATTTCTATGTTTTCGGAGTTTATCATTTTGCAACGTCGCCATGTGCGGTATGTTTACGGACTAATTGGCTGCATCGTTCTTACTGCCTTGATGGCCATGATGAGTGTCCCAGTTCACGCGCAAAGCCAGACACCTGTTGCGCACAAAGGAGAACTTGTTGCACCTGACTGGTCATTTTTTGATAACCCGCCGCTTGAGATCAACGGTGAATGGGAAGTGGTTTGGGGGCAATTAGTGGCTCCGGAAGATTTCAGCAAACTATATAAGGGAGAATATTTCACGCTTCCAAGTCGTTGGAATAATATAAGAAAACCTGGCTTAAAAGGCTCTATGGGCGTTGCGACTTTTCGCGCACGCCTTAAATTGCCTAGCTATAACCGGGGTGTCGCCTATCACCTCATCGCCCCGCATGCAGCCTATAGGATATATATAGACGGCGTTTTGATAGTCAGTAATGGCACCGTCAGCGAAATGCCTGACGCGTTTGAGCCAAGCTATGTTTCACGTACATTTCAAGGCGTGAGCGGCAATAGTGAGGTCGTCTTACAAGTCGCGAATTTTTCCCATGCATATGGAGGTCCAGGGCATGCCTTGACCCTATGGGACGCACAGAACCTTAGACGGTTTTTGGATACACTCTCAGTGACTGTCTGACGTCAGACAATAAGTGCAAATCCTAGAGGCGCTTAACACACAAGGCCAAGATTATATTATTGGGACGGGGGACATCCCTGATACTTGGCAATACCAACACGCCATGCCTGTATCAGCCAAGCGATTTCATATCTATGCCCTCATGGCCAATCCTGCTCAGGAAATGGGGTCTTTCCGGTTTACTTTTGTCCGTTCTATGAACGCGGCTGTTGGTGCGCCGCAATGGCTTTTATGGCGAAATCAGAAACTCGGCGAGACTGAATACCTGCGCGGTATTTATAAATGTCTGCAATGGTCACTAGAATTTTACCATTCCCTCGAAGACGGAGATGACGGGAAAATAGAAACTAAGGAGAGTGAATAAGCGAATATACGAACGAATGCTAATAGGTCTAGGCGGCCTCTATCTCTATATTGATAGTATCAATTGAACTGGAGACAAAAATGAGACGCAAACAGCCATTGATTAAATCAACCCTAATCTTCATAGCTGCGGCTGCCAACCTGATGGCTTTATCTTCTGCCCCTGCACAGGCGCAGGTCGATACAGGCAAATACTGGTACACGACCTATTTCAAAGCCACTATGCCGGTTAAGCCCAAAAGCGGTTGCGCAACAGCGCAAATTAAATTCGTCTTTGCGCCTAATATGCGCGTAAACCAATTAAGTGCCCCGCCGTTCGGGTTTTCTAGAGCCTTTGACAATACAAAGTCTAACATGACGCGCGCAGCAGGTGGTTGGTGTCCGAAGTCCATGACGGCATCGGCTTGCGAAGAGCGTGAGAAACTGCGTTGGAAATATGTGTGGCATAATTTGGCAGCTCTACATTCTTGTACCACGCTTTGGTGGAATGACGTTGTCATTATAAGCCGATAGTTGCATAAAATTAAAAGGGCACAATTATGTTGAAGGTAATACTTATCTTTTTAACGACACTCGGAGTTGGGGTCGGGGTGGTCGCGTTCTTGGACCTCTCAGCCCCGAACAACGGCTCTTATTCACCCGCACTCCAATCGGTCCAACAGGTTTCAAACCAATCAGCTTCTCGCACCATACAGAACACGGGCCCTCGTCAATCGACCTATTTTGAGGAGGCGTGCGAAGGCCGTTGTCGGTGTCCAATTATCACCGTGAACGAAGATGTTGCGAAGCCTGGCATTGTGACGGCAAGCCGTGAATTCGCAAGATATCCCAACCAAAATGTCGTCTGTCCAGGAAGTGGAGGCAGTCCGCAAGGGTTCAAAGTGCCAGGCCAGCCCGGTCAGTGCTATATATGCCCAACAGGAATGACCCTCTCAACACTTCTGCGCGACGGGAAAGCGGCGGAACGGCGCTGGGGCTATTATCCGGTCTGCGTCTTCGCGCGGCGCGCTTGCAAAAATAATTAAGCAGCATGTATGTAGCTTCGCATTGGGAACGCTGTAATGGCATTTTGAAACCATTGAATATTAAAAATAGACTTTTTAATAACCTGTATACCCCTTGTGGCTCTACCGAATACTGCCTGTTCTCGGGATTATGCTTTTTCCTATATTCCTTTGGGGCGGAGTTAATATAAGTCTTGGCTATATATTTTCCCTTGATAATTTATCTGGTATATTGGGAAGCTTTTGACCGAACTCAGCCGAAGCAGAGTGCTGTAAAAGCACAAAAGTTTAGATCAATTCGATCAGCTCAAAGGTTACTCTCCACTCATGGTTCCATCTATAATTTGTTTAACATTCGCCGACATCTGATCTCTCGCAAATCAATGAAAACTTTCCGAAATCAAGCCATGACTGACTGGGATATCGTTACGTCCGCGGGTGCCCGGTAACGGAGCCGTCTTGGAAAAACTTACCTGAAGAAGTTAACGTAACAAAGCTATCCACAAGGTTCTCGTTTTTTAAAAACAACCCCCCTGGCGAACCAGGGGGGCATTTAAATCCCCGAAGGGATATTTTTTGGTCTACCCCCTAAGGGGCACCTTGTTAACGGAAAGACCGTGTTTCCTAGTCAGCTATAACTAGGCTCTTTCTATAACCCTTTTCATTGTAAGGTTCAAGTGCTTTAATGCGCCCTATGGATGTATGAACGGGAGAGCACTATGCAATGGCGATTAGGACTGGATGTGGGAACCAATTCAATTGGTTGGGCGGCCTTGAGAATTGCCGACAGGGTGGGTGACCTTGAAAAACCGCTTGGAAAACCTTTCGAGTTGATGGATAGCGGAGTTCGGATATTCTCGGACGGGCGTGACCCGCAGAGCAAAGAAAGTCTCGCCGCCACCCGGCGCGAACCAAGGGGCGCAAGGCGCAATCGCGACCGTTATCTAAAACGTCGTTCCGAATTTATGACCCGGTTGATCAAGCATGGTTTGATGCCCGGCGACCCGGCGGCTCGTAAAGAGCTGGAAAAGCTTGATCCATGGGCGTTACGGGTGCGTGCTCTGGACGAAGAGCTGAGCCTGTTTGAGCTGGGTCGTGCCCTGTTTCATTTACAGCAACGCCGTGGTTTTAAATCCAATCGCAAAACCGACAAAGGCAGCGATGAAAAAGGCGCGATCAAGCAGGCCGAGTTAAAAGTGCGGGTAGCAATGGGCGAACAAGGTGCGCGAACCTTGGGCGAGTATCTGGCTCGACCCCGCGTGGATGATCCGGCGGTAGCGGCCACCACTTTGGTTCGCGCCCGACCAACCAAAATCATGGGCAAGAACACCTATGACTTTTATCCAACCCGCGCCATGATCGCTGATGAGTTTGATGCGCTTTGGGACAAGCAAAAACAGTTTCATGGCGAAGCGTTAAGTCAGGCAGCATATGATGCCTTAGCCAATCAGGATACCAGCACCGGTAAGCAGGTTGGTTCCTTGTTCTTCCAACGTCCGTTAAAGCCACAACCGGTGGGCAAATGTGCGCTGGAACCGTTTACCGAAGAGCGGGGACCCAAGGCCTTGGCCAGCACCCAGGCTTTACGCATTTACCAGGAAGTAAACCATTTGAAATTACGCCAACCCGGTCTGGCCGAGCGCAAGCTCACCGTCGAAGAACGGGACAAGATTGTGGCCAATCTAATGTCATCGCCCAAGGTTAATTTTGATCGCATTCGCAAAATCCTTCTCAAACTGCCCGATGCCAGTTTCTCCATTGAGGGGCCTAAGGTCAAAGACTTGAAGGGTGATTTAACGGCGGCGGTTTTGACCCAAAAACCAAGCGCCAAAGTGTCTGGACGTTGGGGGCCAAAATGGCGCGATCTGCCGCGCAAACAACAAGATGCAATCGTCGAGATATTGCTCGGCATGGAACCGAGCTATGGCGCCGACAAACTCAATGATGCCTTTGAGCCCGTCGTACAAAGCATAGCGGAGGCGCTGGGCATGGATAACACCAAAGCCGCCAAATTACTGTCCACCCATAATGAACAGCAGGTTATTGATTGGTTGATGCGTGATTACGGTTTTTCGCAAGAGCGAGCCGAAGCCATTGAAAGCGCCCCGATCCCGCAGGGTCACGGGCGGCTTTGCCGCACGGCTGGCTACGCGCTTTTGCCATGGTTGCAAAATGATGCGGCAAATACCGAAGACCCGGACCCAAACAAGGACGCTCTCATATCGGCCCCGTTCACCTATGACCAGTCTTGTCGCTTGGCTGGTTATTCTCATACGCCAATGGAAGATGGTGTGGTCTATGACCAGCTGCCCTATTACGGCAAAGTGCTGGAACGCTCGGTGGCATTTGGCACTGGCAACATTCATCACGAGCTGGAAAAACGCATTGGTAAGATCGCCAACCCTACGGTGCATGGGTAATACCCCCATATTTAGAGGTACTCATAAGTAGAGCGATTTAAGTGGCCATTGTGGCCAGCTTTTGTTTAGGCGTTATTCCGCCTATGGCCATGTTAGGCCTGT
>JAESUG010000125.1 GCA_016763185.1 Robiginitomaculum sp. | reverse complement strand
GCAACAGTTCTCGAAACAGGTTTTTCGGCTAACTGACTCCGCGTCTAATAACGCATCAATTTGTTGTTTTCCTTAAACTTTTTTTCACTCATGGTGTGAAAGTGAATTTTTCCGCGAAAGATCTGCGGCAGAGTTTCAGCAACGAAAAACAAATCGAGATCGAAAGACAGCGTGCTCAGCTTTAACAGGGAGTTCACTGTCACATCTTCGATCTGACAATGTAGAGGAGATAAAAATGAGAAAGCCCCTTTTTGCTATTCGAATGGCCGCCATAACGTTCATCCTGGCGGTGGTAACCGCTTTTGCGATATCATCCACCTACGCCGTCGCCAGCGAAAATGATACGGAGATAGCAGCCATCATCAAAGCCGATGGTGACTGGCTGGCAACATCCAAGGATGCCGAGAAGTTCATCGGTCACACCGATCCAGAATTTACGCTCTTTCCGCCTGGCGCTTCCTTTATGGACGACAGAAAAGCGATGATAGATTACTGGGATGCCTTAGTCTCTACTCCCGGACTTGAACTTGTCTGGGGTCCCAACGGTGCAGTTGTGTCCAAAAGCGGCGACCTTGGCTACTCCTACGGTTGGTACAAGCTTACCACCGTCGACGAAAAAGGCGCAAAGTCCGTATCGAACGGAAAATACTTAACGGTCATGCGCAAGCAGGCAAATGGCGAGTGGCGTCCGCTGGCCGATATCTTCAACAGTGACGGCAACTAACCACCAGCCCGATCGGCTACTTGACTGATCCAAAAGCACGTCTTGTACAAAATGTTCAGGGCTAAAAAAAATTCTTGGTGTCACTCAACGGCTCCTCATTCAAAGCCTTGATGTTCACGCCAAGACATAACCTTGGGAGAGAAAAATGACCCCTTCTAAAGACCAAATACTTTGGATGTATCGAAATATGGTGACAAGTCGCCGTTTCGAAGAAATCATCGAAGAAATTTACATGGAAGGCAAAACGCCTGCCTTTAATATGGCCAACGGTCCAATTCCAGGCGAGATGCATCTGTCTAACGGGCAGGAACCAGTTGCGGTTGGTGTCTGCGCCCACCTGAACGCTGACGACATTGTCACTGCGACACACCGCCCACATCACCAGGCCATTGCCAAAGGTGTGAACCTCAACAAAATGGCAGCCGAAATTTTCGGAAAAAGCTCCGGTTTCTCTGGCGGTCGTGGCGGCCACATGCATATTTTCGACCCGGATGTGAATTTTGCTTGCTCGGGAATCGTCGCTCAAGGCTGCGGACCTGCTTGTGGCGCAGCACTATCCCGGCAAATGCAAAACAAGCCAGGTGTCGCTGTGTCCTTCCTCGGAGAGGGCGCTGTAAACCAGGGTGCTTTTCACGAGGCCATGAATCTGGCGGCGCTCTGGAAACTGCCGGTGATCTTCGTCGTCGAAGACAACGCCTGGGGCATTTCTGTTTCCAAAGAGGCCTCGACAGCAGTCCCTCGGAACGACGTCAGAGCGGCAGCCTACGGTATGCCAGGCCATTTCATCGAGAACAACGATCCCTACGCGATCTTTGACGTGGCTGGCGAAGCCATCAAAAGAGCGCGCGAAGGGGGCGGACCATCGTTGATTGAAATTGAAACCTATCGTCTTGCAGGCCATTTCATGGGAGACGCGGAAGGTTACCGCCCCGAAGGCGAAAAGGAAGCGTTGATCGAAAAGGACCCCATCCCGGCAATGCGCGCCCGGATACTCTCCGACGGAACAGCCTCAGCCGCCGAGCTCGACGCGATCGAAACTGAATCCCAATCAAAAGTTAACGAAGCTATTGCCTTTGCTCGTCAAAGCGAGCTGGCGGCCGACACAGATGCACTGACGTCTGTATTCGCAGCCTAGGTAATGGCTCAAAAATAGGAATTTCAAAAATGTCAAGCA
Organism: Robiginitomaculum sp.; assembly: GCA_016763185.1. Lineage (GTDB taxonomy): Bacteria > Pseudomonadota > Alphaproteobacteria > Caulobacterales > Maricaulaceae > Robiginitomaculum_B. Next base: position 3,591 of record JAESUG010000125.1, on the reverse strand, counting down.
ACGGAACAAATGAACGGAAACTCACAATTGCACGGGCAATGGCTGAATCGATCCAACAGGAAATGCAAATCAATGAGCGCGTGTTCGTTATGGGCGAGGACATAGGAGAACTAGGCGGCGTCTTTGGCAACACACGAGGCTTGTTGGAGGAATTTGGCAAATCCAGAATCCGCGATACACCGATTTCCGAAACCGCATTTATCAGCGCGGCAGTGGGAGCTGCCCAAGATGGAATGCGCCCAGTCGTGGAGCTGATGTTTGCAGATTTCTTCGGAGTGTGCTTTGACGCCATCTACAATCTGATGGCCAAGAACATCTACTTCTCTGGTGGAGGCGTCTCAGTACCAATGGTATTGATGACCTCAACCGGCGGAGGCTATTCCGACGGCGGGCAGCATTCACAGTGCCTGTATGGATCCTTTGCGCACCTGCCAGGAATGAAAGTGGTGTCCCCATCAAATGCTTTTGATGCGAAAGGACTGATGACGGCCGCTATGCGCGACGACAGCCCGGTTGTGTACATGTTCCACAAGGGTCTCCAGGGAATGGGATGGCTGGGTACAGAAGCCGGCGCAACCGTGAACACACCTGAAAGTGATTACACTGTGGAAATCGGTAAAGCCAAAGTGCTGCGCGAAGGCACAGATGTAACCTTGGTCGGCTTGGCTATGGGTGTTCACAACGCGTTGAAAGCGGCAGATCAGCTGGCCAAAGAAGATGTCAGCGCCGAAGTGATTGACCTTGTGTCATTGGTTCCCCTTGATCGCGAAACAATTATCAATTCCGTCGCCAAAACCGGCCGTTTGATTGTTGTTGATGAAGATTACCAGTCATACGGCGTATCGGGCGAGATTATTACCACCGTTTGTGAACATGACATTTCCAAACTGAAAGCTGCACCAAAGCGGGTTGCCTACCCAGACGTTCCAATCCCTTTCGCTCGGAACATGGAACAATTTTGTCTGCCCAACCCAGATAAGATCGTTGCTGCCTATCAAGCAATGGTGTAACGGCCACTCCTCCTTGGCCAACCTGGATGCCCACGTCACTCCTGTGACGGGGCATCTTTATCGAAATTATATGCAAGGTAAAACATGACTACACAAATTATCATTCCTGAAGATCTGTGGGAGGAAGATTCTGAAGCCGTGATCACTTCTTGGTTGGCCTCGGATGGCGCTACCGTGAGCAAAGGTGCCCTCCTGGCCGAAATCATGACAGAGAAAATCCAGCATGAGATTGAATCTCCGGCCGACGGAACGCTTAAAATTCTCAAACAGATCGATGATATCATCAATAAAGGTGATGTAATCGGAACAATCGAATGACGGGTCTGGCCACGGACGAGGGCATCACCGTCGTCCCATTGCGCGGAGTCCGCGCAATGATCGCAGACAAAATGTCCAACAGCTTAAAGGAGGCAGCGCAGCTGACGCATCACGCGGAATGCAGCCTGTCTTCCTTAAACTCTCGCAAAGCACATCTTCTCTCGAACGGGATCAAAGTATCCGTCGAAGACCTGTTTATAGAGGCGGCCGTAAAGACGCTTCAACGGTATCCCGACATGAACGGGGTCATAAAAGATAAACAGATCAACCTGTTCAAACCTGTACATCTCAGTGTTGCAATGGCCTTACCTGGGAACCTATTGGTCGCCCCTGCCATATTTGACGCTCACAAGCTGTCGTTGGAGGAGCTAAGACAGTCGCGCCAGGACCTGTCCAGCCGGGCAAAGCAAAACAAACTGACGGTCACGGAAATGACCGGGGGGACCTTTTCGATAAGCAACCTAGGATTATCCCGAGTTCACCACTTCACACCCATACTGAATAACCCTCAAATCGGTATCCTTGGAATTGGATGCGCTCGGGAGAAAGCCGTCCGTGGCGGGGACGGTTCTGTCGAATTTGTCCCATATACCGGACTGTCCTTGACGTTTGATCATCGGGCAATTGATGGAGCACCAGCCGCAGAGTTTTTGACTGATTTATGCCGCGAGATCGAAAGAAATGAAGAATAACAGCATAGCGACAACGAATTTGGATCAGGTGTGGCTTACTTCTATTGATGATGCATTCTTCCGGGAACGGGAGATGCTAGACAGGGTAAAGAGCGGCAACGATGCATATGGTTGCATCTTCTGGGAATCCAATCACAGATGCCTGGTAGCGCCCAGGTCAATGCGGAAGGTTCTTGAAGATGGCTGCGCGCGTAGCGATAAAGCCGGGTGGCCTGTTTATTTTCGCGACACCGGCGGCGACGTCGCACCACAAGGCCCTGGGATTGTGAACTTTTCAGTGGCTTACTCCAGGTCCACCCGCGAAGGGTTTTCGATTTCACAAACCTATCATGACCTGTGCAACCCCATAGTCAGTGCCCTTGGCAAAGTCGGGTTGTTGGGATGGACGGGTTCTGTCGAAGACTGCTATTGCGACGGTTCCTACAATGTCGTCGTCAACGATCTTAAATTCGCTGGTACGGCTCAGAGAATTGGAAAGACCAAATGGGATAAAAAACGTATGGCCATCCTAGCCCATGCCTTAATGATGATTGATCACACCACAGGCGAAGGTGTTTGTGCAATCAATAGACTCTATGAGGACGCCGGTTTGGAAAAACGCGTTAGCCCACAAGTGATCACGTCGTTGGCGGATTATGGTGTAGATGAATCCATCTTTCTCAGGAACCTGATTGAAGACGTCACCTCCTATTTTGACCATTTGTCGAATGCCGAGTTTTATCAAAGTCCAATTCCTCCCAAGGCGGGCCTGGCTCGGCGGTGAGCCTTTGGCTCCCGCCGGGTATTTTTTATAGAGAATAACTGAAAGCGGAGATCGAGGAGAATGAAAATGGTAGCAACATCAGTCCCGGACACATCGTGCCTTCTGGTTGTCGAACCGACAATGGATTCATTGAAGGCATTACCGTCGGCAATTCAATCGAATACTGCCGCCAAATTCAAATCTTTGGATGAGGCTGCCGATTTGACTAAGGTTCCACGATATTTTGCCACCTATGAAAAAGGCAAGAAGCAACAAGACAAATGGCTATCGAGTCCATGCGAAAATACTCAGCAAAGAGTGTATCCCTGCTTGCCAACCCAGGCGCCGTGGCAAAACGATGATCTGGTGACCGCGATTAAATCCGAAAACCGGGAACGACTTTTCGTATGCGGTTTCTGGCTGGATGCCAGTCTTGGAACTGCTGCTTTGGAGGCATTTGTCGAAGGCTTTGATGTTCATTTGCTGGTTGATTTGTCTTTTTCTCGATCGGAAATCGGACGTGCTGATACAATTCATCGATTAACTCAATACGGGATAGTGCCGATTACAATTTCTCAATTAATTTTTGAATGGATGTCATGGACGACGAATGATGAAGCGGCGTCTGCGCTAAAATTAATTGCTTCGAATTTGCCCAAGTAATAGGGCACATCCACCTGACGGTGGACCGGGCTCGCGTGAACCGGGCCAATCATTCCTTTCAGTCTTGATCGTCCCGGCCGTCCGGCTTTGATCCCTTGCGGCGGGTGCACTGCGTTCACCCCTATGGGCGCTCATTTCATTCGCGGCTTTGTTTGACCACACCGGG
>JAESUG010000124.1 GCA_016763185.1 Robiginitomaculum sp. | reverse complement strand
TTCCATAGAAATATCAACCACTGTGATATTGCGATAACCATCAGCCAGTAAACAATCGACCAACAAACTAGCCCCACCGCCCATATCTAAAATCGGCGCCGTTTTGGGCAACCCGCACGCCGTAATCATCGCCAGTGACAAAGCGGGCTGGGCCTGCACCCAGCTCTTACGACCCGGGTTCTTACCCCACGCTTGTTGCCAATGGTTTTGGCGAGATGTCATGGCCTGGGCTGCCCGTAAATCAACCGAGTGCGACCGGTATATTGATCCGTGGTTTCTCGCAAAAACGGCGAGCCAATTTTGGTAGCAACCGCAATGCTAGCCTCATTACCAGGAACAATCACATGGGTGACTTGCGGCCAATCCAATTCGTCAAACACATAGGCCAAACAAGCCGTTGCTGCTTCGGATGCATAGCCATTTCGGATATGTTTCGGGTGGGTCGCCCAACCGATTTCCGGCGCGGGCCAACCATGTGGAAAATACGGTCCAACCCGCCCCACCCACGCGCCAGTTTCCTTTAACACGACCGAGAAAAAACCATACCCACGCACCTGCCAATGGCCAATATTCATCATCATATTTTGCCAAGCTTCCGCCGGGTTCAGCGTTTTGGCGTTCCACAAATACGCCGTGGTCGCCGCATCACCCATCATCTGCGCCCACGGCTCAAAATCCAACTTGGCATCAATCGGCCGTAAAATCAGGCGTCCGGTTTCTAGTATCAATCCACTAGATCCGCGTCCATCTTCCGACAATCATCCATCAAGCCTTCGACGGAGGCCACCGAAGCCATGAACATTTCGCGCTCGGTTTTGTTCAGACGAATGTTGAGCACACGCTCCACTCCCTTGGCACCGATCACTGCTGGCGCACCGACATATAACCCGCGCACGCCAGCGATTTGGCCAGCCAGCCGCACCGCACAAGGCAAGATGCGTTTTTTGTCCTTCAGGTAAGAATTGGCCATTTGAATGGCGCTTTCAGCCGGTGCGTAATAGGCCGAGCCATTGCCCAGCAACCCAACAATTTCACCGCCGCCTTTGCGGGTGCGATCAACAATTGCATCAATTCGTTCTTGTGTAGTCCAGCGCATTTTAATCATGTCGGGGACCGGAATACCGGCAACACTGGAATAACGCACCAAGGGCACCATGGTATCGCCATGTCCGCCCAGTACAAACGCGGTGACATCTTCGACCGAGACACCAAACTCTTCGGCCAGAAACCAGCGAAACCGGGCGCTGTCCAATACGCCAGCCATGCCGACCACTTTGCGCGGTGGTAAGCCGGAAAATTTTTGCAAGGCCCACACCATTGCGTCCAATGGATTGGTGATACAGATCACAAAGGCTTTGGGCGCGTATTGCTTGATCCCGGCGGCAACCTGTTTGACCACGCCCAAGTTTTTGGCAACCAGCTCGTCACGGCTCATCCCCTGTTTGCGCGGAAAACCTGCGGTAATAATACAAACATCAGCGCCAGCAATTCCGGCATAATCATCGGTGCCTTTTAAATGACTGTCTTTGCCAAATACCGGTGTTGCTTGGCACAGATCAAGGGCTTTACCTTGGGCTGGGCCTTTGAAAATATCGAACAACACCACATCGCCCAATTCTTCACGGGCTGCGATATGAGCCAAGGTCCCACCGATCATTCCGGCGCCAATAAGAGCGATTTTGTTACGAGCCATGTTGTTCTCCAAGATAAGTTCGGCGCGGGGTTTCGCGCAAGAATCAATATATTTGTCGCAAAGCTAAACCTGCTCGTACCGGTTCGCAATGCGCTGATTGCTTAAACCACTAACCCTTTGCCACCATGAACCAGTTCAGCCCAGTCATTTGAGCGCATTTCAAGTAATCTCGATGCGCACCTAGCAAATTCAAAATTACCATCGCCAGCATCGTATAATTGTTCGGGTTCCACTTCAGCACTGATCACCAATTTAACTTGCGCTTCGTAAAGCGCATCAATTAACCAGACAAAGCGCTTGGCTTGGTTGCGTTGCTCCGGTCCCATTTTGGGGACTTGTTCCAAAAATACCGTATGAAACTGTGCCGCCAGCTCCAGATAATCGGCCACGCCCAAAGCTTGGTCACACAATTGAGCAAATGATACTCGCACCGCACCGCCAAAGGTCTGCGTCAGTTCAAGACTTCGCCCTTGCACCTGTAATTCGCGCCCATAGGCAGTGGAGCCTGCCAACATGGTTTGCCACAACCCATCAAGCCCCTCGTCCGTTGGCAAGAAGTATAATTGCTGCACTTGCAACAGATCTTTGCGATAATCGCGGGCTGCCGGCAATTCCAAAGCATCCAAATTTTGATATAGAAGATCAATAAACGGCAAAAACCGGTGCCGGTTTAAACCGTCTTTGTACAGATCATCCGGTGGTCGGTTCGAGGTCGCTACCATCACCACATCACGAGCAAACAGTTTTTCAAACAATCGCCCCAACAACATAGCATCGGCAATGTCGGAAACCTGAAACTCATCAAAGCAAATCAAGTTGGTGTGGAGGGCAATGCCTTTGGCAATGGCGGCAATTGGATCATCGGCATCTGCGCGCACAAAATGCGGATGTTGGCGTTGTTCCTTAGAGTTTAACGAGCGCCAATGAGCGATATTTTTATGAGTGCTTTGCATAAAATCATGAAAATGCACGCGAATTTTCTTATCCACCGGCGCACATTGATAAAACATGTCCATCAACATCGACTTGCCGCGCCCAACATCGCCGTACAGATACAAGCCTTTGGGCTGCGGCGCGGCGCGGCCAAATAATAATGGTCGCTTACCCGGTTGCCAATTTTGCAAGCGCGTACTCAGCAAAGTTAGCATTTGCGCGGCGCGTTCTTGCGCCGGGTCATGTTGCAACTGACCGTCTGCCACCCATTTGCGCCACGTTTCAATCGGCGTGCGTACCCGCATCAAATCACCCTAAATTTGGGGCACGCCTAATTCACGACGAATCATGCGTTTACCTCGCTTGTCATCGCCCAAAAATACGCGCCAATCGCCGTTGTCCGCGCGCCAAAACAAAGCGGGCACTTCAATCGGCCAGCCATTTTGCAGCATCACATTGGCAACGCGATCACGGACTACCCGCCCCCATTCCAAACAGGCGGCGCGTTGTTGATTTGAATTTGCCGCCGGTGGCAGACCATAAATTTCGGCATAAGCATCTGGCACATCCTCCATCCAACGAATGTAGACATTCCAATCACGGGTGCAGGCTAGATCAGCAACAATCGCTTGCTCAGCAGCAGAGGCTTTGGCGCGCCGGGCATAGACCATGACGCGAGTGTCGATATTAGCGGCGTGTAAATCCTTGAACTCAGTCAGCTCATAATTAATGCAATCCGGACAAGTCCGAAATCCGATCTTGTACAGTGCCTTGCCCGGTAATCCCGGCGACACCCACGGCGAGTTGGTCAGCGCGTCCGTTAGCTCCGCCACCCCGATTTTGATGGTTTGCGGTGTTTTCGGTAACAGCTTTCCCGGCACTGGTGGTTTTTCATAGATCGCCACATATGCCAACCCAGCCAAAATCATAAAAAATACAAATACCGGCACTAATATCGCAACACGCATCACCAAATTCCTCATCGAAACAACAAGACTTATATCTGTACTGGTTTTACAACCTTCGTCAAAGGGTTCCTCAATTATCCCACAACAAATTGAACGCACACGGGTATCAATTTGTTGCGCCAAGTTTTCGATACGAGACACAAGCTGCCAAGCGCTACGCGGAACCTTTCATAAATAGCACCAACCCAAATCGCCGCAGTTTATTCCATCGTCGGAATAATAAAGCTTTGATCGGAAACGGCCCCATCGGGCCAGCGTTGGGTGACGGTTTTAATCTTGGTCCAAAACCGAACTCCTTCCGGGCCGTGTTGATTGGTATCGGCAAACGCCGAGCGCTTCCACCCGCCAAAGGTGTGATAGCTAACCGGTACCGGGATCGGTACATTAATCCCGACCATGCCCACTTGTACTTTGGCGACAAACTCTCTGGCCGCCAAGCCGGAACGGGTGAACAAAGCCACCCCATTGCCGTATTGATGGTTCGAGGCCAAAGCCGCAGCTTCGTCCAAGCTATCGGCTCGAACGATTTGCAAAACCGGGCCAAAGATTTCTTCGTCATAGGATTGCATTCCAGGTTTGACATGATCGAACAATGATGGCCCGACGAAAAACCCGTCCTCATGACCGGGTAACGAGAACCCACGGCCATCAACCAGAACTTTGCCGCCTTCTTTTTCGCACATGTCGATATAGCTTTCGACTTTGGCTTTGTGGGCGGCGCTCACCACCGGTCCATAATCAACATTGGGGTCCGTCGAAACCCCAATCCGTAGCGCTTTAATCTTGGGGACAATCCGCGAGATAAATTCATTGGCGGTATCTTCGCCCACCGGAACCGCTACGGGCAAGGCCATACAGCGCTCGCCTGCCGAGCCAAAGGCCGCGCCCAAGAAGTCTTGGACCACTTGATCCATATCGGCATCCGGCATGATAATGCCGTGGTTCTTGGCCCCAGCCATCGCCTGTACTCGTTTGCCATTTTGCGCGCCAGTGATCGAGACATATTGAGCAATGTCGGACGAACCAACAAAACTGACACCTTTGACAACGGGATGGCTAAGTAATGCATCCACCGCTTGTTTGTCGCCGTGAATGACATTGAGAACCCCCGCCGGTGCACCAGCCTCCAAAAATAACTCGGCCAACCGAAATGGCACCGAAGGGTCTTTTTCTGAGGGCTTTAGAACAAACGTATTGCCACACGCAATCGCCACGCCAAACATCCACATCGGGATCATTGCCGGAAAATTAAACGGCGTGATACCAACACAAACTCCCAATGGCTGACGCATGGAATAGACATCAATGCCGGGGCCAGCGCCAAGGGTGTATTCGCCTTTTTGCAAGTGCGGAATACCGCAAGCAAATTCAATAACCTCTAGGCCGCGTTGGATGTCACCACGCGAATCGGCGACCACTTTGCCGTGTTCTGACGACAAAAGCTGCGCTAATTCATCTATGTTTTCTTCGAGCAAAGCTTTAAAGCGAAACATCACCCGCGCCCGGCGTTGCGGGTTCATGGCTGACCATGCGGGGAAAGCTGCTTCTGCTGCGGCCACTGCATTGGCCACTTCGTCAGTGTCGGCCAAGGGTACTTGCGCTTGAATTTGTCCGCTATTCGGTTCGAAAACTGGCGCAAAATTACCAGATGTACCGGATACGGCTTGGCCATTGATGAAGTGTGAAATGGTGCGGGTCATGGAGGTTTCCTTGCTGGTTATAATTTTGGCATGGTGTACGCTTCTGTGGCGGCTTCGTCCAGTCAGCAACAACCCCTCAGATGGGGTTCACTATTTTTTCCGTTAGGAAGTGACGACCCTTGCGGTCTTCAATTTCAACCACCCATAAATCTGGGTCAAACGACAAGCGTTTGGCTAGTTTTTCTTCGACAATGGTCATTTGGGTAGTGGGCGGACAAAGGGCTTCCCAGGCCCGATTAAAATCTTCGTCGCGGGTCGGCCCGTACAAAGCCGCACACCCATCCAAGGTATTGACCAACACCAATACACTACCCGCATCATCATCGCCATGATGGCGCACCAGCGCAAAGGCGGTATTGGTTTCAGCCCGTCGGATCAAAGCTTGGACCAAGATGGATGAGCGAAGCAGGTTCATGGCCGTGTTCTTGCTGATAATGAAGGGAATATCCACAGGAGAGTATCAAGATGGCACGGTTTTGGACAGGTTTAATCCCGTTTTTGTTCGTTTTGGGCATTTGCCAGCCTGTCTTTGCGCAAAAATCGCTGGCGGATCTTGCCAAAATAGCTGATCCGGTTTCATTGGATTGGCGCAATCCAAATTTTGGATATACCTTTCACCTGCCACCAACCCCCGGCCCAGCCAGCTTGACCCTCAAAGCCAAACCCGGTGCCACTCCGCCTGTTCCCGGTAGTTATTTCTTGCTCAGCATCAACCAACATCCGTCCTTGTCCTTTGCACCGATTGCCGAGGGTTTTACCGCCAGGTTTGATATTCCGGCTAGCCAGCTACAAAGCGGGCGAAACTTGATTGAGGTATCGTTTGTTTCAGGTACCAAGGATAACTGCTTAACGGTTGCGGATGGAGGTTGGCAGTTGGATTTGCAGCGCAGCCGGTTTGATTTAGCCCTCGCCCGTCCCACCCCAAGTTTGACAGAGGTTGAGCCATGGTTGGCCGCCGATATTGGCGCACCGCAAAAAATTGCCATCCGTCAAGGCGAGCTTTCTTTTGCAGCTTACTCTGAATTTGGGGCGTTGATTGTACAAGGCTTAGGTTTGCGGATGAAAGCTTTGCCACAAATTATTTCCGACGAACGAGAAGCCGATCTAATCATCACCGCTAACCTTGGCGGCGCATCGCTAATTTCGATGGACGCAACAAGCGCCATTCCAACCCTGGTGTTCTCGGCGTTTAATGCGTACCAATTGTCGCAAACTGCGCGCTGGTTTGCGGAAAACCATCTCCCGAAAGAGCCACATACCGCGCCCGTGACGACTTGGCCGCTAGAGCCGCTACCGCTCGTAAACCCTTTGATGCAACTCGTCAAAAATGCGATTGAACCTGCTTGGGAGGTCTCCAACCGTCCGATCGCCATTCGCTTGCCCAAAGCAGCCCGCGCCAGACTATTGATTGATATGCACCGCCCTACCCAAGCAGACCGGACATCAAAACTACATGTATTGTTCAATGGCCAAGAGATCGCAGCCCCCTCCCTATGGCGCCGGGTCAATAGCGTAGCCGTAGATTTACCAGCCACCCAGTCCAACGCGCACGAACTGGCCATACTGCCCAAATATCAACCGACGACCCCGAGCGGTTCATGCGACGAAGCCGATTGGCAAACTCCAAAAAACACCACCCGCATCACCTTGCAATTAGCCAGCAACTCCGTGATCTCGGAACTAGATCGGTTGGCATGGAATGGCGGCGTAGTGACCAAAGCCCACGGCCAAGAGGTGCAAATCATCCTGCCTTCCACTCCCGGCGCTGCGTTGAACGAAAGCTGGAGGACCTTGGCGCACATCGCAAAAATTGGCGGGCAAGCCATCAGTCGAGCGAGCTATGGCGGAAATATTTTACCAAACAAACATTTGCTGGTAATCGCACCGCGCGCTGATCTGCCACGCCAATTGGTGCAAGTACTCCCAACCAGCTTTGCCAGAGGCGCAGGACGAGCCCCTGGCGATCCATATCCAAAATATAAACGCCTGCAGTTGATCGAAAGCGCCTATGCTGCGCAAGGTGCACAAATTCCGATCGGGATTGCCGGTTCCGCTATCCACTCTAATGGCCGAGTTTGGTTGGCATTTAGCGCCGACGACAACCAGGAACTCGCCGCCGCCTTGCACAATTTAACCCAGACCAATGCTTTGGATAAATTCAACGGTACCGTAGTACGTTGGCGCGGCGGTAAAGTGGAGGTAAATGCCACGACCTCAATCGGATCAACTTCACTGACAACTAGCTTTCCTGCTTTGTGGCAAATTTTCATGTTGATCCTTGTTCCCACAGGTATTTGGTCAATTTTATATTTGAGCTTTCGACAAAAATTTCGTTGATTCACTCTATCCTAAGATTGCCGTTGTACTGTCCGCGCATATTTTAGGAACTGATGATGAACAAGCTTGCTGTTTTTGCAGGGATCGTATTGGCTACGGCCCTGCCTGCGCCGGTGTTGGCGATTGATGCCCATACGGGGTTTTCCAAGCGTACGGCCATTTTTGCATTTGCCTCGCGCTGTGCATTGCTTGGGCCGTCTGAGCTTTCTGCCGTGCAGTCGGGACAGTTACAAACCAGAGGCGTATTGTTGCGCTCTGGCACCTCCAGCGCCGAGGTTGCACAAATGCAAGCCATTGCCGAAACCAGTGCCGAAGAAATTGATTGCACAAATGCCGAAGCCTTAACTGAGATTGATCTAGTTCGATCATCGCATGCCAGTTGGCAAGTTTTGCATGCATTGGACTATCCCGCCACCCACCGCTCATGGACAACAAGGCGCGATGTTGCGCTATTGGAACGAAGATGGCGTGTGGTGCAAGACCTAGAAATTTCCGAAGACTCCCAAATCAGGTTTGGGGCAACCAGTTTAGATGGGCGCGCCTCTCTTGATTTATTGATCGAAAACCAAGCACCACCGAAATCGGTTTTGCTGCGCTTGCGCGATCCAAATAAACTTGAAAATCCACTGCCGACCCTTGTTCGAAAAATACTTAAATTACCCACCGAAGGCGTGGCCGGGCTTGCACCGCCGAACAGCGGTGCCGAAACCTTTTTTGCCGCCCACCGGGTTCCGGCGGAAGCTAGTTTATTGTCTGACACCAAAAACGTACGCGGTGTCCGCTTTGGGTTTGGTGCCGAAGTTTTGAAAGCATTTTCACAACTAGACCCCCGTGAAGCCGTGGTTGTTGATTTGTATTGGTCGGCGGGCTTGGGCAAGCCGGACCTGCATAAACGGCTCTATGTCGAGGTTGGTGATTTCCTAGCGGCGCGTTTATTTGCCGAAGCAAAAGACTAAGCTTTTGCCGGCACCTGTGATTACCCAGATATTCTAGCGCTGATCGCTGCGATCTGCTCTGTAGCTTCTTGTGCGCGGCGAATATGGGCGCGCACGTCCAAAGCTTGTACCTTGATCGGGTCTATTTTACGGGTATCCAAAACAGGTAAGGTCAGACAAATTCGGGTGCCTTGGCCCAATTCACTAGCGACCTCAAACGTGCCCTTATGCAATTCGGTGAGGGCTTTGACCAAGGATAGGCCAAGGCCAGTACCTCTGGCATCGCTGTGCGCGGCGCTATTGGCTTGTTGAAAGGGTTGACCCACTTTGCTGGCGTCATCTGACGACATGCCAACGCCATTGTCTTCTACTTGCAAAATGACTTGGGCGGCGCCTAGTTCAATACTGGTGATGACCTGGCCACCGCTTGGGGTAAATTTTATGGCGTTGGAGAGCAGGTTAAACAAAATCTGACGCATGGCTTTGCGATCTGCGTTCACGGGTACCGCAACTTCTGGAAGTTGGACTTGCAACCGAACACCGGCACCGTCTGCACTCATTTGCATCAATTTCACGCAAGAGCGCACCACATCTGACAAATCAAAAGCTTCTTGGGTTAATGTATAATGGTCAGACTCAATTTTTGACATGTCCAACACGTCGCCAACGAGGTCAACCAAATGGCAACCGCTCTCATGAATGAGATCGGCATATTCAGCATATTTGGCCGGAATTGGCCCAAACAAACGCGCCTTCATCATATCTGAAAAACCGATAATCGCGTTTAGTGGCGTTCGCAATTCATGGCTCATGCCGGCCAAAAACATGGTTTTGTCATGGGTTGCAGCAATGGCTTCATCACGTTCGGCAGTTAGCTGTTGTTCTTTGGCGATCTGCGCCGAGATATCGCGCAAACTTAACATAGCTAGCTTGTCATCCAATGGGCGGATCACCAAGGAATGCGCTTTTTGCGCCGGGCCAACTGCAATCACCATGGAAGCGGCCATATTGTCATGGAACACTTGTTCTAATGTCGCGTTGACACTGGCTAGGTTTTCTTCAGTTGTCAGAAGCCCTGAGAGTGTTTTGGCAGGGTTCCATGCATGCCCTAAATTCGAAGCGCAAATGATCCGCCCGCTTTGATCCACGCAAAAATCCTTGTGCGGGGATTTGCGAAACAATGCATCGCGCAAACGCGCCTGCGCATCCAGTAACGGTAACACCACCGCTAAGCCTGCGCCCATCACCAACAAGCTAAGAATTAAACCTGCTAACTCTAAAACCGGAACTGTTTGCAAAAAATCAGAATTTCGCGGTAACAAACCTTGGGTACCGGCCACCGTAATCGCAATGATAATCAAGACGCTAAGCACGCTGGCTTCCAGTGCCCGCCGCATGCCGCCTAAAGACACAGCTGCCACAATCGGCAATATCGCAAAGCCGATGAATGGGGTATACACATTGCCTGGACTAGCGATCGCTAAGCCAGCAAAAGCTGACCAGCTTACCAACACCAAAGCTTGCGCCCATTCTTCGTCCAAAAATCGACCTAATCCGACATGGATCAATGCCGGTACGGATGCTATTAGCCCAACCAAACCCAAGATAGGCGCCGTCGATCCATTGGTTTGCACAAAAATGAAACCCAAAATTGCCCACAGGCCAACCAACCATGTAACGGGCATGGCAAAGGTGCGGGCTTTGGCATACCCTAAATGCAGTACGAAGTTCATGGGTCAACTGTTTGCTGATATCGTTAATATATGCTGAATTTACCACAGGTGCATTCACAAGCAGATCAAACATTAACATTTTGTTTTTTCACGCGTTTTTAGTATTTCATCGAGAATATAGAAGTAAGCTCTAATGGCGTATCGGTATTTTTTTTGATTCGCATTTCGAGCAATCTCTGTTATGGTACTGGCTTGGCAATTTTGTTGGAAAATTGATGCTGCGTCGCATTTTCTTTGTTGGAGCAATGCTCGCTGTCCTCTTGGCGGCGGGACCGGTACCGGCACAGCTTGATCAAACACCGATCAACACCCCAAAACTACCCCCCGAATCGCCCCCCAAATCACCAGCGAATTTCGACAGCACTCATGTCTTGGTTCAACAGGCGGGTCATTGGGCGAACTTCCAAAATGATATCAATCATTGGGGCAGCCGCAATGTCACCTCGGCGAATGAGCTGGAACTGGCACTGCTAGATTTTGCGCGCTATGATGGCGCTATGATGGCGCCGGGTTGGATGGCAACCAACGCGTTAATCGCCATCCAAACCAAAGAATTTGTCGCAGGTATCCGCCAATGGGAAACATGGTATGGACGAGAATTGTTATTGCAAAATCTGCACAGAAATCCGGCCTATGCATTATTTTTTCCCGGCTCTAACGCTGCGCAAGAAGCGGTTTTACATGCAGCAGATCGTGATGCGAGGCGGTTGAAGCTGATCGGTAACTTGTTCAAGCAACAAGCCTATTCCATGCAAAAACAATCTTGGGCCAATAAAAAACATACGGGTAAAACATCAAGACTGGCCGCTATTCAAATTGCGCCCGCAACCCCAAAGGAACTGCGTTTTGAAACCTTAGCTGCATTGGCTGCGCCCGGCATGAACCAATTGTTGGAACCTTATGATCCGCAAACTGTAAAAATTAATTTTTTGAGCGCCCTACGCTTCGGACCGCGCTCGGCCTGGGCGCAAACCAATGATGGTCTGCCGGTGCCAAGCATTGCTGCCCACCGCGAGCTGACCATTGTCCATACCCTTGGGCTAGCCGCATTATTGGTGCTAGATGAAGACCAAAACCATCCTAATTTTACGGCGTGGATGACCGACACCCAATTGGACGAGTGTGTGGATTGGTCGCGCGTACATCTAAACCAGTGCGTGGCCGCTGGTCATTTTGTGTTTGAAAGCTCGTTTTGCATTGCCGAGCACCAATTGATGGATGCCGGCAGATGTATCGCTGATTTGGCGGCTCCTTCTCGCCCGCCAACGCAGCTCGTGCATTGAAACTGGCGGACACTATTGAATAAAATCAACTGACTGTTGCTAACCTTCGGTTTACGACAACTCCAAGCTTTTCTTGCAATTGGTGCATGAACAAGGCAGTTTGGATCATAAGAAGCTGAGCAATCAGCCATGTCAGGAGAGTATTTGTGTGGTTTTTACTAAAAGCTGGATTTTGGTTCGGCGTGGTTTTGTTATTTTTGCCAGAAAACCCGGATGCATTGCGCGCTCAGCGCGATCTGGCGCAATCCTCGGCGCGCAGTATTATTGAGACCGTCGAAGCCACCGCTCAGTTTTGCGAAGTTCAACCTCAGATTTGCCAATCCGCTTCTGAAGGCACGAAACTGGCATCAAGCTATATTACCTTAGCCGCCGAAGAGCTGGCGAAACGAAACGAAAAACCGAAACGAAACCCAGAGCCGTAAACTAAAGGCTTGTTTTGCAGGTAAACCACACCTATGTGCCACATGGAACAGCACGAAGCGGGTAAGCCATGCAAGACATTGAAGACGAGTTTGCCTTTCTTGATGATTGGGAAGAACGCTATCGCCATGTCATTGAGCTTGGCAAAGCCATGCCAGCTTTACCGCCTTCTTTAAAAACCAATGACAACAAAGTCCAAGGCTGCGTCAGCCAGGCTTGGTTGGTAGCGAAACGCACCCAAAACGAACAAATTTCCGTTTCTGGCGACAGTGATGCCCATATTGTTCGCGGGTTAATCGCTTTATTGCTATTGGTTGTGAACGGCAAAACCGCTAGCCAAATTTTGGCAATGGATATTGAGGGCTTTTTTATTCGCATTGGTTTGGCCGACAATTTGTCTGCCCAACGGGCCAACGGGCTAACTGCGATGATCAAACGCATCCGTCAGATCAGTCAGTAAAGCTCCTTTGATCCGTTTGGCACGTACAAACCATAGTGATGAGCCAGACGCGCCAACGCAACTTTTAAGATTACTTTTGCTGAACGCCGCGGCCAACGGCTTTCGCGCTCCAACACGCTCATAGCTTGCTCGCGGATAAGAAGCGAAAACAAGATACGGTCCAACACGGGGCCAACCGCCACCAACGCATTCATCACCCGGCGGCGGGCATCCAATGCACGAATATGCGGACCGTCATCATGCACAGCGCCTTTGGCTTGACGAAGAGAAGACCAATTGCTTGACGCCACCCGACCCATAGCCGATAGCGCATAGTCTTGGCGAAACTTTTCTCCGGCGGCAAATTCCACGGCGGCCAGAAACCCTTGGCCCTGTTCGTCACGTTGTCGGTATAGGCGCAATAAAGGCGAGTTTTCCACATTAACCTGCACTGCGATCAAATCGCCGCTAGGGTCGAACACCTCACGTTCTTCTAGTCGCCAATGCTGAAAGCTAAACGGATTGGCGCTGGCACCCAGCGCACTTGTTGGTGCGTTGATCCGACGTAACCAATGGCCCGCCACATCACTAAGCATCACCCCATCAACCCCGCCGGGCTCTAACAACCCACGCGATATGGCAGCAGCAGCCAGCTTTGCTGGCAATTGAAATGCTGGCCGCCCATCAACCACGCCGACAAACCCGCCTTTGCCATCCGCAGACAATACCTGGGGGTGTTCTAGTAACTTGCCCAGCAATCGGGCTAGGCGCTTGTCGGAGCTTGCCATTATGCCATTTTCACTTCTGGGTGTTGTACATCGCGCAATACCCGTTCCAAGCCATCCAATTGTTGATCAAAATTGGGATCATCTCGGCGGTCTTCAATCAAATGACAGGCATGTGAAACCGTCGTCCGGTCACGGCCAAACGCCGAGGCCACCCGGCTTAGGGACAGCTCAAATGCTACATGGGACAAATACATTGCAATTTGGCGGGCAAAAGCGGCGCGGGCATTGCACCTTGTTGTTGCAACCAATTCAGCGTCGCTGACATTAAATGCAAATGATACCAAGGCTCTAGTTAAACGAGCGCGGGCTTCGTCGGCGTTGCGCCGTATAATATAATCATTATTCATGGGATAATCCTCTTACAATACCCAGATAATATAACCTATCATCCTGATATGAGGATTATTTTCCTATTTTGTCAATCAATGAGATCGATACCTTGCTTGAGATCCCTTTACTTTAACGAGTTAAGCTTGTGCAACTCGCAGTTGATTATCCGGAGACAACGCGGATAAAGGGGTAAATACGTCATAGGCAAGGATCATGTTTACGGCACCCGTTTGATCCCTTAGCGGCAAACGCATCCAAAACTGAGCGAGATGATCATTGGCACCCATCGCCCCACATGCTGGTTTTTTACGCGCGACCAGTACATCAAGAACGCGCCGCCAATAGTCACCAGACTTTGCTTCATGTATTTCTTCTAGTTTCATTCCAGTAATTTCCCGATGATACACCGTGTACAGTCCGGTGCCCGCTAGGCGAACTTGATAGTCACGGGCGTGCGGTTCACCACCAACTTCGATTAATGAAACCATTGGTAGGAAGGGAACAAAATCCAACGGCGAGATATCCGAACGTCTTGGCAAGGCTTCATCCGTGCACTTGCTTTGCCAGTAATCAAACAACACTCGTTGTTTATCAAACACCAATTGACTTCGAAACATAGATCCAAGCTGTGCCATAATCCCCCCTCTTTGTAACATCCTGATTAGGTTGTCGCATTCGTGATTCGTTTGGTTAATATCTGTTAATCAATGGAATCAACGCAAGGGGGTAGCTCCGTAATATCGCATAACGGCAATCAAATTTGTCTCTTTGCTAAATTGTGAGTCAAAAAAGTCACAAGCCATCCACCAATTGCGAATGTGTAGATACGTTAAAAGCTTAAGTTTCTTTCTTGTGGTGCCGCCCGAGGCCGTTCTGGCGAGCCAGTGCCGATCGGGTTCTAGCATATTCGGGTGCAACCATGGGGTAGGTTCCCGCCAAGCCCCATTTTTGCCGGTATTCATCCGGCGACATATCATATTTTGCGCGCAAATGGCGTTTGAGAGATTTAAATTTCTGACCATCTTCTAGGCAGATAATATGATCTTCAAAAACCGATTTTCCGATCGGTACCGCCGGTTTGCTAGGTAGACTATCGACTTCGGATTCCAGCTCCATACTCGCCATCAAAGCGCCATGGACGTTTCGAATCAAGTCCGGTAATTCCTTAGAAGCTAGGGCATTATTGCCCACATAGGCTGCGACCATATTGGCTGTTAAATTAAGGATATTCGTATTTTCGGTCATGGCTTTTCTCAAAACACTTTATGACAAAGTAAACTAGATGTTCTTTTCGTGCAAAGCAATGACTTCTGACAGCTATACGTAATACCGCCCAGTAAAGCCAAAGAACTATGTTATACTATTCTCCATACAAGTATTGAAACTCACAGATTAATTCTACAACTCTTTTAATCAGAGCTATAACTTCACGGCATTCAATTTACTGAGCAAGATAAACCGTAAGCAACGCCAATGCCAAAAACGCCGCAGCCCAACCGACCAAAACGCCACGGGGCACCAAGCGCGCGACACTACCATATGGACTTAAAATCGAAGCCAATGCCCGACCTGCACCGTCTATTTGTTTGCCGAGATGCACCTGAATGGCCGCAATCATTCGATCCGAAACCGCGTTCAGCCATAGCAAAAAGCTTTTTATCGGTTTACGCCAGAACCAGTCGATATCTAAAATCGTCAACCGCACTTCTGATGGGTACCACCCAATACGAAGCAATAATGCAAACGCAAATATCGCCGCCAATAACAACTGCATCTGGCCGACAATATGGCCAAAGGTATACGGCTCATAGATGATCGGATACGGCAGTAAGTCATACAACCAACCATAATTAATGCCTAAGAACACACACAAGAAAGCCGCTATCCCCATCGCCAATAACATATTCCATGGCGCTTCTTTGGGGCGTTTCCCACTATCGTGAGCAAAGAACGCAAAATATGGAATTTTAATCCCGGCATGTTCCATCACCCCGGCGGAAGCAAAGATCAACAGCCCCAAGACAATCCAGTGCCCTTCATCGGCAACTGCGGCCAAAATCAATGCCTTGGTAACAAAGGCCGATAAAAACGGAAACGCTGAAATCGAGCCAGCTCCGATCAGGCAGAACAAAGCAGAAAACGGCATCGAACGAAATAGCCCGCCCAATTCGGATGCCTTGGTCGTGCCAACCCGGTACAATACGGCCCCCATACTCATAAACAGTAGGCCTTTGAACAATACATGGGCAAAGACCTGCGCCGCTGTGCCGTTTATGGCCAGCGTCGTGCCAATGCCAATGCCGACCACCATAAAGCCCAATTGGTTGGTGAGCGAAAACGACAATACCCGCCGCAAGTCATTCTCAACCACAGCAAAGAACACCGGGAACACGGCCATCGCCACGCCGATATAAATCAAGATGTCTTCCCCGGCAAAACCTCTGGCCAACGCATAAATCGCCATTTTGGTGGTAAACGAGGCGAGGACCACGGTCCCAGTAACAGTTGCTTTTGGATAACTGTCTTGCAACCAACTATGCAAAAATGGAAAGCTCGCTTTGATGCCAAAACCGATAAATATCAGCCAGCCAGCCAGACCACTTTCCAGTCCGATATGTTCAAATGCCCAGCTTCCAGTTTCGCTTTGCAGCAGCACAGCGCCTATTAACAACAAGATACCGGAGCCGACATGCATCACCAGATACCGTATTCCGGCTTGCCTAGAAGCTTCGGTTCCAGCCCGCCAGATCAAAAATACAGACGTAATGGCGGTGAGCTCCCAAAACACAAACAAGGTCAGCAAATCGCCCGCAAACACCGCGGCGATAGCTGCGCCACCGTACATGGCCGCCATCGCATCTTGGACCTGATCGTGATCATGAAGCGCGTAAAGAGCGTTGATGAACGCCGCAATAATAAAGATCAACGCCCAAATTCGCGATAAACCATCGAAGCGAAAGGGTTCTAGATCAAGCCCAATGGCCGCAATATGAATGCCGCCCGTACTGCCAAAAACCCCAACCTGTAACCAGAGCCAAAGGGCCAGCACTGGGCCAGCCAATGCGATAAATTTGCGGACCCGCCAATCGGGGATGAACGCCATCAACAGCCCAGCCAATATCAGGGCAAAGGCCGGGTTCATCGGGCCGGCGAACAATTCACTCATCTGGCTTGTCCTCGTCGCCATAATAATTCTCAGGCCGGCTCGTTAATTTACGCAACGGCCAACCCATCAACACCACAAAAGCAAAGGATAAAAATCCATACCAAGCGTAAAAGCCAAACGTGCCATCCCATGAAAAATAGCCATAGCGATGATGAAGAAAATCGGTGCCAACAAAAATCAATGCCAAGGCGCCAATAACCCACATAAAGCCACGCTGTACCTGATGAGCACCCAGCCACAAAAAGGGCCGAGCCGCCGGATGGATACCATCGTCGGCGAGTTTTGCTTCGGGTGTGGCCGCAAGCTTGCGTGCCGGCTTTGCCTTGGTAGCAGGCTTGCGCGTTTTAGGTTCTTTTGGATGGGTCACAAACCGCCTCCTTCAAATACTGGTCGTAGATAATTCATGATCGGGCCTACCATAAAAAATAACACCAATGTGCAAAACGCCGTTAGCATCGGTGGCAATACGGTTAATAATGGCGGCTTACTCGCGGGTAAGGTTGCAACCATGGCTGGGTTCGGTTTTTTCATGAACGCGTTCACCGCAACCGGCAGCAAATACAAAATATTCAACAAGGATGACAAAACCAACGCCACCATCAACCAACGATCACCCGCACTGGTCATCCCCATCAGCAACACCAATTTCGGCCAAGCGCCCGCAAAGGGCGGTACGCCAATGATCGACAATGAACCGACAAAAAAGGCGATAAATACCAAGGGCATGACTTTGCCCATGCCGTTCATTTTGGAAATATCAGTGGTCTGGTTGGCGCTATACACAGCGCCCGCGCACATAAACAACGTGATCTTGCCAAACGCATGCATGATAATTTGTAACGCAGCACCCATTAACGCCAACGGCGTGGCAATCATCGCCCCCAAGGTGACATAGGCCAACTGGCCAATGGTTGACCACGCAAGCCGCGCTTTTAAGTTATCCTTACTCAAGGCAATCAATGAGGCCACCACAATTGTGATCCCGGCCAATATGGCCAACCAATGCGCCACAGGTGAAGCTTGGACCATGTCAATGCCAAACACATAGACCACCATTTTGATCATGGTAAAGACACCGGCCTTGACCACCGCCACCGCATGTAAAAACGCACTGACCGGGGTTGGGGCAACCATCGCATTGGGCAACCACATATGCACCGGAAACAATGCAGCCTTGGCAATACCAAACGTATACAATACCAATAATACACCTGCCACCACGGGCCCGACATGCCCGCTTAGGAAACCGCCGACCATAAAGTCGGTGGTGCCAGCAAATACTTGACTAGCGATCACGGCCGGTAGCAATAGCCCAATGGATGCAGCCATCAAAATCGCTAGGTATATCCGCCCGCCGCGCCGGGCTTTTTCGTCGCCATTATGGGTAACCAACGGGAAAGTTGACAGGGTTAGAACCTCGTAAAACACAAACAAGGTCAGCATATTTCCCGATGCTGCAACTCCCATTGCCGCCCCAATAGCAATGGCAAAACAGGCAAAAAATCGAGTTTGGTTTTTGGCCTTATTGGCGCGCATATAGCCAATGCCGTAAATGGTGTTCAACAAAAATAGACTGCTGGCAATTGCCGCAAATACCGCGCCCAATGGCTCCAAGGTAAACTGCAAGGCCAAGCCGCCACCCAAATCGGTCAGCATCAATGAAGGTCGCGCCCCGGTGCCGACCACATTGACCAAAGCCACTACATTGGCCAGCAATAACGCACCCATCAGCAAGTTGATGCCATCACGAATATTCGGCGCTTTGCTAGCCAGCACAATGCCAGCAAAGCCCAAGCCCGGCAAAATCAGCAACAGGCTTAACCCCAGTTCCGGTGTCCAGCTCATAGGCCGCCCCCGCCGATCAATAGCCCCGCCGCCGTATCAGCCAAACCTTTGGGCAATGACGGGTCAAAAAAGAACCAGACACTGCCGATCACCAACACATATAGTGCTGCCATCGAGAGGACCGGCGAGCGTACTTGTATGGGCGGATCGCTTTCGTGCGCCGCGCTTGGGGTTGGTGGGTTTTGTAAATACATGGCTTCGATCATCCGGCCCACATAGAAAATCGCCAAGACCGAGCTAACCACAATTGCAACCACCGCCCACCACCAGCCGCGCTCCAGCACCGCAATTACCAAATAATATTTACTGATAAACCCAGCGGTTAATGGCACACCGATCAACGACAATCCCGCCACCGTCAAACCCGCAGCCACCAACGGCATGGTTTTGCCTAGCCCGCGCAGCTCGTTCACCCGCGTAATGCCCAACCCCAAACCAGCCAAGCCAACCGCCATAAAGAGCGCGCCCTTCATCAGCGCGTGATTAAACATATGTAGCAACCCAGCCGCCAGCCCCGCCGCCGTGCCAAGGGACAAGCCGAGCAACATATACCCGACCTGCGCAACGGAAGAATAGGCCAATAATCGGCGCACATCCGACTGGAAACTAGCCTGTACCGAACAAACAATCATCGCCACCATGGCCATTGGCGCCAACACAAAATCGAACATTGCAGTTTCAAACGAAGCCCCAGCGTGAAACACCGAAAACAAGAACCGGATCAGGATATAAAACGCAACCTTGGTGGCGGTGGAGGCTAGGAACACCCCGATCATGCTTGGGCTGAACGTATAGGCATTGGGCAGCCAGGTATGTAAGGGGAACATCGCCGTCTTTAGCCCAAGCCCGATGACGATAAACGCAAACGCCGCCCGCACCACGCGATTACCTTCGCTATCGGCCAATATCCTTGAGATATCTGCCATATTTAAGGTGCCAGTGGCCATATACAAAAGCCCGACCCCGATGACAAAAAACGTTGCACCAATGGTGCCCAAAATCAAATAATTAAAGCTCGCGGTTAAAGCTTGGCGGTTTTTTTGTGCGCCCATGGCCACCAATACATAGGTCGAAATGGAGGAAACTTCGAGAAATACAAAGACATTAAACGCGTCACCGGCAATGGCGACACCAATTAATCCGCCGACACAAAGTAGAAAGGTTCCAAAAAACATCGCGTGTTTTTTCGGGTCAATCTCGCGCTCTACCATCGGCCAACCATACAGCAACGCCAGCAATGCCATCGCCGAAACCAATGAGATCAACAGCGCATTTAACGCGTCAATATGATAGGTAATGCCAAGCGGCGCGGGCCAATTACCCATGGCATAGGTAATGGTTTCGCCGCCAAGCACGCTTTGCAGCAAAATCAAGCTAAAGCCAAAGGTAACGAGTGCAATTAGAACCGACCAAACCCACGCCAATTTGCCATGACCTAATACCACCGCAACGGCGCCGGCGATCAACGGTATCGCCACCACCAAGGCCGGTGCATTGGCCAGCAAATGTCCGCCGCCAGCATTTGTTATCATTTCAATGAAATTCATGAGGAAGCAATTTCAATTTTATATTCAGCCTCATCAATATCGTCACCCTCGATGGAGCCATAAGCCTCACGAATACGAACCACCAGCGCCAACCCAACGGCCAAAGTTGATACCCCGACCACAATTGCAGTTAAGATCAATACATGGGGCAATGGATTGGAATATATCACGCCAAGCAATGGGTCCACCGCAGCACCATATTTGGTTTCGGTTCCATAACCGGGTAATTTATCAAAAATTGGCGGGCGGCCACCTGCGACTTTACTTAAAGTTATGTATAGCTGAAAAACCGAGGTTTGAAACACACCTAGCCCAACCAATTTCTTCACCAAATTACCCGTAGAGATAATCACATATAGCCCGGTCATCATCAAAGTAATGATCACCCAATAATTAAAATGCCCGACAATAAAATCTACCACTTTTTCTACCAATCCTGATCTTTAAGTTCGCGATATCGTCCGGCAAATCCGTAATAAATCGACAGCATAACCGAAGCTACAGTAACCAAGACACCGACCTCAATGATCAATATTCCCACATGTTGCCCAAGTATCGGATCAGCCGCGGTTAGCACGTCATAATCTAGAAATTTGCCGCCCATTGCGATCGTTACCAAACCAAGACCGCCAAAAATCAACACGCCCAAAGCTGTGCCAAACTGTACAACTTTCGCCGGAATGGCACGGCGCGTTTCATCCATGCCAAAAATCAGTGAATACAAAATCACAGCAGAGGCAAAAATCACCCCGGCTTGAAAACCACCGCCCGGCCCATAATCACCGTGAAACTGTACATAAAGCGCATATAACACAATGATTGGAATGAGAATTTTTGCCACTACTTGCAAGACGATATGATGGTTTTCGGTAGCCAATACGGTTGTAACCGGCGGTGCGCTTTGCGTGGTTTCGTCCCCGGATTGTGGGCTTTCACCATCACGGGTACGGGTGGTTCCAATGCCAAGGATGAGCATCACCCCCAAACCTGCGGTTAACACCACCACGACCTCGCCAAACGTATCAAACGCCCGATAGCTGGCCAAAATTGCGGTCACCACATTGGGCACGCCGACCTCGGTGATGGTGTCGTACATATATTGCAAACCAACGTAACTATTGGCTGGAGAATTGGCATCGCCAAAGTTTGGCATATCAAAAGTAGCATAAAACAATGCCATACCCGTCACACCAACCACACCTAATGACAGCCACCGGCGCAATGCTGGCGTTGGCTTGGCTTCACGTGAGGTGAGCAACATCGCGCCCAACATCAAAACGGTTGATATTCCAGCACCAACCGCCGCCTCGGTAAAGGCCACATCCACCGCATCCAACGACACAAACCAGATCGCCGCCAACAAGGAATACACCCCGTACAACATCACAACCGCAAATAGATTGTTCAGCCGAACCAGCGCAATGCCCACCACCAACAACATCGACATGATGATGAGATCAATCACTATAAAAATATCAAAGGACACGTCCAAACCCATCACTTCGCGCCCTTCATCTTGTCACGCGGGTGCGGTGGTTGCACTTTGCCCAAGCGAGGCTTTAAACCCGCCTTGTGTGCAGCATTGGCCACGGCATGGGTTGCGGTTGGTGAAGTTAAAAACAAAAATATCGCGACCAGAGCTAATTTGGCGGTGGTCTGCGTAAAACCGCTATGCAGCATCATCCCAGCGATCAACATCACCGTCGCCAATGTATCCGTTATGCCGGCCGCATGAATACGGGCATAAAAATCTGGTAACCGTAACATACCGACGGCACCAATAATCATAAAGACCGCACCGCCAAACAATAAAGCGCCAGCCAGTACATACCGTAATATTTCCAAATAGGGCATGATATCAATCATCTATCTTCCCCCGAAACCGCACGGCGAAGCGCCATTTGCGCCAAGGCAATATCAAGGGAGCGATACCGAAAAAACTTCAACACCGCGATGGTACCGATAAAATTCATCAACGCGTATAAAATCGCGATGTCTATACCGTCAGGGCGATCAATCAAAAAACTAAACAAGCACAAAAATAACACGGTTTTGGTGCCAAAAGAATTGACTGCCAATACTCGGTCATACAATTCCGGCCCGCGAAGTAAGCGCGCCAATATCATAGCCATCGCCGCGGTCATCATAATCGTAACAACAAAAATCATGAAATCGACTCTTTTTCGCCAACAGCGCGCGCGCAACGTCTAGCCATTTCGGCAAAATCATCCTTGTTGGTCATTTCTTTGAGCAGGCTATGGACGATGATCTCATCATCATCAAGGTCAACGCTAACCGTACCTGGGGTCAACGTGATCGAATTGGCAAACAATACCCGGCCATAGGTACTGGCAGGAAGAGTTTTTACCCGAACCATGCGCGGGGTTAACAGCATTTCAGGGCGCAAAATATTTTTAGAAACAATCAAACTGGACTTAATAATTTCCACCAACAGCCAGCCCCAAAAACCAACCAAGCCAAACAGCCGGTGATAGGGCGAGGCCTCATCATCCAAAATACGCATCCGCAGCACCAACAACACAGTGATCCCCACGGACACCGCGCCCAATGACAGCAATAATGGTTTATCAAAATAGCCAGACAAGGTCAGCCACAAAGCCACCAGCATCGCGCTCAGTGACACGAGGTATCCTATAAACTTCCCAAGCCCCATTACACCCTCTGTACACCCTCTGTTTATCGCTTCATCCTCGAGACGAAGCTCGCGAAGTCTACCTAAGAAAAGTTTGATTGCGAGTCTTTTCGGAACTTTGCACACGCTTTTCGTGCGGGGCAATAAAATGGACTAATTTAAACCCCAAAAACCAGCGAGGCGGTGCGCTCCGGAGTACTCAAATCGGATGTGTCACCCATTTCTCCAGTTCGAATACGGCGCTGTAGCTCATTGGACAAGGATGAACTTAGCGCCCAGTTCCAATACCTTAGCACAGTTTGCGCCTTGTTTGATGACATGGTGTCAAACGTGTAGAGCACTCGCTCTTGTCCCTCGCCATGACCGGAGCTGTCACCGGTATTGCGTTGTACCGCCGTCCACAGTTTCATCAGATAGTCTCGCTTTAGGCCGGTCGCTTTACACAAAATGGCCACCGGCTCGCCGCCAGCATCAGCTAAAAGTCTAGCCCCTGTAATTGGCTTAATTCCTGACAAATAAGAGATTTCTTCAACCAGTTTTACGTCCAGGCTTGCAACCGCAGCATCAATGGCATCTTCAAGACTATCATAGGGGCTTTTCTCGATGGCGGCGCGGTTACGTTGACGGCGCTCAATAAACTGCATGGCCTTACGAACCAATGGGTCTTGCCAGTTTTCGTCAGAATTAAGCTTAAACACCCCTTCGGTTGTTTCTTGCATCAACACCCGGTCCACCGAAAATCGTAGAAAAATACGTTTACGGTCTTCACGATTGGCCCACCAAAACAACGTAAAGCCCTGACTGGGGCGCAGCTCAGGACGAGACAATAGAAAATGGCATAAATCTGTATGCGCTTTGGTCAGTTCAACCATGCGTTCCAAGGCGTGATTAGATAATAATACACCTTTGTTTTGCAATAATGCTTTGGCTACTGGAGCTTCGCCATGAGACACCAGTGCCTCGGCGACCAATTCACTTACATGGCGACGGCGCGCAATAATGATGCGGTGTTTCATCCCACCGGATGTAGCCGCAACCACCAGGTCAGCATCTGAGATCGACGAACTATCTTCGAGTATTGGCGTGGCGATCTCAATATTGTCGCTGGCCAACATCCGTAACAATAAAGGCGGGGCATCGGCCAAGCCCGCTACTCTTTTGGCGCATTTGGCTCGCAAAATCGGCTCTGATTCGCGCAACATATCCATCAGCAAATCACCAGCCATATGCCGCTCAACCGGTGAAATTCGAGTTTCTGGTAAACAAACCAAATCCGAAAGTCGCTTGACCAAAGCGGCCCGCGCCCGACCAACCGGTGCTGGTTCGGGTATCGGTTCTAATTGAGCAAGTGCAACAGGTCCCATTTAGCTGGCTCCGGTAGGTAAACAGATGCCGGACTGTCGCAAGTTTTCCTTAACCAACCGTCACCATAAGGTGCAAGACGTTATTTTTGGGGTTTTTGGGTCGGTTTTTTCCCGCGATATTGGATATACATCAAAACCAAACTAATCGCAAAAAAGCCTACCGCCATAAAAAATAGTGCGGAGCTTTTGACATACTCGCCGTCCGCATCAAACGCGATTGGTGCGTTGATGCCCAAGAATGGCGACAAATGAAACGCAATAGCACCGCCGATCACAGCAATACTTAACAAGCCACCAAGTATCCGGGTACGCGGCACCAACAGCAATACCGCTGCCATAATTTCCATCACCCCGGTTACCATTCGAACCCACGGCTCAAATAAACCCAAGCCGGTCGTGGCCGCGATATAAGAGAACACCGGATTTGGCCCGCCAAATTTTTGCACGCCCATAAAAACCAAAAAACCCGCCAACAGAATAACCAAAGCCCATTGTAAGATTTTCATGATCTTCTCCCCTAAGTCTGTTTGATTATGATTGGTCCAGCCACCCACCTTGCCCAATT
Source organism: Robiginitomaculum sp. (assembly GCA_016763185.1). Classification (GTDB taxonomy): domain Bacteria; phylum Pseudomonadota; class Alphaproteobacteria; order Caulobacterales; family Maricaulaceae; genus Robiginitomaculum_B. The sequence goes on along the minus strand of JAESUG010000124.1, from coordinate 1,866 downwards.
CGCGACTATTTTACCAGTAAATTTTGTGTGAAGCATTGCACCCCACTCGTTATTCCAATGCAAATCGATATCCAGTTTTGTCATGCTATGATTGTAAAAAGAACTAGCTAGCAACTTCTGCCGAAATGATGAATGCGCCGATATGTATTACCAATGCGGCCTGGGCTTAGGTTTTGTCTGCCGCAGAGCCTTTGCGGATAAAATGTTTCGAGCAATAAAAGCACCAAGCTTCGCCGTCGTCGTTTAGATCGTAATACACTTTGGGGTGGCCAGAAACACCACCGCCGCCATCACAAGAAACCCGTGAGCTAGTCACGATTGTATCAAGCGCTTGGCTTCGTGGATTTTGTTTGGTATTTGCCATGTTTTTTATGTTCGCCCGCTTGTTGTTACCTGATGATCCGCATACTTATGCACCTCGCGCAGTTGGTCAATATCGCATAATGGCGCGACGGAGGGATTTTTGTTGGGAACAGCACCTAAATTACCAGAATTTGCATTGCGTGCTATTGGGTTAGAAAAAACCTATCCAGCCCAAAAAGGCCTAGCCCCTGTCAAAGCCCTAAACGGCGTGAGTTTGGATATTCCGCGCGGGTCGATCTTTGGATTGCTCGGCCCCAATGGTGCTGGAAAATCGACATTGATCAATATTTTTGCCGGCTTAGTCCGTAAAACCGGCGGCACTGGTGAAATATGGGGTGTTGATATCGACGCCAACCCGCGCCAAGCCAGAGCCGCCATCGGGGTCGTGCCACAAGAGATCAACATGGACCCGTTTTTTACCCCAATTGAAAGTCTCGAATACCAAGCCGGGTTCTATGGTGTGCCCAAGTCGGAACGGCGCTCGATGGAAATTCTCGAAGCCATGGGCTTGGCCGACAAAGCAGGTGCCTATGTTCGGGCGCTCTCCGGCGGTATGAAACGACGATTACTGATCGCCAAAGCCTTGGTCCATAGCCCACCGGTCTTGGTATTAGACGAACCTACTGCCGGGGTGGATATTGAACTGCGCCGCCAGCTTTGGGACTATGTGCGCGATCTGCACCAACGCGGAGCGACCATTATCCTCACCACCCATTATCTCGAAGAGGCCCAAGAGTTATGCGATAAAATCGCCATTATCAATCATGGCGAAGTCGTCGCCTGCGAAGACAAAGACACCTTGCTAAAACGCCTTGATCACAAAACCCTGACCATTCACCCCACCGAGAAACTGACCAAAATTCCGGCAAAATTACGCGGGCTCGATGCATCTCTTGATCCAGCTGGGGTGCTGACCATTCGCTACCGGACTCGCGAACACGGCGTTGCCAGCTTGATCCAATTGGTCCAAGCAAGCGGGATCAGTATTTCAGACCTGCAAACCGCAGAGCCGGACCTCGAAGACGTATTCTTGTCCTTGACCTCCCGCCAAGCCTCCTGATCAACACCAATTTCATTGAACTCGCAAGTTTTCGGACAAATGGCGTTGCTTGCGGCAATCGCTTCGGTTAGACCTCTTCCGCCGACGAGAGAAGTAGACGAAACAACGATTGCCGGTAATAGTACCAACCACAATGGTCCCGTAGCTCAGCTGGATAGAGTACCAGATTCCGAATCTGGGGGTCGCGCGTTCGAATCGCGCCGGGACCACCATTCTTTACCTCACGGCGCGAAGGGTGCGCCGTAGGTGAGGCGGGCTGACCGCCCGACGCCCAGTCGGGCGCTCGCGAGCATGTTGGCTTGGGATTGGTTCGGAGCTGATCGCGGGTTGGGGTATTCGGGGCTTTAGGGCCATCTTTCTTTGCTACTTTTTATCTCACGGCGCGAAGGGTGCGCCGTAGGTGAGGCGGGCTGACCGCCCGACGCCCAGTCGGGCGCTCGCGA
>JAESUG010000123.1 GCA_016763185.1 Robiginitomaculum sp. | reverse complement strand
GAAAGGCGAGTCGGATGTTGACCCGTTAATCGCGGGCATGATCGAGCAATTTAAGTCCCAAGGTATTCCCGAACAAAGCGAGGGCGCACTGGTTATCCATATAGCGCTTGCAACCGACACCAAGGATATTGCGCCCCTGATCTTGTTATCCAGTGCCGGGGCTGCGTTGTATGGCACCACGGATCTGGCGACATTGCTCGACCGTAAAACCAATTTGCAACCCGATTTGGTGCTTTACGTTGTTGATCAACGCCAAGCCGAACATTTCGAACAGGTGTTTCGCGCCGCCGATCGCACCGGTTTGTTCAAACGCGAACAGCTTGAGCATATCGGATTTGGCACGGTCAACGGCCCTGATGGGAAGCCGTTTAAAACCCGTGCCGGTGGGGTTATGCGCCTTGCGGACCTGATGGATATGGCCGAAGCCGCTGCCGAAGCGCGGATGTTGGAGGCCGGTATTGCTGCTGATTTTGACTCAAGCGAACGCGCTGATATTGTCCGTAAAATCGCCTTGGCAGCCATCAAATTTGCCGATCTTCGAAATGTCCGCACCACCAATTATATGTTTGATTTGGAACGCTTTACCTCGTTTGAAGGCAAAACTGGCCCGTATTTATTGTATGCGGCGGTTCGGATGAAATCGGTGCTGCGTAAGGCTGCGCAACAAAACGTGCAGGCTGGCGTTATTACGCCTACTGCCGACGAAGAAATTGCTTTGGTGTTGACCTTGGATAGCTTTGACCATGCGCTGCAAGGTGCGCTCGCAAAACGGGCACCTCATATTTTATGTGAACATTTATATGATCTGGCGCAAGTGTTCTCGCGCTTTTATACCAATTGCAAAGTTTTGGTTGGCGATGACCAAGCCATTATTGCCTCACGGGTTGCCTTGGTTGCTGTCACGCTTCGGCAATTGGAAACTGGTTTGCAAATTTTAGGGATAGAAACGCCGCAACGGATGTAGTTTCGATTGTGTTGTTGGCAAATTTTTGTTAGAAAAAATCTGTTTGGGATAAAGAATCACATCTAAAACCCAAATACTCCCTTTCGCGGGAGAAGCTAAGTTGGCTACCGAAGGAGCAACCGCCCCGGAAACTCTCAGGTAAATGGACCGCGAATAGGGAACGAAACGCTGGAAAGTGCCGGTACATTGGCACACCGACGGAGTAAGCTTAAGCCTTGGGCTTTTAAGTGAATCTCTCAGGTTCCAAGGACAGCGGGGGCACAGAAAACCCTAGAGCAACAATGCTCTTACCCTGTGCCAATGCGAGTCCCCTACTTATGAACGAACCCAAATTATTACAAACACCGCTGACCGATCTCATGGAAGAACTGGGCGGCAAAATGGTGCCATTTGCTGGCTATTCCATGCCGGTACAGTTTGCACCCGGTGTCCGCGCCGAGCATTTATGGACCCGTGAGAATTGCGGCTTGTTCGATGTTTCGCATATGGGGCAAGCCAGACTGCGTGGCGCGGACCCGGCCAAATCGTTGGAACAATTGGTCCCCGGCGATATGCAAGGCCTACCCGCCAATATGCAGCGCTATACCGTATTACTCAACGAAGATGGTGGGATCATTGATGACCTGATGGTGTCCCGGCCCGATGATGATGGGTTGGTGTTGGTGGTCAATGCTTCGTGCAAAGAAAAAGACTATGCGCGCATTACCAGCGCTTTGGCCGGACAGATGGACCTCGAACCGTTGGAAACCCGCGCGTTGATTGCGGTACAAGGGCCAAAAACGCCCAAAATATTTGCCAAATTCATGCCGGCAGCGTGTGATATGGTGTTTATGCAATGCGGGCATTTTTCGTTATTTGGCCATGATGTGATGGTATCGCGTTCGGGCTATACCGGCGAGGACGGGTTTGAAATATCGTTGCCCGGCGAACACGCCGAAGCCATTGTCCGCGAAATTCTAAGCGATGAACGGGTGCAACCCATCGGGCTCGGCGCACGGGACAGTTTGCGCCTTGAGGTCGGGCTGTGTTTGTCAGGTCATGATTTTGATGAAAGCCATACGCCAATTGGGGCTGGCTTGGCCTGGGCCGTGCCAAAGCTGCGCCGCGAGCAGGCAAATTTTCCCGGTGCGGCGCGGATTTTGGCCGAATTAGCCAACAACCCAAACCAAAAACGCGTTGGCATCCAACCCTTAGGCAAAGCCCCGGCCCGCGAAGGCACTGAAATTCAGGTTGGTGGCGCAGAGGTTGGCCGTATCACGTCCGGTAGTTTTGGCCCCAGCTTTGGTGGGCCGGTGTCGATGGGTTATGTCGGCGCCGATCATGCGGCCATGGGTACCCAGCTTGATCTCATCATACGCGGGCGCGCCCACCCGGCCAAAGTGGTCAAACTTCCCTTTGTGCAACAAAATTATTATCGAGGAAAAGGAACGTGAAACATGGCTGAAATTTATTATTCTGAGGATCATGAATGGCTGGCCGTTGAGGGCAGCACTGCCAAAGTTGGCATTACTCCTTACGCGGCAGAACAGCTCGGCGACATTGTGTTTGTCGAACTACCCGATGCGGGACGCAATGTGAAGCAACAAGACGAAGTGGCTGTGGTTGAAAGTGTAAAAACTGCCAGCGAGATTTACGCCCCGGTAAGTGGCACCATTACCGCCAACAATGAAGCGCTCGAAGACACCCCCGAAACTGTCAACGAAGACGCACAAGGGGCCGGTTGGTTCTTTGAAATGACCCTGTCCAACCCCGAAGAACTAGCCAGTTTGATGAACAAATCTGCTTATGATGAATTTGTAAAAGGACTGTAACTTCGATGCGTTATTTACCGTTAGATGATGATGATCGCGCCAAAATGCGTGATCGTATCGGTGTGAAACATATTGATGAACTGTTCACCGATATTCCGCCCAGCGCCCGTTTGGACAACGGCTTAGCTGGTTTGCCAAACCACGCGTCCGAACAATCAGTGGAGCGACATTTTAGCAAACTAGCGGCCCAGAATGTGTCGGCAGGGTCAGCTTCGTTCTTTTGCGGTGCCGGGGCCTATCGCCACCATGTGCCGGCCAGTGTCGATCATCTTATCCAACGCTCGGAATTTTTAACGGCCTACACCCCCTATCAACCCGAAATTGCCCAAGGCACACTGCAAACCTTGTTTGAATTTCAAACCCAAGTTGCACAAATCACCGGCATGGGCGTGGCCAATGCCTCGATGTATGATGGCTCCACCGCCTGTGCCGAAGCCGTGTTGATGGCAGCTCGAATTACCAAACGCAATACATGCCTATTGGCTAGCGGCCTGCACCCCCATTACAGCGCCGCCACCCAAACCTTGACCCATACGTTAGGGGTGAAAACCACCGCCCTACCCCCCGGCATTGGCCGAGATGCTGAGCTTATAAAGCGTATCGACGCCGACACCGCCTGTATTGTGGTGCAATCCCCCAATGTATTTGGTGAAGTGGTTGATCTGGAACCCTTGGCGGCCGCCGCTCATGCCCAAGGCGCGTTATTGATCGCAGTAAACACCGAAGTGGTGTCCCTGGGCTTGCTCAAATCACCCGGCGAAATGGGTGCTGATATCGTTGCCGCCGAAGGCCAGTCAATTGGCAATGCACTAAATTTTGGTGGGCCATATGTAGGTTTGTTGGCGTGCCGGGATGAACGAAAATTTATTCGCCAAGCACCGGGCCGGTTTGCCGGACAAACCGTGGATGCCGATGGAAAACGCGGCTTTGTGCTGACCTTATCGACCCGCGAACAGCATATCCGCCGTGAAAAAGCCACCTCAAATATTTGCACCAACTCCGGACTGTGTACCTTGGCCTTTACCATTCACCTAGCCTTATTGGGCGACAAAGGCTTACGCCATTTGGCCATGTTAAATCATCAAAAAGCTTGTGCTTTGGCCGATCAGTTGGGTGCCATACCCGGCGTTACTTTGTTAACCCCAACCTTCTTTAACGAGTTCACGTTGCGACTGCCGGCGAATGCCACTGAAGTGATCGAAAAACTAGCCGCCAAAGGCATTTTGGGCGGTGTTCCGGCGGCACGTTTATTTGGGCCAGGTGTCATGGACGATCTATTGATTATTGCTGCCACTGAAACCAATACCGAGCAAGACATGAACGATTTCTCCACAGCTCTGGCGGAGATTTTATCATGAACCGGTATACTCAAGATCGCGCCACCCGCCCTAAGCCCACGCAAAATTCCGCAAAATTTGCCAGCGCCCTACTGCAAGAAGAAGGCTTGTTATACGAAGTTGGCCACGCCAATACATCCGGCGTTGACCTCGAAGTACTCACCGATCAACCAGACCGCCTTGGTTCCCTAGCAAGAACAACACCCACAGGCTTGGTTGGCCTTAGCGAGCCGGAAACCTTGCGCCATTATGTCCGGTTGTCGCAGCGCAATTATGCGATTGATCTGGGCCTGTATCCGCTGGGCTCGTGCACCATGAAGCATAATCCACGTCTGAACGAGAAACTGGCGCGATTGGCTGGATTTGCCGACATTCATCCCTTGCAACCGGTATCTACCGTTCAAGGTGCGTTGGGCTTGATGGACCAAGTGTCCTATTGGTTGTTGCAGATCACCGGCATGGACGCGGTGGCCCTGTCGCCCAAAGCCGGGGCGCATGGCGAAATGTGCGGCATGATGTGCATCCGCGCCGCTATCGAGGAAAAAGGCGAATTAGAACAACGAAAACGAGTATTGGTCCCGACCAGCGCCCACGGCACCAACCCGGCAACGGCAGCCGCATGTGGGTTTGTCATTGACGAAATTCCAGCCAATGCCGGTGGCCGGGTCGATATGGCCGCGTTTCGCGCCAAGCTTGGGCCCGACATTGCGGCCATCATGTTGACCAATCCCAATACCTGCGGCTTGTTTGAAACGGATATCAAGGAAATCGCTGATTTGGTGCATGAACATGGCGGTTATTTTTATTGCGACGGGGCGAATCTCAACGCCATTATGGGCAAATGTCGGGTCCGCGATCTTGGTGTTGATGCCATGCATATCAACCTGCACAAGACATTTTCCACCCCGCATGGTGGCGGGGGTCCGGGGGCTGGACCTACGGTTTTATCGTCTAGGTTGGCCCGCTTTGCGCCCTTGGCATTTGTTACTGGTGATAGGGCCACTGGTTTTGCTCTGGCCGAGCACCCTGAACAATCCGAGGCCGCCTTTGGCCGGATGTGCGCGTTTCATGGACAGATGGGCATGTTCGTGCGGGCTTTGACCTATATGATGAGCCATGGCGGTAATGGCTTGCGCCAAGTTTCCGAGGATGCCGTACTCAATGCCAATTATTTGCTGGCGCGATTACAGCACGAATTTAGTCCGGCATTTGCCGGAACCTGCATGCATGAAGCCTTGTTTGATGACCGTTTTTTGCAGGGCACCGGGGTGTCGACGCTCGATTTTTCCAAGGCATTGATCGATGAGGGCTATCACCCGATGACCATGTATTTCCCTTTGGTGGTGCACGGCGCAATGCTGGTGGAGCCGACAGAAACAGAATCGCTGCATTCCTTGGACCAATTCGCCGATACCATGCTAGAGCTGGCCAAAGCTGCCAAATCCGGTGATGTCACCCGCTTCACCCAAGCCCCCCTCACCGCACCAATGAGACGGCTAGATGAAACCCAAGCCGCCCGTAATCCAGTGCTAACTTGGAAGCCGTAATAAAGTAAGTTCACCAAATGGTGATTTGAATTTTTATTCCACATGCTTATTTTGGAACAAGCGCTAGGGGGCGCAGTAGGAGTACATATATGCGGCGCCAAGTTTTCAGATTGTCCCATTTCAAATTATCCCATAAAAACACCCGCCGCTTAAAAGCAGCCGGCGGGGTTTGCCTAATCGCAGTTGGTATACCGCTTATTCCGCTGCCCATTCCCATTGGCGGAATTGTTACCGTTGCCGGTCTGGTGGTATTGACCAATAATTCAGACAAAGCCAAAAACGGGTTGGAAAAACTAAAAGAGCGCTATCCCGAAGCCCCACGCCAATATCGGAAATTCAGCCGTAAATTTCGCGAATTGCGCCCGTTTCGCAGCAAATCAAGCTAGGGCTAGTTTTACATAAACATACTGCATAAAGCCGTCACCTCGGTGCAAACCGGGATTCTGTTATTTTAGCAAACACGAGAAGTTGGTATAGCAACCATTCTTCCCACACCCCGGTCCCCGGCCTCCGAGCCGGGGTCCAGCTCTTCTATCCACATGAAAATTTTCCAAAAAACTGGACCCCGGATTAAACCTAAGAACCGGGATGGGTGATCATCGCAAAGCGGGTGACGTTCTTACCCCTAGCTTGCCCTTACATCAAAGTCGTGACGATAATTCCTTGATCCCAGTATCAAGTAATTTGGTTTTTGTGGCCACTGGAACCGATGTTTCCAACGCAATCGTCGTTGCCGCCACGGCCAGATCAATCGCTTTATCGCGAACCAATGTCTCAGCTTGCACTTGGGCTTGCGCAATCCGATGCTTGGCTATTTCGGCTCGACGCTCTAATTGTTCGCTTAATTTAACCCGCATTTCATTACCATATAATCGGGCTTCTTTTTTGGCTTGCGCGATGATGGCATCGGCTTCTTTTTCCGCCGCTCGCTGCTTACGCGTATAGGAGGCCAACAATTCTTGGGCCTCTTCGCGCAATTGACGGGCTTGATCCAATTCAGCACGAATGGCATCGGCGCGAGCATCCAGAGATTTTGCCAACAATGCCGGGACTTTTTTCCAGAGCAATAGCGCTATAAAAAGCAGCAATGATACAAAGACCCAATGTGTTGCATTGCTTAGATCAATCAATCCAAGAAATAACTCAAGGGGCGGGCCATCGGGGTCAGAAGCAAAAACAATCATAATTGGCTCAGTTTTTTCCTGCCACAGATGTCATGGCTTTGGTGATGTCAGTTGCGCTTAATTTGGTGCCGGTTAATTTTGTTATCATCTCTTTGACCGCAGTATTGGCCAATGTCGCCACATTGGATAGGGCTTTTTGTTGGGCTTGGGAGATTTCAGCTTCGGCGCTTGCTGCAATTTCAGCCAGTTTCAAGTCCTGCGCCTCTATCTCGGTCGCGATTTCCATATTGATCTTGTTGCGGTTTTCGGCCGCGATGACATGGGCGCGAGCGGCCGCATCTTTCAAGCTTTTCTCATAGGCGACAAGGGCCGCATCCGCATCAATTTTCATGCGGGCCGCCACATCAAGATCATCTGCAATCCGGTCACGCCGCTCTTCTAGGACGCCCCCAATTCGCGGAATAAGAAGACGACTTAACGCGACATACAAAATGCCAAACGCAATCGCCAGCCAGAAAATTTGGCTGGGATAGCTGGCAAAATCCAGTTGCGGCATACCACCGGTAAACTCTGCCTTGGCTAGAGATTGTTCAGCTGTCACGTTCAAGTCTTCGAGAAAAAGCAACATTATTTGTCCTTGTTATAGCTCGTAAGGCAATGGGATCCATCACCAACGAATTACACGGCGAACAGGATAATCATGCCCATCACAAAACCCAAAAGGCCGGTAAACTCGGTCAAGGCAAAGCCGATCAACAAGTTTGTAAATTGCCCTGGAGCCGCCGATGGGTTGCGCAAAGCGCCGGAAAGATAGTTGCCAAAAATGGTACCAAGCCCAATCGCAGCACCAGCTAGAGCTATACAGGCAAGGCCCGCACCGATGTATTTTGCAGCTTCTGCTTCCATAATGTAGTTCTCCTAGAAATTAAAGTGAAGTTGAGGGTTATAAACTAATGGCCAACATGTTCATGCACAATATCATTCAAATAAATGCAAGTGAGCAAAGCGAACACATAAGCCTGTAAAAAGGCAATCAAAAATTCCAATCCAATCACGGCTGAATTGGCGAGCAAAGGGATAATGGCAAATGCAGCCAACAGGCCACCGGCGCTCCCCATCATTACCACAAAGCTAGCAAATACTTTCATCAGCGCGTGTCCTGCCATCATATTGGCGAACAACCGAACGGCTAAACTGATAGGCCGTGACAAAAAAGAAACCAATTCGATGGGGATGATCAGCGGGTACATCCAAACCGGCAGGCCCGCCGGTGCGAACAATTTGAAAAAACCAAATCCGTGCTTGACGAGGCCATAGCCCACGACAATGCCAAAAACCATCATGGACAAGGCCAACGTCACGGCTAAATGGCTGGTTACCGTGAAAAAATAAGGGAACATGCCCAATAAATTACATGCTAAAACAAAGGCAAAAATCGTAAAGATAAGTGGGAAAAATTTCCAACCGGCTTGCCCCATGGTCGAGCGAACGATCTCGGCGACAAACTCGTACATCATTTCGGACATTAATTGCATTCGGCCGGGGACCATCTCCCGCTTGCCGGAGGCGACGACCAAAAAGACAATAACCAACAACGTGGAGGCCAACGCATAGAAAGCTGAATTGGTAAAGGACAGGTCATATCCAAACAGCCTAAACTCGGCCCAGCGTTCGATTTTGAACTGGTAAAGCGGATCCACGGTATCTTCGTCCTTTTTGTGCCTGTCAGCTATATCGCCAACGAGCCAGCCTGTTATTTATCTTCCGTTCCAAAATACCGAGCATTCATCTTCTCGGCAGAGCGGATCGCGTTCCTAAATCCTGTGGCAAACCCGACAAAAATGCCGATCACCATAATCCACGGTGTTGTGCCCAAAGCGGCATCGGCTGCAAAGCCCAATCCCATTCCAACACCCAACGCCGCTAGCATCTCAATCGCAATGCGAAAACCACCGCCTAATGCTGTAACTGCGATCTGAGAAGCATCCATTTTCGCTTGTTCTTTTTCTCGGTCTGCCTGCAGGCGTTGACCCAGCTTTTCAAGCTCTGGAGATGCGGTTTTCAGTTCATCATTTTCAGTCATCAAAATTGGTTCCCACGACGCAATAATTCGCCCCAGATCGCGGGCAATCTATCCGTGCCTCTTGGCCAAGTCAAGTTGATTTGCTCTATGTTAACTATATGAAAATAAACAATAAAAATAAAATGATGTTGACCTTAAGTTATTCAGCCGCAATCAGGTCTTCGGCTCGTTGCAGATCAACAGAAACCAGTTGCGAAACCCCGCGCTCCGCCATGGTCACACCATATAGCCGATCAACCCGCGACATGGTCAGTGGATTATGCGTGATAATGATGAACCGGGTTTGGGTCCGTTTCACCATTTCGTCCAACATCGCACAGAAGCGCTCGACATTGGCATCGTCCAACGGCGCATCGACCTCATCCAGCACACAAACCGGGGCCGGATTGGACAAAAATACCGCAAAAATCAACGCCATTGCCGTTAACGCTTGCTCGCCGCCGGACATCAAACTCATCGTCCCCATTTTCTTCCCCGGCGGACAGGCATAAATCTCTAATCCGGCCTCTAGGGGGTCATCGGACTGGGTCAAGCGTAACTCCGCCTCCCCGCCACCAAACAGCGTTAAAAACAACGACTTAAAATGAGTATTGATCACCTCAAATGCTGCCAAAAGCCGGGTGCGACCTTCGCGATTTAAGCTATCCACGCCTTTGCGAAGTTTCGCAATGGCCGCCAATAATTCATCACGATCTGCATGCATATTGGCCAGTCGCTCGGCCAATTCATCGGCTTGTTCGTCGGCCGTTAAGTTCACCGCGCCAATCCCATCGCGCTCAAGGCGTAATTTGTGCAACCGCGCCTCGGCCTCATGGGTGTTTTGCGGAATTTTACGTAAATCCTGCTCGTTATTTTCTAGCTCTTCAGGCGCACACCCAAGGGTTTCACGAATGGTATGCGCAATCTCACCCACCCGCTCGCCAGCAGCTTCGGCTTTGGCCAACAACCCGGCTTTTGCTTCACGGGCGGCCGCAGCCGCTGATTCGGCGACTCGCGTCCCGTCGCGGGCTTCACGTAGGTGCGAATCAGCGATCGCCAACGCATCCGACGCTGCCGCTAATCTTTGCTCCGCCGTTTCACATTCGGCAAATACCTGCTTGCGCCGCGCATCGACTTCGGCTGGTGCGGCTTTGGCTTGTTCCAACTCAGCAATGGTTGTGGTTTCACGCACCATCAAGCCAGCAATCCGTGTATCACAATCTTGCACCCGCTTGGCCCAGTCCAGCATTTCGCTCGCAATTGCGCGCAGCCGATTTACCCGGTTTTCATTTTCTCGTTGTGCCGCTCGTAATGACGCATCGGCATCGGCTGCGTCTCTTCTTGCTTCATCGCGGGTATTGCGGGCTTCGTCCAAGGCTTGATAGCGAGCGCTATTGTCTTCTTCCGGCAGTTCCGATGCCGCCGCTTCTGCGGTGCGCACTTCATCACGAGCCACCGCCAATTCCTTTGTCCAGTGTTCGGATTTTTGCTGTAACGCGTTGGCTCTGGCTTCACGTTCAATACCACCGCGTTGTAATTCTTGCCAGACTTGTCCTGCGCTACGGGCACGGCGTTCTAGTTCTGGTAATTGACGGCGATCCGCTTGTAATACCTCGTGCAAAATGGCTCGGTTTTCCTTGGCTGAAACCCACGCATCACGGCGCGTTTCAGTTTCGGTATCCGCCGCTTCGATCAAGGGTGTCAAAGCCTGCAACCGGTTTTTTTGTTCCAAACGAAGGGCCGCCACTGAGGGCGCATCGGCACGGATGTGCAACCCATCCCAGCGCCATAATTGCCCTTCGCGGCTGACCAGGCGCTGACCGGGCAATAGCTGTGCGGCCAATTTGGAACCGGCCTTGCCATCGACAACACCAATTTGCGACAACCGCGCCGTCAAAACCGCTGGCCCTTGCACTAGTTTAGCCATGCTTTGTACTGAACCCGGTAATATTTGTTGCGGCAGATCGATGGTGTTTTCTTGCCAATAGGCCGGTGCTTTTGTGTCCGTGCTGGCTTCAAGGTCATCACCCAATGCCACAGCCAACGCACGCTCGAACCCCGGCGCCACGCTTAAATTCTCGGAGATCGACACCCAATCCTTATCAGCGCTGGTTGCCATTGCTTTTTGCAGGCCGGTTTGCTCTGCCGTTACTTCGTCGCGCTGGCGGCGGCTATCGTCAAAATCGCGGCGGTTGGTTTGCACCCGTTCATCCGCCGCGGCCAAAACCTGCTCTTGGGTGGCTAAGGCACTCCGAAGTTGATCGGTTTTTTGGGCGCTGGTTTGTTGTTCTTGTTCCGCAGTTTGCACCGCCGCCAAGGTTTCTAGGTCAGGGGCTAGACTGATGGCTTCAGTTTCACACTGAGCCAGTTGTTGTTCCAATCGTTGCGCTCGGGCCCGTGCGGTGTCCAACACCGCCCCGGCATTGGCGATCAAGGCTTGGCGTTCAGCTTCGCGATTGGTGAGCTGTTCAAACGCAGTTTCGGCTTGTGAGCGGGCGCGGCCAGCATCATCGGCAATGGCTTCTAGGGTTTTAGTTTGCGCCTCGGTATCGCTTGTCGTGGCGGTGGCCAATTGGGATTGTTCTGCGGATAGCCGGTCCGTGGCACGGGTTTCATCTGCTTGTTGCGCGCTGATCTGGGCTAAATCGCGAGCGATTTCCGCAAGCCGGCCCTCCAATGCAATGGTTCTGGCTTTGGCATCGCGTTCGTCGCGCTCGACGTTTTCGCGGGCGGCTGATAGTTTGGCCACCAACGCATTGGCAATGGCCTGTTCTTGGCGCAGCTCGTCCATGCCGTCATTGGCAGCTTCCGCTGCAGCCAATGCTCGTGCGGCGGTTCCGGCCAAACTACCGGATTGTTGTTCAAGCTCGGCCAATTCAATTTTGGCATCGACCAGCGCCGATCTAGCTTCATTCCAGCGCAGCAATGCGGCAAATGCCTCCAAAGCTCGAATTTCGCTGGCCAAATTTCGGTAGCGACTGGCGATACGAACTTGGCGTTTTAACTGTTGGTGCTGAATTTCAAGTTCTTCGCTAATATCGTTCAGCCGCGACACATTGGTTTGCGCCGCAGCTAACCGCAACTCTGCCTCATGACGGCGGGTGTACAAACCCGAAATTCCGGCGGCTTCTTCGAGCACCCGACGGCGATTTTGTGGTTTGGCGGCAATCAGTTCGCTGATCTGCCCTTGGCGCACCAATGCCGGAGAATTGGCACCGGTTGAGGCATCAGCAAACAGCAATTGCACATCTTTGGCCCGACAGGTTTTGCCGTTAATCTGATAGCTGGAGCCAGCGCCTCGTTTGATCCGCCGCGATATTTCCAACACATCCGCATCGTTAAACTGCGACGGGGCCGAGCGATCGTGATTGTCGATGGTCAACACCACATCCGCATAATTGCGCGCCGGGCGTTGACGGGTACCAGAGAAGATCACGTCGTCCATCGCATCGGCGCGCATCGCTTTGGCCGAATTGGCCCCCATTACCCAGCGCAAGGCTTCCAGTAAATTGGATTTACCGCACCCGTTTGGCCCGACAATTGCCGTAACTCCGGTCTCAATATGAAACTCGGACAGTTCGACAAAGGACTTAAAACCAGCAAGTTTCAGGGAAGTGAATTGCACGTATTATTTGCCTTTCTTGCCGCCTTCTGATCCAGCAAGTATCGGGTCAATAATGGCCGCAAAATCTTCAATGGACCGCATATTTTTCGCCAAATCACCGTTAATGATAAAGCTTGGTGTGCTATTGACCGCCCAAGTATCGACGGCATGTTTGACCACCTCTTGAATTCGCGTGACATTGGCTTCATCCGCAACACATGCGTCAAACTCAGCCGCTGAAATACCGACGGTTGCACCAAGATCGCGCAAAGCCTGTCCGGGATTTTGTGATGAAACCCACAGCCGTTGTTTTTCAAACAACAGATCAACCACTTCGAAATAAATGTCGGAACTGCCTTTGCACCTAGCAACCGCTTCGCCGCCAACGGCCAATCGTGCCGGAGCCGTGGGAAATTGGCGAAAGATAAAGCGAACCTTGCCGGTTTCGACATATTTGGCTTTTAGTTCTGGATAAATGGTTCGATGAAACGTCGCACAAGCCGGACAGGTTAGCGATGCATATTCGATAATCGTCACCGGCGCGTCTGGATTGCCCAATGCATAGTCGTCATCGCGTTCGATACTGGAGCGCCCACCCGTGGATTGGCCACATGCCGCAACACCAAGGCTCAAGGATAAAGCGACGGCCAATAGGACCACACGACGTTTCATTTTTTTCATAGTACTCTCCATAGTGTTATAAATTCGCGATTCGTACCCTAAACGCAAGCGCCCTACTGGGTTTGATCGCGGCCAATCACCCCCAACCCTAGTTCTTTTAGGGCCGCTTTTAAATCGGGGTCGTCGATATCGGCCAATTGCACATCAAGTGCCGCTATTTCTTCGGGTCTGCAACTGGTTTTTGTAGCTTTCGTGTCCAAAACCGGTGAGCCTGCCATTATTCGGCCCTGTTTGATACGAAGTTCGGTAACGCGGCCAAAGCCAGCTACCAAATTCACCCGCTCCAGCAATTGCACAGAACCGGCCTGTACCAACATGGCGGCGCTGCCTTTGGTGCGGATGGTCAACACCTGTCCGTTTTTGCCGCTGGCCAAGCGTTCAGGGGCACAAACCCCGGCCAGACGCGGTCCAGCGATTTGCGCCCAGTTTAGCTGTAGTTCATACACACCGGGGCCAAATTTCTTGCCCAAGGGTCGTAAAATTTGCCGCAATGCCGCCCGTGGTCTGGGCATGGCCCTGATGCTTTTTCGGGCGGGTGCCATCAATAGCCTTGCCGCCCAAGCCGGATCGGGGTTAAATTTTGTGGTTGGTTTAGGTGGCTGGTCACGCATCAGCCGATCATGCTAAGGAAACGCGTTTAACGCAATGGTTTTCATGAAATTTGAACCCAACAAATTACAGGCCAGCTTGTTACACTGGTATGATGCAGGGGGCCGCCAGCTCCCATGGCGCGTACGCCCCGAACAGCGGGCATCCGGCGTGCGCCCCGACCCGTACCGGGTTTGGCTGTCCGAGATCATGTGCCAGCAAACCCGTATTCAAACTGTCATCCCATACTTTGAAACCTTCACCAAGCGCTGGCCAAACATAGATGCGCTGGCCAACGCCAGCCGCGAACAAATTTACCAAGCCTGGGCCGGCCTTGGCTATTATGCCAGAGCGCGAAATTTGCACGCCTGCGCCGGGGAAATCGTCGCCAACGGCCAGTTTCCCACCACCGAGGCAAACTGGCTGGCCTTGCCCGGCATTGGCCCATACACCGCCGCCGCGGTGATGGCGATTTTGCATGATGCACCAACCAATGTGGTTGATGGGAATGTCGAGCGGGTCATCGCCCGTTTGTTTGCTGTGCCCACCCCCCTGCCCGCCGCCAAACCAGAACTGCGCCGTTTGGCAGGAAGTTTGGCCAGCCCGCACCGCGCCGGCGATTATGCCCAAGCCTTGATGGATTTAGGTGCATTGGTCTGCACGCCAAAATCACCGAATTGCCCGGCCTGCCCGTGGGCCAATGCGTGCCAAGCGTTAGCCCAGCACAACCCGGTTGGCTTTCCGGTACGTCGCCCAAAACCGCCGCGCCCGGAACGCTTTGGCATTGCGTTTGTGTTGCAAGATAGCCAGCGTGTATTGCTGCGCAAGCGCCCAGAAACTGGCTTGTTAGGGGGGATGAGCGAGGTTCCAGGTAGCACATGGTTGCCCGATCCGTGGTCATTGGCCGATGCCTTGACTTTTGCGCCGTGTGTTGGCCCGTGGCGCGAGGCGGGCCAAGTCCGCCATGTATTCACCCATTTTGCCCTAAACCTGCGAGCGATGACATTACCAGCCCCGGCCAAGTTCACGCCGGTTGAGGGCTGGTGGGCAAAAAGAGATGAACTAGAGCAACAAGCCCTGTCCAGTTTGATGCGAAAAGTATTGGCTGTTTGCTTGTGAGTATGTTCAAGGTTTTTCAATTTCGGGATGCGAAAAATATAGCACCTTATCGAAGGTAAAACGCGGGTTCAAACCAACAGCCAAAATAACCTGGGCACAGTAAGCTTAGTTGCTGTGCACCCGCTGCCGACGGCTGTGCCACGTTTTTGCTAAGAGGCACCCCC
Organism: Robiginitomaculum sp.; assembly: GCA_016763185.1. Lineage (GTDB taxonomy): Bacteria > Pseudomonadota > Alphaproteobacteria > Caulobacterales > Maricaulaceae > Robiginitomaculum_B. The sequence continues at coordinate 10,130 of JAESUG010000123.1, read as the reverse complement.
TCCGGTATGGTGTGATGTTCTGTATCTTTGCACGGGCAATAGGTCTGGATTATTTTTAGCTGGCAAAAACCAAGAATTTCCAAAAAAAAGGCGCGCATCAGTCCGCCTTCTTTGATCTTTGCCCTAAACCAACCTTAGGCTGGGCGCACGGTGACGGTAGCCCCATCAACCTTTTCGATGATGACTTTGCTGCCCTTGGTTAAATCGCTATCGTCCAACGAGATCGCACCCCATCGGGTATCATCAACCACCACCCGGCCCCGACCATTGGTAAAGCTGACCGTGACTTCGGCGGTTTGGCCGATCATCCGGTCGGCGCGTTGGTTAAGATGAACTTTGTCGCCGCCTTTCATGCGCGGCCGGACATAGACCTGTCCCACCCAGATTAACAGCAATGTGGTGATGGCAAAAATACTCCAATCGGCTTGCCAGCCCATAAATGGGAAGATGTTGAGCAAGCCAACCAACAAGGCCGCCGCCGCCGGCCACAGCACAAATGTGGTACCGCCGGTAAGCAGCTCCAGCACCAGCAAAGCCAGCGCCAAAACCAACCAATGCCACAGGCTCATCATTTGGACGAAATCCATCACTTCGGCCATGATCAGCTTCCCTTTTTGTTGGTGGTGGCTTCAACCAATGCGGTTATGCCGCCCAAGGTTGCGGCCAGCGCCGAAAACTCAGCCGGAATGATCACGGTTTTTTGCTGATCGCTCATGGCTAGTTTCTCAAAAGCTGCGACGTATTTCTGGGCGACAAAATAATTGATCGCTTGCACGTCACCCTTGGCGATGGCCTCGGAGACCACGGTGGTGGCTTTGGCTTCGGCTTCGGCCAAGCGTTCTCTGGCTTCGGCATCGCGAAAGGCGGCTTCTTTGCGCCCTTCGGCATCTAATACTGCGGATTGCTTTTCGCCTTCGGCATGTAAAATCGCCGATTGACGGCGGCCTTCAGCAATTAGAATTTCAGCACGCTTTTCACGCTCGGCTTTCATTTGCTTGGCCATGGCGTTGGTGATGTCCGGCGGCGGGGTTAAGTCTCTAATTTCAATACGGATAACTTTTAATCCCCACGGATTGGTGGCTTTGTCGATCACCCCCAATAACATCGCGTTAATCTCGTCGCGCCGTGATAAAACCTCATCCAAATCCATCGAGCCAACCACGGTACGGATATTGGTCAGGCACAAATTGATCACCGAAAAATCGAGATTATCAACTTCATACGCCGCCCGTGCCGTGTCCATGACTTGCACAAATACCACCGCATCAACGCTAACCATCGCGTTGTCCTTGGTGATGACCTCTTGATTGGGAATATCAACCACCCGCTCGCGGACACTCATTTTAAACCCGATGCTGTCCACAAACGGGATAATCATGTGAAAGCCAGGGGTTAGGATTTTGGTGTACCGGCCAAATCTTTCAACCGTCCATTCTTGGCCTTGGCGTACGGTTTTGAATGCCATAAGGCCAAAAACGATAACTAAAAATACTAGAATCGAGAAAAATATGAGTTCCATAGGATATCCTTACCTTCTAAGTGACTTGCCCCCCGGCACAGTTCAAAGCTTAGCAGGAGCAATACTTACAACTGCTCCAGCAGATATTCCGCAGAGGAAACCCGGAATTCGCCCGGTTCTTCTACATTAAGATGGGTAACAACCCCATCTTTTACAAGCGCCGAGAACCGTTGCCCGCGGGTGCCCATGCCAAATGCTGAGCCGTCAAAATCCAGTCCCAGCGCTTTGACAAAGGTTGCATTGCCATCGGCCAGCATCTGAATATCGCCGTGCGAGCCTTGGTCTTTCTCCCACGCGTGCAGCACAAACACATCATTAACCGACGTACAGGCAATGGTGTCCACGCCCTTGTCGTGCAGGGCTTGGGCTTGTTCCTTATATCCCGGTAGGTGCTTGGCGCTACACGTTGGGGTAAACGCGCCGGGCAGTGAAAATAAAGCCACGGTCTTGCCGCCGAACAGCTCGTCGGTGCTGACGGGTGTCGGCCCATTTTCCGTCATTGTCATAAAACTACCTGTGGGTAGGGTGTCGCCTTGTTTAATCGTCATTGTTTTTATTCCTCGAATCTAAATTATCAAAACTATCTTGCACGAAAATATATCTGCTGTCTTTTGAAACTTGAAGCTTTGCTGATTTTGCGTACACTGGGCTGGTGACGACGAAAGACCATAGCGGATACTTAACAGGCAAGCTGCTGATTGCCGCCCCCGGCATGGGCGATCCACGCTTTGCCCGCACCGTTTTGTATATGTGCGGTCATGACGAGTTTCAGGCAATGGGGTTGGTGATCAACCAGCCCATGCACGCGCTACGATTTGACGCATTGCTCCGACAACTAAAAATTGACGTGGGCGAAACCCAAGTCCCAGATACGCCGGTGCTTAGCGGGGGGCCGGTGGAGCCAGAGCGTGGGTTTGTGTTACATAGCCTTGATTTCGTGCTGCCAGAGGAAACCTTGGTGGTTACCAATGACATTGGCCTTTCGGCTTCCACCGAAATGCTATTGATGATGGCATCCAAGGCGCCGCCGAAACATTGCTTGTTGGCCCTTGGGATATCTAGTTGGGGGGCTGGGCAAATTGAATACGAGTTAGAGGCCAATGCGTGGCTAATTTGCGAACCCGACAAGGCGTTGGTGTTTGATCAAGAATTTGCCAGCAAATGGGACCGGGCGATGGACAAAATTGGTGTCGATCCACACCGGTTTTCAAACACGGTTGGCCACGCCTAAACCGCGTTGTTAATTTTTGCAAACAGGTTGTGATCTTGCCATATATCATTGATTTTTAAGTACTCTTTGGCCAAACCAATTTTACCAAACCCGGACCTTTCCAACAATTTATGCGAGGGTTCATTACCGGGAATACAAGCCGCTTCAACCCGGTGAAGGTGCAAGTCATCAAAAGAAAATCGCAACACCGCAGCAACCGCATCTTTGGCATGTCCTTGGCGGGCAAATGCGGTGCCGATCCAGTATCCAAGGGTCGCAACTTGCGATACGCCTCGGCGCACATTCGATAAATTACAGGCACCAATCAATGCGTCGTCATGCTCGCGAAAGATGAAAAATGAATACCCAAGTGTTTGCAACCGGTCTTCATCATAACGCCGGACCCGGCGCTTAAACGCCGATTGGGTTAATTCATCCTTGGCCCATTTCGGCTCCCACGGTTGCAAAAAAACCTTGCTGGCCGCCCGCAATCTGGCCCAGTCATCATAATCATCCAATTTCGGGGTGCGTAAAACCACGGAACCAAAGCGTAGCTCTTTGCCGTTATCGTCATCATCAGATCGAAACAAAGCCAAATCAATATCCCCTCGAAGGCCCGCAGTTGAACCGCCATTTGCCGACCGATGCAAGCCCTAGTTACGGCCAAACCGTAATCTATCATTGTTATGGTGCCAAACCAGATACACCCCGATCAACCCAAGTGCCAAGCCAAACCAAGTTAACGCGTAATCAAGGTGATTGTTAACCGGTTTCGGCGGCGCACCCACCACAACCGGCCATGGCTCCGACCCAATAGGTTGGCTGGCATCTAAGACGAAATCAGCGACAAACGGTTGCCCTGTCAAGTTCGGGCCAAGCATCAGAACCGTATCGCGCCAATACCAAATATTCTTGGCTGGTTCCGGGGGTAATGTCATCCAGCCTTTCTCGCCAGCAGGGCGTAAAAACCCTGTAACCGTAAGGGCTCCAACCGGCGGCGAGCCGGGCGTAACCGCCTCTGGAGCAAAACCCAGGTCGACAAACAACAAACCGTCGGAACCCGCATCAAACAAAGTAAGATGCCGATAGCCGGCGGCTCCGTCTTTGGTGGTGAACACGCGACGGACCATAGTTGGTTGGACAAACGCACCCTCCACGATGGCCTGCCTCCACGCCGGTTCGTTAGGTTCTGCCAACAAGCGGGATAATGGAGCGGGGGGGGCCAATTGGCCCGCTTCGAGCGTAGCCGTCAGCTCATTCTTCCAGTGCAATCGCTGAACCTGCCACACCCCCAACCAGCTTAAGATCAATAGGGATGGAACCATGACCACGCTCATCCAAAATGCAGGACGAAAATACAGCATTATAATTGATCCGAGTTATCTAATTTTGCTTCACCGGCTTGGTATTTTAGCATTAACCCAAACCATAACCCACGAAATGGTCGCAAAAAAGCCAACACAAGAATGGTCGAAAACGGCAACCATAACAAGGCATGTACCCAAACCGGTGGCCCAAATGCCAGCTCTACCAACAGCGCCGGAAACACCACCAAAAAGCCGACCAATGTCATCACCAAAACCGCAGGACCATCACCGGCATCATTGGCACTAAAATCTAATTGGCACGACGTACAATGGTCCGCAAACTGCAAATACCCGGCAAACAAAGCCCCATTGCCACAGGCCGGGCAGGTTCCCAACAACCCCCGTAGCACCGGTGATTTAGGCTCACCCAGCATAAACTACGTAAACGAACGTGAACAGGAACAACCAAACCACATCAACAAAATGCCAATACCAAGCCGCCGCTTCAAAGCCAAAATGCTTTTGCGGCGTAAAGCCACCCGCCATCAACCGGAACAAACAAATTGCCAAAAACACCGTGCCGATGATCACATGTGCACCATGAAATCCAGTAGCCATAAAGAATGTCGCGCCATACAGACTGCCAGAAAATGCAAAACCAGCTTCCATATATTCAATCACCTGTAGCGTCGTAAACATCATCCCCAAGATGACGGTCAGCAACAAACCAATTTTGGCAGCTTTGCGATCGCCATGTTGCAACGCATGGTGCGCCCAAGTCACAGTGGTTCCCGACAATAACAAAATCAATGTGTTGGCCAGAGGTAAATGCCAAGGATTGAAGGTTTCAATGCCTTCTGGAGGCCAAACACCGGCTCCCCGGATATCGCTGAACATCGCCCCTTCAAAGAACAGCCAGAACCAAGCGGCAAAAAACATAACCTCGGACATGATGAACAACACCATGCCATAGCGCATTCCCAATTGAACCACCGGTGTATGATCTCCGGCGCGGCCTTCGCGCAAAACTTCGACCCACCAACCATACATAGTGACCAATAGACCAACCAACCCCAATAACATTAACCAAGGCGAGCCTTCGGGAATACCGAACAGGCCGGTCATATAGACCACACCACCAAAAGTTAGAAAAAAAGCGGATACGGCCCCGACAATCGGCCAAGGGCTTGGATTGACTAGGTGATAATCATGTTTCACTGCGTGATTTGACAAGGATAGTTCCCCCACTGAATCAGTAAATTCTTCGATAGCACAGCTATAACCGGTTGAACCGCACCCGGCAATATGCCTAACGCCGTTATTGCCATTTGTTTCGTAGCCAAATCGTAAACAAAGGCGACATTTTCTAACAATTGACCAATGCCAACCAATCTGCTTCTGAGATTACTTGTACGCCAAACTCGTGCGCCTTTTTGAGCTTGGAACCCGCGCCCGGCCCCGCGACCAAAATGTCAGTCTTGGCCGACACCGAGCCGGAGACCTTCGCACCCAATGCAGTGGCTTTGGCCTTGGCTTCATCGCGGCTGATTTGTTCAAGTTTACCGGTAAAAACAACAATTTTACCGGAAATTTTACTGCTCGTCGCCAGTTTTGGCATATCGGTAATCGTCACCTGTTCTAACAAACGCGCCAGCATCGCAGCAGAACGAGGCTCGGTTAGGTATGCAATCAAACTATCACTTGCTGCCGCACCGATCCCATCAATTGCCAATATCTCCTCCTGTGGTGCCGAAGCTGCAATCCATGCCTTGATGCTCTGCCAAGAGCCAAAATGATAGGCCAAAATACGAGCATTGGTTTGTCCAACATGACGAATACCCAAGGCATTTAGGAACCGGTCAAGCGCAATGGTGCGCCGCGCATCAATAGCGGCAAATAAATTGGCCACCGAGGTTTCGCCCCACCCTTCTTGCTGCGCCAGCTCGTTTGCGTCTAGCCGTTCGGCCAACGTGAATATATCAGCTGGTTCGCAAATGGTGCCGTCCGCGAAAAACGCCGCGATCTGTTTTGCTCCAAAACCTTCAATGTCAAAGCAATTGCGCCCGACAAAATGCTTCAATGCCTCCATTTGTTGAAATGGACAATGGGTGCCACCCGTACATCTGGTGATGGCACCCGCCTCGCCCTTCTCATCCAGCTCGCGCACAGTTGGAGTTTGTAGGGGGCACGGGCAAATTGTTGGAAAAATGAACGGCGCAGCCCGCCCAATGCGGTTCGCATCAAGCACCCGCACCACTTGCGGAATGACATCGCCGGCGCGTTGAATTAACACCCGGTCGCCGACCCGAACATCTTTGCGCGCCAGTTCGTCCTGGTTGTGCAAGCTGGCATTTGAGACCAATACACCGCCAACCGTCACTGGTTTTAACTTGGCAACAGGGGTTAGCGCTCCGGTGCGACCCACTTGAATTTCGATGTTCTGCAAAATGGTGCTGGCTTGTTCTGGTGGGAATTTGTGGGCTGTGGCCCAACGAGGTGCGCGCGAGACAAACCCCAGGCGAGCTTGCAAATCCAACCTGTTTACTTTGTACACCACCCCATCAATATCATAGCCCAGATCAGCGCGCTGGCGCTCAATACCTTGATAGATTTTGATCAGTTCTGCTGGTGTTCTACAAATTTTGGTGAGCGGGTTGGTGGCAAATCCCCATGCGGCCAATTTGTCGATGGCCGTCATTTGGCTGGTTGCAATTGGTGTTGAAACTTCACCCCATGCATAGGCAAAAAACCGTAAGGGGCGGCTGGCGGTAATGCTGGGGTCCAATTGCCGTAACGAGCCTGCGGCCGCATTGCGCGGGTTTTTGTACCCGTCTTTGCCGGCATTTAATTGCCGCTGGTTCATTTCGAAAAAATCATCATGGCGCAAATATACCTCGCCGCGCACTTCGAGTATATCGGGCCAATGGCTGCCGGTTAAGCGCTCTGGCACGTCGATGATGGTGCGAATATTGGCGGTAATATCTTCACCGGTTTGACCATCGCCACGGGTTGCTGCTTGGACCAATTTACCGTGTTCATAGCGAATGCTCGCCGACAGGCCATCAATCTTTGGCTCGGCGGTAATTTCAAATAGTTCGCTCTCCGGCCAGTTGAGGAATTTTCGAATGCGGACCACAAATTCCGACACTTCCTCATCGGTAAACACATTACCTAGACTGAGCATCGGCACCCGGTGTTCGACTTTGCCAAACTTCGCACTGGGGCTGACACCGACCCTTTTGGACGGGCTATCTGGGCGGGCCAAGGCTGGAAATAACTGTTCAATTTCTTGGTTGCGCTGGCGCAAGGCATCATAGGCAGCATCGGATATTTTAGGGGCATCACGTTGGTAATACGCCTTGTCATGCACGCTGATCTCACGGGCCAACCGGTGCAGTTCGGCTTCGGCCTGCGTTGGGGTCATATCGTCTGGGTCAATTGGAAAAGCCATGTTCGTTTTGTATTCGATTCGGCGGCTAAAGTCCTGTTGGTTGCGCGAGCTTGTGCGCAAACAACCAAACCCGAACGGCACTGGCTAACCCAATTTTCTTCGCGGCACCGGCGCGTTCATGATCAATCCGGGCAATGAGTTGCGCGATGGATGTGTTTTCTTGGGCGGCAAGTTTGCTCAAAGCCTGCCAAAATATAGTTTCCAATGCCAAAGAAGTACGGTGGCCGGCAATGGTGATTGATTTTTTTTGCAGCACCGATTGTCTCCTATTGTGGGTTTAATCCGTATCTAGTTGATGGCCATCCAATAGCTGTTGGGTCTTTTTTTCTAATTGCTTGATTTGCTCGACTTGCCCTTTAGTTCGGCCAAATTTAATGCGGTTTTGCGCTGCTTGTTTTTGCTTATCAGCCCGGGACTTTTGTTTCTTTGCAATACGTAAATTGATGATTTTACTCATACTTACCTCGGCGCAATCATGTTTTCAGGGCGCACAAATTTGTCAAATTCCTGAGCCGTGACAAACCCCAGTTGAACCGCCTCGATGCGCAGTGTCGTGCCGTTTTCATGGGCTGTTTTGGCAACCTTGGTGGCATTGTCATAGCCAATAACTGGCGCCAATGCCGTAACCAACATCAACGAGCGTTGCATTAATTCGTCAATGCGCGCCAAATCAGCTTTGATCCCAACGACACATTTATCGGTAAACGAGCGAATGCCATCCGATAACAGCTCCACGCTTTGCATCATGTTGTAAATCATCACCGGTCGATAGACGTTTAGCTCAAAATGGCCCTGACTACCGGCCATGCTAATCGCCGTGTGATTGCCCATCACCTGTACACAGATCATGGTCAAAGCCTCGCACTGGGTCGGATTGACCTTGCCCGGCATAATAGACGACCCCGGCTCATTCGCCGGCAAAATCAACTCACCCAAACCAGAGCGCGGGCCGGAACCCAAGAACCGGATGTCGTTGGCAATTTTGAACAAAGAACCGGCAATGGTGTTCAATGCACCGTGGGCCGCGACCATGCCATCACTGGCGGCCAAGGCTTCAAACTTATTGGGGGCGGTAACAAACGGAATGCCGGTTAGTTCAGCTACTTGGCTAGCAAATTTTTCGGCAAATCCCGGTTTGGCATTTAAGCCGGTGCCGACTGCGGTTCCGCCTTGGGCCAGTGGGTAAACCTCGGCCAAAGCGGCTTTGGCGCGTTTGATGCCTAATTCAATTTGCGTCACATAGCCTGAAAATTCTTGGCCCAGAGTAAGCGGTGTTGCGTCTTGGGTATGGGTGCGTCCGGTTTTGATAATTTTGGCAAAGTCTTGTTGTTTTTGCTGCAAAGCGCCAAGCAGATGTTCCAATGCCGGGATGAGATCATGGGTAATTCCGGTGGCCGTTGCGATGTGCATGGCGGTGGGAAATGTATCGTTTGATGACTGGCTGCGATTGACGTGGTCATTGGGGTGTACCGGAGATTTCGAGCCAATGGTGCCGCCTAGGATTTCAATCGCTCGGTTGGCAATCACCTCATTGGCGTTCATATTGCTTTGGGTACCAGAGCCAGTTTGCCAAACTCGCAACGGGAAATGATCGTCCAATTTGCCATCCAACACCTCGCGGGCGGCCTCCATGATGGCGGGCGCCAGTTCTGGTCCTAAGTTTTCCAACTCCAAATTAGCGGCGGCAGCCGCATATTTGACAACCCCCAAGGCCCGAACCAACAAAACGGGCATGGTTTCAGTACCAATGTTGAAATTGATCAGCGAGCGCGCGGTTTGTGCGCCGTAATATTTATCAGCCGGAACCTCAAGGTCTCCAAAACTGTCAGATTCAATCCGCGATGTGAGCATGGCACAGCCTCTTACTTAAAAGAAAATTTCAATGCCACAGGTATTTCAGATGTAACGCCAAAGGTCCAGTTGTATAAACCCGATCGAGGATTATTTGCGCCGAAATGCGTCCAAGCTAACCACTTCACCGGTGCCGTCTGCCGGCTCTATGTTATCGGCTTCGGGTTTGGGTGTGGCAGATTTTTTCGTGCTTTTTTCAGTACCCGGTTCATCATTTGGAATTTCAAATTTTAACCCAAAGCCGACAGAAGGGTCGTGAAAGCTGGTTACAGCCCGATACGGGATTTTTAAATATTTGGGCGCACCATCAAAGCTCAACGTAACCTCAAAATGCTCTTTTAATGCCGCAAGGTCCCAAAATTGATGCTCGAGCACAATGGTGACTTCTTCTGGATACTTAGCCAGTAATTTTTCATCAATAATAACACCGGGAAACCTGGTGCCAAACGTAATGTAAAAATGATGATTGCCCGGCATGCCGTTTTCCGCCGCCTTTGCAATCGCGGCACGAACCACCCCACGTAACGCTTCTTGCGCCATAAGGTCATATCGCATCTGGTCTTCGGTCATCGGAGGTACAGGGGTCACAGGCGCTCACTCATTTGCTTTTTTTACCTTCTACGCGTTGAACGAACCAGCGTCAATCCAACTCGCCGCGCCGGTGTGCCGGTTCGGGTTTTGAGGGAGAAATCTGCAAAGCGACATTCCTGCGGGGCTCTCGCCAACCTCTGATAGCCCACCGCTTCACCACGCTCCTCACTCCTCACAGCCCCCACCTGTCACCCCACGACT
>JAESUG010000122.1 GCA_016763185.1 Robiginitomaculum sp. | reverse complement strand
TCCATAGGCTTAAACTGGGTAGTCGTTGGCGACACGTCAAGCATGAGTTTTGCGAGAAGGCAAATTTTCCGCTATTACTCGCTTAAAAATCGTTCGGCTTCTAATGCGGCCATACAGCCTATGCCGGCTGCGGTTACGGCTTGTCGATAAATATCGTCGGTTACGTCACCGGCGGCAAATACACCGGGGATATTGGTGACGGTTGAGTCAGGCTTTGTGATTAAATAACCGCCTTGTTTGAACGGCAATTGCCCAACAAATAGCTCGGTTGAGGGTTTGTGACCGATGGCGATAAACACACCGTCCACGTCAATATCCTGGGTTTCGTTGGTTTGGGTGTGGGCGATGCGCATGCCGGTCACACCGGGTGGATTGTCGGTGCCCAAAACCTCGGTCAAAGTATGGTGCCAAATGGGGGTAATTTTTTCGTTGGCAAATAACCGGTTTTGCAGGATTTTTTCGGAACGCAGCTCATCACGGCGATGCACCAGATAAACTTTGGAGGCAAACTTGGTTAAAAATAGAGCTTCTTCAACCGCGGTATTGCCGCCGCCAATGACCGCGACTTGTTTGTCACGATAGAAAAAGCCGTCACAAGTGGCACAAGCCGAAACCCCAAAGCCTTTATACTTTTCTTCGGATGCAAGGCCTAACCATTTGGCCTGTGCGCCGGTGGCAATGATCACGGCATCGGCGGTAAAGTTGCCGTTGGAATCAGATGTGAGCTGAAATGGACGGCTTCCCAGGTCAACAGAGGTAATGGTGTCATCAATGATTTTGGTGCCCATTGCTAGGGTTTGTTCGCGCATTTGGTCCATCAACCACGGGCCTTGGATTTGTTCGGCAAAGCCCGGATAATTTTCAACCTCTGAGGTGATGGTCAATTGCCCGCCCGGTTGCAGGCCAGAAAACACCACAGGCTCCAACATGGCGCGGGCGGCATAAATGGCCGCCGTGTAACCGGCGGCACCAGAGCCAATAATGGCCACACGAATATGGGTGGGATCAGACATTATACCTCTTTCAATTGGGAACAAAACGAGCAAAAATGGGAAATTGGGAACAAAACGAGATAGGTTTTTGCTTAAACCAATGATTTGATATTGGCTATTGTTTGTTGCATTATTTCTTCAAATGATTGTGAAACCGCCGCAAAACCTCTTCGGCGGCACGGGCTGTTTCATCGAACGGTTCGGTGTCCCAAGTGGCGATGGAGCCGGTAAACGGAACCAGCAGGTTCCGGTTTGCTAGATCCGTATATAGATCCGCAAATTTACCATCCTCACCTTCTAGCTTAAATAGCAATACGGGTTTGCCAGCACTGGCCGCTTCGGTGATTAAATTGGTGGAATCGCTGGTGACCACTACGGCATTGGCGGTGGCAAGGAAGGCAAAATAGGGATTTTCACCATCGCGCTTTGCGCCGGTCCACAACCAGACATTTGGGTTTTTACCAAACTTGCGCCGTAAACCTCTTTTGGCAAAGCCTGGGGTGCGTCGTGATGTGCTGATCATCAATGCAACCTTGCTCGCCGCCAAAATTGTTAGGCGCTCTAGCAGTTTTTTGAACGCTGGTTTCGTCAGTTTATGACGTTTGGAATTGCCACCGATCATGACCGCAAGACTTGGGTTTAGAAGGGTTTTGATCTGTTTTGAAAACTGCTCTTTTGCCGCCTCCAGTTTTTGTTTGCAAATGCGATTGGTGGAACCGGTGATCTTGAAGGTGTTTTCACCTTCCAATTGGTCATGGGCGGGGGCAATGATCATATCAAACTGTTTTGCGGGTCGTCTTGGCGCTTGTAATTGCACACAAAAGGTACTGGCATCAGACCATTTTCGCATTGCGGTGGTGTATGGCAAGCTGGCTTGCCCGCACCCAATAACAATGTCTGGCCAAGGTGGTTTCATATTGGCCATTGGATTTTTAGCCTTAAATAGGCTTAATAAATTTGGCCTTGGTGCCACAAAGTGTTGCAGTTGTGCTGGCATGATCTGGGCAATAGCTTCGGCCAGCCCCAATACTTGATTGTCAATTCCGGCACGGCCGTCACCGATGGTCCAAATATGTAAGGGGCGTGGTTGTTCACTCACACCCAAGTTACCATTACAATTTCAAGTGAACGCGTCCCGCCAGGCGTTATGATCTCAACCACATCACCAATTTCCTTGGTGATCATCGCTCTGGCGATGGGCGAGGTGACCGAGACTTTGCCTAGGGCCACTTCTGCTTCGTCTTCGCCGACGATTTTATAGGTGTGCTCGGCTTCTGTTTCTTCATCAATGACCGTGACCGTGGCCCCAAAGCGCACCACTTCGCCGCTCATCGAGGTGGTATCAATGATCTGGGCCCGCGATAATTTGCCTTCGATATCTTTGATCCGAGCCTCGATAAAACCTTGGCGGTCTTTGGCCGCGTGGTATTCGGCATTTTCTTTGAGGTCACCATGTTCGCGTGCTTCGGCAATCGCCTGCGTAATTTGCGGGCGTTCGACACTGGTTAAAAATTTAAATTCTTCATCGAGGGCTAAATGGCCTTCAACGGTCATCGGTACTTTATTCATGGCGTGGAGATCTCTTAAGTTAACATGCAAGGTCGGTACAATCTAACCGCACACAGAACCCACAATATAACCTGTACCGAAGCAAGTTTCAAGATGTTCGTATCTGGGGTTCGCGTTTCGGCTTTATCGACTAAATTTCTGGAACTTGATCCGTTTGGGAATGTCCGCATCAGGGCCGAGGCGGCGTTTTTTGTCCTCAAGGTAATCGGCGAAATTACCTTCGAACCATTCTACATGGCTGTCGCCTTCAAAGGCGAGGATATGGGTGGCAACCCGATCCAAGAAAAACCGATCATGGGAGATCACCACCGCACATCCGGCATAGTTTTCAAGACCTTCTTCGAGCGCGCCCAAAGTTTCCACATCCAGATCATTGGTCGGTTCATCGAGCAAGATTAAATTGGCCTCTTGGCGCAGCATTTTGGCCAAATGGACCCGATTGCGCTCCCCGCCCGAAAGCTTGCCCACGGGTTTTTGCTGATCAGAGCCTTTGAAATTGAACGAACCAACATAGGCTCTGGAGGCCATTTCACGTTTGCCTAATACAATAATATCATTGCCGTCGGAAATTTCTTCCCAAACGGTTTTGCTGTCATCTAGCGTGTCGCGGCTTTGGTCGACATAGCCTAGTTTGACCGTTTCACCGATTTTGAAGGTACCGGCATCGGGCTTTTCCTGCCCCAAGATCATCTTGAACAGCGTTGATTTACCGGCACCATTGGGGCCGATAACTCCGACAATACCGCCCGGCGGCAACTTAAAACTAAGGTCGCGGATCAGTAATTTATCCTCAAAACCTTTGTTTAAGTTTTCGGCTTCGACCACAACCCCGCCCAGCCTTGGCCCCGGTGGGATGGTGATCTGGGCGGTGTTAATCACATCGCGTTGGGCTTTGTCACGCATTTCTTCATAGGCGGTAATTCTGGCTTTGGACTTGGCTTGGCGGGCCCGTGGTGAGGAGCGGATCCATTCTAATTCTTTGCTAAGGGCTTTGGTCCGGCTTTCTTTTGCCCGGCCTTCTTGGGTTAGGCGTTTTTCTTTTTGTTCGAGCCATGAAGAATAATTGCCTTCATAGGGAATGCCTTGGCCACGGTCCAATTCCAGTGTCCAATTGGTTAGATTGTTCAAGAAATACCGGTCATGGGTGACCAAAATTACTGCGCCCTTAAACTCGGATAAATGATGTTCCAGCCAAGCCACACTTTCCGCATCCAAATGATTGGTCGGCTCGTCGAGCAAGATCAGGTCCGGTTCCGAGAGCAATAACCGACATAAAGCAACCCGGCGCACTTCGCCGCCGGATAAGGTTGCAATACCGGCTTCGGCGGGTGGACAGCGCAATGCGCCCATCGCCATTTCGATTTTGCTGTCAATATCCCAAGCACCTGCTGCATCGACTTGTTCTTGTAAGGCGGTCATTTCTTCCATGATCTCGTCAGAATAATCCTCGGCCATTTTTGCGGCAATTGCGTTGAACTTGTCAAACAGGATTTTGTCGGCGCATTCAGCAATGACATTGCCCCAAACATTTAAGTCAGGGTCCAGTTGTGGCTCTTGTGACAGATATCCAGCGCGGGCACCTTTGGCAATTTGGGCATCGCCGGCAAAATCTGTGTCATAGCCAGCCATAATCTTTAACAAGGTTGATTTGCCAGAGCCATTGACCCCGACCACGCCAATTTTTGCGTCCGGGAAGAATGATAACGAAACCCCGTCCAGTACTTTCTTTCCTCCGGGAAAGGTTTTGGACAATTTGTGCATGTTAAAAATATACTGGTAAGAAGCCATGAGGTTGTATTTTCCAAAAATTATATATTGCCGCCTTGTAAAGAGGCAACGCGATGAAAGCAACGGGCGGTACTCGTCCACTGCGGTAAAAATAAGCTTACTGTACTATGAACTGTTTTTAAGTACGTTGTGCCTTACGACAGTACTAGGATATATTTGTTACTTTCTATTTTGAAATCTGTGAACTTGATTATGCGCTTACTGGTCCATCATAATTTTATCATCATCTTGGCTTTGACCAGCATGATGATAGCCAGTTGCGATGAACAATTTGCGCCGCCATCGGTGATCGAACAATCTGCTCCATCAGCAGAGCCAACAATGATACCCCGCGCCGCATTGTTTAAAAGCCCGGTTCAATATCAAGGCCGGATCAGCCCCAATGGTGCCAAGGTTTCTTGGTTGTCTTGGGCAGATGGTGCCTTAAACTTGTTTGTGGCGAACAGCGCTGACCCGGCATCGGCTCGCCAATATACGCACGGTGATTTGGGCGTTCTTATTCATTATTGGTCGCCAAACTCGGCATATGTACTGTTTACGCAAACGATTGGGGAAGAAAAACATTCCAAAACGTTTTCGTTAAATGTCCAAACCTTTGAGGTGACTCCGCTGGGCCCGAAGCAAGAAAATATTCATGTCAAACTGGAAAAAGTATCTTCGAATTGGCCCGATACCGCCTTGGTTTCGATCAATGATCGCGATCCAAAATGGCCTGATTTATACCGGATCAATCTTCGAACCGGGAAGCGCAAATTAGTCCATACAAACCCTGGGTTTTATCAGTGGGTCATTGATGAAGATTTGATTCCCCGCATTGGTATTCGGCTCAATGATGACCGTTCAAAAGATTGGGTTTTATTGTTACCGGACGGGGCGACCAATACCTTGTTTACGGTCGAAGCCAAAGATACCTACGGGACGCGGCCCTTACAGTTTGACCCTTCGGGGACGATTTTATATATGCTGGATCGGCGCGGGCGCGATCACTCGGTGTATACATCTCTTGATCTGCTCGAAGGTACGGGACAGGTGTTGGCGCACGTGCCGGGGTACTCCATCAACCGCGTGTTGTTTCATCCGGTTACCGCGCGACCGTTGGCGTGGGCGTTTAACGAAGTGGTACCGCAATGGGTTGCCATTGATGATAATTTTACGTCCGTGCTTGAGTTAGCCGCTAAAAGTTTAGGGCCAAATTTTCATATTTTGGCGACGACTTCAGATATGCAGCGTCTGGTATTGTATTCGGATCGCCCGGATAGGCCGGGAAAATATTCACTGCTTGAGCGCTCCACCGGCACGGTTTCAACCATGTTCGAAACCGCAGCCAAAGCAACCATTCGCCCATTTAGCGCCACCACGCCCGTTGCCATCCCTGCACGAGATGGGTTTTCGCTAATTGGGTATTTCTCACCGGCAGATCGGGGCGCTCTGGTGGTGCCCGGCCCAGCCCCCTTGGTTATTTTGCCACAACCTGCGCCCGGTTCGCGGATGTTTTATGGCTATGACCCACAAATTCTTTGGTTAAATTCGCGGGGGATCGGTGTGTTGGAAATAAACACTCGTGGCGCTGGGAATTTGGGTTCTGAATATTACGAGCAATCAAGCGGTACATATTTACAACTCGCAGTAACGGATATGATTGATGCTGCAAATTGGGCTGTTGCGGATGGCTTGGCCGATGCCAACAAAGTATCGGCGCTCGGTACTGGATTTGCGGGTGCGTTATTGTTGCGTGCCATCCAGTTGGCTGACAACCCGTTTGCATGCGTGGTGACACTGGATGCGATGGTTGACATTGCAAGCACGTATCATTGGTACCTTCAACACCAGCCGGAAGCTGCCGACAAATTGCAAAAAGCGTTTCAGGGCCCACAAGGAAAAATAGACCAAAGCCTGATGAGGCAGCTCTCGCCAATTCATCAAAAAGATCTGATTACCACCCCGTTGCTGATGCTGCATTCAGACCGCTTGCCCGGCGTGACACGCGAAACTAGCTGGCAATATGCAAAACAATTAGCGGCCAACCAAACGCCCGTTACCTTTGCAGCGATTACCGGGGACTTTGAGGTTTGGTATGAAAATACTGTGATCCCGCCCGCCTTGGCGATATCCGAGTTATTTTTTGCCCAATGTTTGCAAAGTCAGGTTGAACCGTTTGGCGCTGAGCTGGATGGGGTTGCGGTTACATTGCCAATAGGCAGTCAGCTGATTACCGGTTTGGCCGAAGCCCTGGGGCCGAGCTGTTGCCAAGCAGATGAGAAATAAAGCGTTAGACGCTAAGTAAATCTCGGCAGATCGCTTCAAGGCCGTGCTGGTCTATCTCGTCAAACGCATTTGGCTCCGTGCTGTCCACATCCAACACCGCAACCAATATCCCGTCGGCATCAAATATCGGTACAACAATCTCCGAGCGGGTGGCGCTATCGCAGGCAATATGGCCTTCAAAGGCGTGCACATCCGGTACCAATTGCGTGGTTCCACTGGCCGCACAACGGCCGCAGACGCCTTTGCTGAATGGAATGCGTAAACAACCCAATGTGCCTTGGTAGGGGCCGACGACCAGCTCGTTGGGCTTTAGCGGGTCAACTTCGTAAAACCCTGTCCAGTAAAATCGTGGCGCAAACCCTTCGGCCAACATGCAAGCTGCACTGGCAAAGCGGGCCGTGCGTGAGGTTTCACCGGCAACTACGCTGGCAATTTCTTGGCGAAGTTCGGCATATCGGATGGCTTTATTGTCATTGAATTGCGGCATAAAATTTGTCTTCGTAAAATGGGATTGAACCCTGGCGCGCAAAGTGTCACACGTCTGTCACATTATTGGTTGATAGGGTCTATTGTTGATGGTCGTTGCCATTTTATCTGGGTGTGTTTCATTTCAATTTCAAGGGGGATTTATGTTCAAGCCATTTCTAATTGTTGCGGCGAATATTATGGTGCTGGCTAGTTGTTCTGCCCAAAACAATGACACGGAGCAAGCGGGCACCGGTGCGGCATCATTTGGCCGCGATACGATTAAAATTGTTGGTTCCTCCACCGTCTATCCATTTTCGACGGTAGTTTCCGAACGCTTTGGCCGTAAATATGACTTTGGGACACCGGTGGTCGAAAGCACCGGTTCTGGCGGCGGATTAAAATTATTTTGCGCCGGCATCGGGGCCAAGCATCCCGATATCGCCAATGCATCGAGGCGGATTAAACAATCCGAGATCGATAATTGTGCGAGCAATGGCATCGATCATATTATTGAAATTCAAATTGGCTTTGATGGGATTGTGCTGGCCAATTCACGCAAATCTGCTCAAATGAGCCTTACCCTTCGCGAGCTGTTTTTGGCCTTGGCCAAAACCGTCCCCGGCGTTGGCGGGCAATTGCAACCCAACCCGTATCAAACATGGGATCAGATTAACCCAGGTCTACCGAACGTGAATATCGAAGTTTTAGGGCCGCCGCCAACATCGGGTACCCGCGACGCATTTGTCGAGTTGGCGATGGAAGGTGGATGCGATACATTCCCCACCATCAAGGCCTTAAAGGCAACAGACAAAGCGGCTCATAAAGTCTTGTGCCATACCTTGCGTGAAGACGGTGGCTTTGTCGAAGCTGGCGAGAACGACAATTTGATTGTACAAAAACTAAACGCCAATCCCAGCGCATTTGGTATTTTTGGCTATAGCTTTTTGGAGCAAAATGCTGACTTGGTTCAAGGGAGTATCATTGACGGCGAGCAGCCTGAATTTGCTGCGATTACGTCAGGTGACTATCCCATTGCCCGTTCGTTGTTTTTCTATGTGAAATACGCCCATGTCGGCCAAGTTGGCGGTTTGGCCGAGTTCATGGCTGAGTTTACCTCTGATGAAGCCGCCGGTGCGTATGGGTATCTTGGCGAAAAAGGCCTCATTCCGTTATCGGATGCAGGTCGTCTTGAAATGCGAGAGCGAGCCATTAGCCTGCAGAACATTGCACTGTAACACAAGCTAGGTACCCAATGCAGACCAATTCAATCCTTCACCATGGCCGGGGCAAGCATGCAAAATGGCTTGAAAAGGCCGTGGTGTTTTTGTTGTTGGTCTGCGCCTCGCTGGCGATTTTTACTACGATTGGCATTGTGTTCTCATTGGTGGTTGAAGCCTCACAGTTTTTGCAAAAAGTCTCGATTATAGAGTTTTTGTTTGGGCTGCACTGGAACCCACAAACCGCTATTCGTGCGGATCAAGTCGGTTCCTCCGGCCAATTTGGGGTTGTGCCGTTGGTCACCGGCACATTGCTGATCAGTGCTATTGCCATGACCATTGCCACGCCATTGGGTTTAATGTCAGCGGTTTACCTATCCGAATATGCCAGTTCAAAAACCCGCAGCATTATCAAGCCGTTATTGGAGTTGTTGGCCGGCATCCCCACCGTGGTCTATGGGTTTTTTGCGGCGTTGATGATCGCGCCATTTATCCGCGATACCGGGGTCGGAATGGGGTTTAATATCAGTTCCGAATCAGCGCTTGCCGCTGGGATCGCCATGGGAATTATGATCGTGCCCTTGGTCTCGTCATTGTCCGATGATGTGATGAACGCGGTGCCGCAAGCCTTACGCGATGCCGCCTATGCGTTGGGGGCAACCCAGGCCGAAACCATAAAGCAGGTGATATTTCCAGCGGCCTTGCCCGGTATTGCCGGTTCCTTATTGTTGGCGACCTCACGGGCAATTGGTGAAACCATGATTGTGGTGATGGCGGCGGGGTTGGCGGCAAAACTAACGGCCAACCCGTTTGAGGCGGTGACCACCATGACCGTGCAAATTGTAACTTTGCTAACCGGCGATCAAGAATTTGATAGTGCCAAAACCTTGGCGGCGTTTGCGATCGCTTTATTGTTGTTCACCATCACTTTGGTGTTGAATATTATCGCCCTGCGGATTGTCGAGCATTTTAAGGAACAATATGACTGAGCGTTCTTTAACCGATATGGCTGGTTTGGCGGCCCGTCACCGCGCCGAAAAACGCTTTCGCTGGTATGGTATTATTGCCATTACCATCTCGTTGGGGTTTTTGGCGGTGATGGTGGTGTCCATTGGCTCACGTGGAATTGGTGCCTTTAGCCAAACCCGCATTGCGTTGTCGATCCATTTTGATGAGGCCATTGTCGACCCTTTGGGCAAAAGAAACACTGCCGAGCTGAGCAGGTCCAATACCAATGCCTTGATCCGCGCCTCGTTGAACGAATTGTTCGGCCAAGTGCAATTGCCTTCTGAGCGTCGGGCGCTCTATGCGTTGGTCAGCATCGGCGGTGCCTATGAGCTGCAAGCAGCATTAGAAAAAAGGCCAAACTTGGTCGGTCAAACCAAAACCATGTGGCTAACCGCATCGGATGATGTCGATATTTTTGTCAAAAAAGGGATCAACCCGGCCTTGGACCCGGCGTTGCGCCGGTTGAAACCAAACCAGATATCATGGCTAGAAAGCTTGCAGCAACAAGGACAATTGCAACGCAAGTTCAATACTTCATTTTTCACCAATGGCGATTCTCGTGAACCTGAAATGGCGGGGTTCTTAGGGGCATTGGTTGGCTCCGCGTTAAGCTTGTTGGTATGTTTTGCGATCTCATTTCCGATCGGTGTGTTGTCCGCAGTTTATTTACAAGAATACGCCAAAAAGGGACGCTTGAGCCGCATTATCGAGGTCAATATTAATAATTTAGCCGCGGTGCCGAGCATTGTGTTTGGTTTGTTGGGTTTGTTCATCTTTATCAACATTCTTCACTTGCCGCGCTCCACGCCATTGGTCGGCGGCTTGGTGTTGGCGTTAATGACCTTGCCGACCATCATCATTGCCTCCAGAGCCGCATTACGGGCGGTGCCGCCGTCCATTCGCGAAGCGGCCATTGGATTGGGCGCTAGCAAAACCCAAACCACGTTTCATCATGTGGTACCGTTGGCCATGCCCGGCATGTTGACCGGCACGATTATTGGCATGGCCCAAGCTTTGGGCGAAACTGCGCCATTGTTGATGATCGGGATGGTGGCGTTTGTGGTTGATATTCCAACGGGAATTTTGGAGACTGCAACCTCGTTACCCGTACAGATATTTTTGTGGGCTGACAGCCCAGAGCGCGCTTTTGTTGAGCGAACGGCGGCCGCAATTATGGTTTTGCTTAGCTTTTTGGTGGTCATGAATTTGGCTGCTGTGTTGTTACGCAGGCGGTTGGAACGAAGATGGTAATGGGTAGTTTGCAAACATGAAAAAACCAAAGAAAAAATCAGACGTTGTCGAAAACGTGATGACCGTGCGCAATGTTGATGTGTTTTACGGCTCGAACCATGCGGTAAAAGATGTGAGTTTGGATATTCGAAAAAACCAAATTACGGCATTAATCGGCCCTTCGGGGTGCGGTAAATCAACCTTGTTGCGATGCCTAAACCGGATGAATGACAATATTGAAATTTGTAAAATCACCGGCGAAGTAAAGTATGATGGCCAAGATATTTATGACAAAAATGTTGATGTGGTTGCCCTTCGCGCCCGGATCGGCATGGTGTTTCAAAAACCCAATCCATTTCCGAAGTCTATTTACGACAATGTGGCCTATGGCCCGCGTATTCATCGGCTGGCTGAAAACAAACAGCAATTGGATGATATTGTCGAAAACTCGCTAAAAAAAGCCGGTCTGTTTGCTGAAGTTGCAGATCGGTTGGCGGACCCCGGTACTGGTCTGTCGGGCGGCCAACAACAAAGATTGTGCATTGCACGGGCGATTGCGGTGGAGCCAGAGGTGATTTTGATGGACGAGCCGTGCTCGGCGCTTGACCCTATTGCCACGGCGGTGATCGAAGAGCTGATGGAAGACATGCGGCTAAATTATTCCATCGTTATCGTCACTCATTCCATGCAACAAGCTGCACGGATTTCCCAACGTACTGCGTTTTTCCACATGGGCGAGTTGGTCGAGCAAGGCGCAACCTCCAAAATCTTTACCTTGCCGAAAGACGAACGAACCAAAAGCTATATTACGGGCCGGATTGGATAGGAGTTTACCGATGAATGATCATATCGTATCTTCGTTTGACGATGACTTGGACAAAGTCGAAAGCCTCGTCCTTGAAATGGGTGGATTGGTTGAACAACAGTTGGTCAATGCGACGTTGGCATTGGTCAACCAAGACAGCAAATTAGCTAAACAAGTGGTCAAAGGTGATGCTCGTATTGACAAACTAGAAGGCGAGGTCAACGTCATGACCGTGCAAGTATTGGCCATTCGTCAACCGTTTGCTGATGATTTACGCACCGTTATTACCACCTTAAAGCTAGCTTCTCATTTGGAGAGCATTGGCAATTACGCGAAAAATATGGCGCGTCGTACACGAGCCATTTCCAAAGCTTCGGCATTTTCGGGCTCGACCGGCACCCTAAAACGAATGAGCGAATTGGTGCAACAAATGGTGCGCGAAACCCTAGATGCCTACACCCATCGCGATGTGGAATTGGCCGAGCTGGTGCGCAATCGCGACGAGGATGTTGACCAGCTCTTAAACTCGCTATTTCGCGAAATGCTGACCTATATGATGGAAGACCCACGGCATATTTCTGGCTGTATGCATATTTTGTTTATTGCCAAAAATATTGAACGGATGGGCGATCATATCACCGACATGGCCGAAGAAATATTATTTTTGGTCAACGGGAAATGGCCCAAAGACAAGCGTCCGAAAGGCGATAGAACCAGCACCTTAATCATTGAACCGGGCGAGGATGATGAGGATGATGATGCTCATTTTGAAGATGATGAAAGCTAATTTCTTATGCAACCTTTAGTTTTGATCATTGAGGATGAAATTTCTCAAGCTATGGTGTTGCAATATAATCTTGAAGCGGATGGCTTTGCGGTAAAACACGCCGTCACGGGCGATGAGGGCATGTTGCTTGCCGAAGAATACACACCGGCGGCGATCATCTTGGACTGGATGTTGCCGGATGTCTCCGGGATCGAGGTTTGTCGTCGTTTAAAAGCCCGCAAGCAAACCAAAAGCATCCCGGTTCTCATGCTGACGGCGCGCGGTGAGGAGGCCGACCGAGTGCGAGGCTTGAACATCGGGGCCGACGATTTTATGGTCAAGCCGCACTCTATTCGCGAACTGATTGCCCGCGTTCATGCGCTGATGCGCCGCACGTCGGGTGCCAATACGGAAATGACCTATGCTGATATTTGTTTGAACACGGAAACACATCGCGTAAGCCGAGGCGATCACCGGCTTAAAATCGGCCCAACCGAGTTTAAATTATTACAATGCTTTTTGGAGCGCCCGCACAAAGTATGGACCCGCGCCCAATTGCTTGATCATGTGTGGGGCATGGACAGTGATATCGAAGACCGTACCGTCGATGTTCATGTCGGACGCCTGCGCAACGCCCTCAATATCCACCAACTTCCCAACCTAATTCGCACCATTCGCGGTACCGGTTATTCTTTGGATGCTGATGATTAATTGATGGCCTCACCAATGGCGTATTTTTGCGCCAAGAGACCATAGATTACAATATGTTTATTTTTTCTGCACATCTTTACATTTGGCCGGTTTCGTCTGGTATAGTGAGCATCGTAAACAATCTGGCTAACGCCACACATTTTTTAGGGGATTTTAAGTGACCAATTTTTCTGTTGTCAATTTTCGAGCATTATTATCTGCATCCAGCGCACTGGTTTTGGTTAGCGTTGCGGGTCTGGCTTCGGCTCAGGATGTCCCCATTGTTCAGCCGGGCGCTCCGGGGGAGCCGGCGCGAATACTTAGCTCAACCGAGGCCATACAAATCGCCAGTTCCCGCTATACAGCGAATGATGTGACGTTCATGCGCGATATGATCCCGCACCATAACCAAGCCGTGCAAATGGCTGAACTGGTCGCCGAGCGCACCAATCGCGAAGAGATCATTGATATCGCCGGACGTATTACCGCGTCACAAGCCGATGAGATAACCTTCATGGAGGACTGGCTAAGCGAGCGCGGTGAAGATGTGCCTGAGCCAACCGCCCATGATGAAATGCATACCGAGCACGAAATGGCCGGCATGGCGACACCCCAGCAAATGGCCGATCTGGCCGCAGCCAAAGACGTGGGCTTTGATGAATTGTTCTTGAGCTTGATGATCACCCATCATGAGGGCGCAGTGACCATGGTCGAGGAGTTACTCAAACTACGCGGTACGGCATATGATCCGGTATTGTTTGACTTCGTCAATGATGTCACCAATGACCAAACCACCGAGATCGAACGGATGCACGAGTTGTTAATTACGCTCTCTTCCGATCCGCGTGCGGATTTAGCCGCCGGATTTGACGATGCCGGTCAAGCCATTCTCAATCTTGAATTGGTGCACTCATTGCCGAAGCCAGCTGGTTTTTTTGACCCAGAAAACCCTTCCGGATTGCCTCCGATCAAGCCACCAAAAGACAAGGAAGATGACGACGAAGATGGTGACGAAACGGATGAGGCTGAAGTTGAAACCGAAGTTGAAACTGAGGCTGAAATTGAGGCTGAAACTGAAGTTGCCGCTGATACAGATGAAGACGATGATCAAAGCACCGAGGAGACAGAATGGGGGAGCCGTTCGCCCTTGTTAAGTTTTTCTAATACCGATATGGCGTTTTCGGGCAATACAATGGTCGTTGGCAGTTATCACGGCTTTAACATCTATGAGCTGCAACCCAATGGTGCGCCAAAACTGTTTAGCTCGGTCGTATGTCCCGGCGGACAAGGCGATGTGTCGATTGTTGGTGATCTGTTGATTATGTCGGTGGAACAAACCCGTGGGCGGGTCGATTGCGGCTTGCAAGGGGTGGACGAGGATGTCAGCGCCGAGCGTTTTCGCGGGTTACGAATTTTTGATATTAGCAATCTTGCTGGACCAGTACAGGTTGGCCAAGTGCAAACCTGCCGTGGTTCACACACCCACTCGATTGTCTCTGGTCCCGGCAAAGACGGTAAAATTATTGTCTATAATTCAGGGACCTCGTCGGTGCGCGATGAAGAAGAACTTGCCGGTTGTATTGGCCGTATTCCAGGCGATACCAGAACCGCATTGTTTCGTATTGATGTGATTGAAATTCCAGTGGATGACCCATCCAAATCTCGTATTATCGATAGCCCCGCCGTATTTGCTGATCCAGAAACCGGTAGCATGGCTGGCTTATGGCAAGGCGGCGATCATGGCGACGACACCCAACGAACCAGCCAAACCAATCAATGCCATGACATCACGGTATTTCCCGAAGCGAACATCGCTGCTGGTGCTTGTTCGGGCAACGGTATTCTCTTTGATATCTCGGACCCTAGAAAACCAAAACGGATTGACGATGTGCTGGATACGGGCTTTGCTTATTGGCACTCTGCCACCTTTAATAATGCTGGAACCAAGGTGTTATTCACCGACGAATGGGGCGGCGGCAGTCGGGCCAGGTGCCGCACGTATGACCCCAAAGATTGGGGCGCGAACGCCATTTATGACATTGTCGATGGCAAGCTAGAATTTCAAAGCTATTACAAATTACCGGCTCCGCAATCTGATCAAGAAAATTGTGTGGCCCATAATGGCTCCATCATCCCGGTGCCGGGGCGTGATATTTTTGCGCAAGCTTGGTACCAAGGTGGCTTGTCGGTGATCGATTTTACCGATTCTGCCAATCCATTTGAAATTGCCTATTTCGATCGAGGTCCGCTCCATGAAGAAAAATTAGTTCTTGGCGGCTATTGGTCGACCTATTGGTATAATGGCAAAATCTATGGCACCGAAATTGCGCGCGGACTAGACGTGTTTGCCTTGTCAGCAAGTGATTTTCTAACAACCAATGAAATTGCTGCGGCAGAAATTGCTGATCAACAAGACCGGTATAACCCGCAACAACAATTCGGTGTTACTTGGCCGCATGAGCCGGTGATTGCCCGGGCGTATATCGATCAGCTTCAGCGTTCTGACGCGTTAGCTGGATCATTGGTTGCCGAGCTGAATTTGGCATTGGATCGCTCAGACGTGCAGTTAAAAGCGGGCAGCAGTGATGC
Organism: Robiginitomaculum sp.; assembly: GCA_016763185.1. Taxonomy (GTDB): domain Bacteria; phylum Pseudomonadota; class Alphaproteobacteria; order Caulobacterales; family Maricaulaceae; genus Robiginitomaculum_B. The sequence goes on along the minus strand of JAESUG010000122.1, from coordinate 3,516 downwards.
TGCTTTGGCCAAGCAACTTAAAAACCTAGCTGCAAAATTGCGTAAAACTAAAAAAAATACCGCGACCGGCGACCGGAAAAAAGCACTTAGCGCAACCTTAAAAGGAATAGCCAAAAGACTACGCTGACCGCAACCCAAAGCGCTTCATGCAGGTAAGAAAAATAGAAAATAAGGGGTATGGAAAATGAAATATTGGATATGTATTGCCGTATTGTCCTGCGCTTTGGCCGGTTGCACAGTGCCCGAAGCCACCGAGCAAGTTGCTGCTAAGGTTGATGTTGATTACGCTGCGCAAGGTTGGCCTGCAAAATCATTGCCTGAAATAGCGGCGGCCTTACAAGCGGGCGAAGTAAGCTCGGAAAATTTGGTGCAAGCTTATCTTGAGCGCATTGCTCTGATTGATCGGGCTGGCCCAACCCTGCAAAGCGTGCTGAGCATAAACCCGGATGCCTTGGCACAGGCCCGCGCGCTGGATGCCAAACGTGCGGCCGGGGAAACCTTGGGGCCACTGCATGGTGTGCCGGTGCTGCTTAAAGATAATATTGAAACCCTGGATAACATGGCGACGACAGCGGGCGCTTTGGCGCTAAAAGATAATCTGACGGGCCGGGACAGCCCGCTTGCGGCGGGGTTTAGGGCGGCTGGTGCGATCATTTTGGGTAAAACCAATTTAAGCCAATGGGCCAATTTTCGTTCGGAAAGCTCCATGAGTGGCTGGTCGGCGCTTGGCGGTCAGGTGCGCAATCCACATATGTTGGACCGGAACCCTTGTGGGTCTAGTTCCGGCTCTGGCGCGGCTGCGGCAGCTTCGTTGGCGGCTGCTGCTGTGGGTACGGAAACCAATGGCTCAATCATTTGCCCCGCAAATAGTAATGGTGTGGTGGGTTTTAAGCCGACTGTGGGCCTCGTCTCGCAACAATATATCATCCCCATTTCGTCATCGCAGGACACGGCAGGTCCCATGACCAAAACTGTAAAAGGCGCGGCCATGTTGCTAAATGCCATGGCGACAGGGGAGGCAAAAATTGACTATGTGGCCGCCCTTGATGAAAATGCGCTGAGCGGCAAACGGATCGGGGTGTTGCGGTTTTCACAAGGAGAAAACGCGGATATTTTGATCCATTTTAACGCGGCCCTCAAAGCGATGGAAGACGCTGGCGCGACGCTCGTCGAGATTGACGAGTTTGCATTAGATGCGGAAGGTTTCGGCAATAAATCCTATATGGTTTTGAAATATGAGTTCAAAGCAACGTTGAATGAATATCTTAGCGCAGCTCCATCGGCAGTCACAACTCGAAGTTTGGCTGATGTCATTGCGTTTAATGAGGCCAATGCCGAACTTGAGCTTGCCCTTTTTGATCAGAGTATTTTGGAGGCTGCCGAAGCGCTTGGCTCTCTTGCGGAGCCTGAATATTTGGAGGCGCTTGCTGTGGTGCAATCGGCAGTGCGCGAGAACGGCATTGATGGGTTACTTGCGAAGTACAATGTAGATATTCTGGTCGGGCCATCCGGGCCCATTCCTTCGCGTGTTGATCCCATTAATGGCGATGTGTGGCCCAGTTGGGCTGGCTCTGGCGGGCTGGCGGCCATTGCCGGTTATCCGAATGTAACTGTGCCGATGGGTGCTGTGCATGGTTTACCCATTGGGGTGTCTTTTATTGGCGCAAAAGACCAAGATGCCGCCGTGCTATCTATTGCCTATGCATATGAGCAACGCACCCAGTTGCGCATCGAGCCGAAATTTTTAAAAGATGCGCTAGCTCGACCAGAAATTGCGGCGGCGATGCAACGAAAATAAAACCTAATTCGTAGATGTTGCAGGCAAATATTGGATGATTTGCCAGCAAGTGATTTTGCCTGACAAAACCGCTCTGTATTGCGATCGTTCTTGTGCGGGGTTTGATCGGCGCGCAATGAACGGTCATTGACATTTTGTCTATGCAAGTCACGGATTACGGCATAGGAGATGGCGCTGGCGGCGCTTTATGACCGTTCGAAAGATTATGATGACGGATTTTCCAAATGTGCACCCGAAGCTAGCTACGGCATTAAGCGCTCGTGGCTATACGACGTTAACACCGGTCCAAGAGGACGTTCTTGCGCCGAAGCTCGCATCTGCTGATTTATTGGTTTCAGCGCAAACGGGCTCAGGCAAAACCGTGGCTTTTGGTTTGGCCCTCGCACCGACTATTCTTGGCAGTGCCGATCATTTTGATCCAACGAGGTCACCGCTCGCGCTCGCGATTGCACCGACGCGCGAATTAGCCTTGCAGGTAAAACGCGAACTTGAGTGGTTGTACAAAGAAACCAAAGCACAGCTCGCGACCTGTGTGGGTGGAATGGACATGCGCGATGAACGAAAAGCGCTCGCTCGCGGCGCGCATATCGTGGTGGGCACACCGGGGCGACTTTGTGATCACATCAAGCGTGGCTCTCTTGATATGAGCCAGCTTACGGCCATTGTTTTGGACGAGGCTGATGAAATGTTGAAAATGGGGTTTCGTGATGAGCTGGAACTGATCCTAGCTGCGGCCCCTGAAGAGCGCCGTACTTTGATGTTTTCAGCAACCGTTCCAAAGGCCATTATTGGCCTTGCCAAAAAATATCAAACAAACGCCGTGCGCCTGAATACGGCCACTGAAGCGAAACAACATTTAGACATTGAATACCGCGCGTTGAGTGTTGCCGAATCTGAGCAGGAAAATGCGATCATCAATGTATTGCGGTACTATGATGCCAAAAATGCCATCGTCTTTGGCGATACCCGCATTGCCGTCAATCGGATGACCAGCAGGTTTAATAATCGTGGCTTTACGGTGGTCTCGCTTTCAGGTGAGTTAAGTCAGAAAGAGCGCAGCCATGCCCTGCAGTCTTTGCGCGATGGCCGGGCACAGGTCTGTATTGCAACGGATGTTGCGGCGCGTGGGCTTGATCTGCCGGACCTGGAACTGGTTATTCATGCCTCAATTCCAAAAAATCGCGAAGCTTTGTTGCACCGAAGCGGTCGAACCGGGCGGGCAGGCCGCAAAGGGGTTAGTGTATTGATTGTTCCACATTTTGCTCGCAGGAAAACAGAACGTCTGCTGCATAGCGCCAATATCACTGCCGAATGGGCCGCCCCGCCCTCAGTCAAAGACGTGTTGCAACGGGATAATGTGCGCTTATTGGCCCAATTGGCGCAAAACGAGCCTATGGCCAACAGTGAACGCAGCATTGTTGAAACACTTTTGGAAACCCATTCCGCGCAAGATATCGCCACAGCATTTGTGCGCCAATACCGTGCCAGCCACACAGCCCCCGAAGAGCTGCTGGGTGACAATGGCTCCTATGACCCAAGTGACGATAAACACTTGGAGCGTAAAGCCCGCAAATCGTCTGCTCGCGATGCGTTTGACGGCGCCGTTTGGTTCTCGCTCAATTTGGGGCGCAAACAAAAAGCAGAACCACGCTGGATTTTACCCATGTTGTGTAAATCCGGCGGGTTGAATAAGTCGGAAATCGGGGCGATTAAAATTA
>JAESUG010000121.1 GCA_016763185.1 Robiginitomaculum sp. | reverse complement strand
GTAGTATTCGCACCTACAGTAAAACGGATAAGCCCGGTTTCCATCTGACCCGGCGTTACATTGTTCGTGTTCACCGATACCGTAATGGCCACACTAGCTCCAACCGCAATCGTCCCGGAGGAAACATCAAACGCCAGCCAATTTTCATCGCCAGTTACCGTAAAACCTGCTGGCACGGGCCCATTATTGGTTAACGTATATGTTTTGGTAGTGAAGGTTGACAAATCTCCAAGGTTCCCATTGACCGAAAACCCAGTAACGGGTGTCAACGCAACATCGCCAAGCCCGCTGCCGCCAGCCGACAATAAGTTACTGGCCAGATCCACTCGAATTCGCGGTTTTACAATATTATTGGACCGTCCATCGTTGATCGGTGTCCCCGTTGCGATTAACGCGTTTTCAATATCTTCAACCGTGGCTCCAGGATGAACTTGGCGCAGCAAAGCAAACGCGCCAGCCACATGTGGAGTGGCCATTGAGGTGCCGCTGGCAACGGTAGAATACGACAGGTCTCCAACAAATGGATATGCGGCGCGGATAGACGAGCCGGGCGCTAATAGATCAATCAGCTCTGATGAATTTGAAAACCCTGACACCGCATCCGCTTTGGTCGTTGAGCCAACCGTGATCGCCGACGAAATACAACCCGGCGCGGTTACCCCCGAAGCGAACCCATCATTACCAGAAGCAATCACAGTGGCCACACCCGCGGTTCGCAATTGGTCAATCAACGCTTTGGTCATGGCGTTTTCGGCATCGCAAAGAGCGGCATCGCTAACTTCCGGACCGCCACCAAGAGACATATTGATCGAGGCAATGTTTAATGCTGCTGCATTGCTCAGGACGTAATCTAACCCAGATCGTTGATCAGAAGAGAAGGACCGCACACAAGGCGCTTCTGATGGATCAGGAGGCGTTTCATCCGAACAATCTTCTGCGTCGTTAAATTGTGAAAAAACCTGCACCGCAACCAAGTTTGATCCGCGCGCCACGCCATTTATTGTGATCCCACTAGACAAATTCATGATCCCCCCCATCGCAATGGAAGCCACATGAGTGCCGTGAAAACAACCGCCAATGCCTTCGATTTCACCCGCGGTTGCCGGGTCATCTACCGGGCAATTGTTACCAGCAGTGGCGCTGATTTCTGAATTAGTCCCGCTGGCACAAAACGTGGTGGACCTTGTTCCGGTCGTCGAAGAAAAACAAGCGGAGCCAACAACCTTACCGTTCATCATTGTGTGTTCATGCGACGAGCCCGTATCCAACACAGCCACAGCGACACCGGCACCTTCTGAGCCTGTGCCCCAAATTACCGGCGCACCAATTAAAATAGTTGATTCATTTAAGAACGGTCGAGAAAGGGTATCCTCATATATCCGCGAAACCCTAGGGTCTGCGGCAAGTTGTTTCATTTCGGACAATGTTAGTTCCATTGCCATGCTAGGTATATTGTCCAACTTGCGCGCAATCCGTGGGCCGCCGGTGATCGTTTTGGCCGAGGCATCGCTGCTTTGAAACAGCTCCGTGCCAAATATATTGCCTAGCAAAGAGGCTCGCGCACCGCTGATCAACTCACGTCGAACCGCAAAGCCATCGGCACCATCCGGGATATCTGCGGCCGGGATCACAAAATCAACATTAACCCGAACCCGTTCGCCGACCTCGGCTCTTGCGGCTATTCTGCCTTCGCCGATATCAATTTTGGTGTTTTGCGCAAATGCCGTTCCGGCAATGCTTAATGCTCCAAAAATAAACAAAACCCGAACCAACATATACACTCGCTCCAAAACAGATTTAACTTTTCTAAGCCTACGTAAAATTAGGTATGATTCAACAAGTGTACGCACTGCCCAGTAAGAAGGTAAGTAAAAAAACAAGAACGTTGATCACAAAGTTGGCATAATTATTTATTTGATTCCTACCTCTAATTCTGTTGTTATAGGGTGAGATTAGGTCTTTTTTATCAAAAGTGAGAAACCCATGCGTAAAACATTGACGATTGCAAGCTTATTATTAGCAAGTATTGCCTTAAACCCAATAGCCTCGGCAACTGATTTTTGGGAACAATCCGGTGTAGTGGTCACACCAAATCAAATGAATATCGCATTGGATTTAACCACCTTTAACCTCACCCCTGGCGGCGAGGCCCAAATTATGCTTCCCGGTGGGCTAGAAGTAACGGCTAAACTAACTCGGCTTGAAAATCATCAACTAGGCGGTGTTAGCTGGGTTGGCACGGTTGGGGCAGATGACAAAGCTGGCCAGATTTTGGTAACCGCGGTCAGTGGGTTTGCTTTTGGTGAGATCATTTATAACGACGAACGATATTTAATTGAACCTCGTGAAGGCACAACTGGACATGTAATTTTCAAGAGCAATGATCCTTCTCGGATCGAGATGGAGTTTGAAAATGATGGCATAATACCACCGCCACCAACCGCACAAGATATAGCAAATGAAAGCATTTCCGCGCCGGCTGTTACTGGGACAAATGGAGCCATTGATGTTGGGCTTTTCTATCATGACAGCATGACTGATCGTTGGGGCTTGGGCTTGGCCGCACGGCTACAGTTTTTGGTTAGTCTTTATGATACCGCTTTGGTCAATAGTATCACCGGCCTTCGGGCTAATTTGGTTCATATCGAACAACGCGCTGGCACCCTTGGCGGCAAGTCAAACGGTGACACGCTAATGGACCTACGAGACAACGTAACTAATGTTGACGGCGATTTTTCTGGAATTGAAGCCATTCGGACCGCCAAAGGAATTGATGTGGTCTCCTATATCCGTCGTTTTCAGGCCTCAACTCACGTTTCTTGCGGTACCGGGTTTGTTCTTGGTACCGGCGGTTTGAATACCCTTTTTGGTGGCGCCAGTTCGAGCTATAATACAGTCAGTGATGATATTGATATCGATAGAGTTCCTGGCGAACCGTTTTTTCTTTGCTCGCTGTTCACTCTAGCCCATGAAATTGGCCATAATATGGGCACCCAACATGATATTGAGGACACGCCCGCAGATGGTGTGCTTAGGTTTTCACACGGCTATCGCGTCGATGGAAAGTTTCGTACCATTATGGGAACGGCTTCTGAAGGTGGTGGAGAAGCGCGACTTGGCCTTTTCTCCAATCCCGACCTCATCCTATGCAATGACCCAAGCACTACTGATCCACTTGAAGCTTGCGGCGTTGTAAATGCCGATGCAGCCAGATCCATGCGCGAAGTTGGGTTAGAAATGGCAGGCTTTCGGGCCACCGGCACCAGAGTAGTGTCTGCGGTTCTACCTTCTTCTAGATCCATTGGCGCGGCTTCAACCGG
>JAESUG010000120.1 GCA_016763185.1 Robiginitomaculum sp. | reverse complement strand
GCCCCTCAGTTAATGGAGGGGTTTTCTTGTTTAAAGCAGTTGGGTGAACGTCAGTTTTGAGCCACGTTGGCGGAGCTCCAGCCTTGCTTCGCGAACAACCAGAGAAAGCCCTGTACGCCGCCTTGCAAACGGCTAGTACCAAGGCGGCCTCCGCAATTCAAATCGAAGATTATACCGCAGCGATGGCGGCGCTGGTACCGTTGCGCCAACTGATTGACGAATTTTTTGAAGGCGTGATGGTCAATGATCCGGACCCTGCGTTGCGGCAAAACCGGCTTCGACTATTATCTGGCATTCGCGCAGCGATGTTACCGGTGGCGGATTTTGACAAAATCGCTGGATAAGCAGCAAACCAAGTTGAACAGGACACAATATGTCAGATCATAAATGGGTATATGGCTTTGGGGGTGGCACGGCTGATGGGGATGCAAGCTTAAAAAACCTGCTGGGTGGCAAGGGCGCGAATTTGGCGGAAATGTCATCCCTTGGACTGCCGGTGCCGCCGGGGTTTACGTTAAGCACCGAAGTTTGCACAAAATATACGCAAAACCAGCGCACCTATCCGCATGAAGTGACGGCGCAGGTGAAATTCGCTTTACGCGCCGTTGAAACTCATGCTGGCAAACGCTTTGGCGATGCGGATAATCCATTGCTGGTTTCGGTGCGCTCTGGCGGGCGCGCTTCAATGCCGGGGATGATGGATACGGTGCTTAATTTGGGGCTAAATTCCGAAACTGTGGAAGGGTTGGCCGCCTTGTCTGGAGATCGGCGCTTTGCGTTTGATAGTTATCGCCGGTTTATCCAAATGTATTCCGATGTGGTGTTGGGGGTCGATCACGATCTGTTTGAGGAAATACTAGACGAACACAAAGATGTTAGCGGTATCCAATTGGATGTAGAACTGGATGCTGATGATTGGCAAAAAATTGTTGTGCAATATTTGGCATTGGTCGAAGAAGAATTAGGCACACCATTTCCGTCCAACCCAGTAGATCAGCTATGGGGCGCTATTGGCGCGGTGTTTGATAGTTGGATGAACGAGCGGGCCAAGGTCTATCGGGCCTTGCACGATATTCCGGTAAATTGGGGCACGGCGGTCAATGTGCAGGCCATGGTGTTTGGCAATATGGGGCCGCGCTCGGCCACCGGTGTCGCCTTTACCCGCAATCCGTCCACGGGCGAGCGCGCCTATTACGGAGAGTTTTTAATCAATGCCCAAGGCGAGGACGTGGTCGCCGGTATTCGCACCCCCCAAGCCCTAACCCAAGCCGCCCGCGAGGAAATGGGTGACACATTACCCAGCATGGAAGAAGCCTTACCGGTGGTGTTTGCGCAATTGACCCAAGTCTTTGATCAGCTAGAAACCCATTATTGCGACATGCAGGACATTGAGTTCACCGTCGAACGCGATAAACTATGGATGCTACAAACCCGCAGTGGCAAACGCACCGCCAAAGCCTCTTTAAAAATCGCCGTGGAAATGGTCCACGAAGGTTTGATCAGTCAACACGATGCGGTATTGCGGATTGAACCGGCGGCATTAGATCAATTGCTGCACCCGACTTTGGCCGCTGGACATACTTGTCCCATTTTGGCAACTGGTTTGCCCGCATCACCGGGCGCGGCCACCGGACAAGTGGTGTTTAGTGCCGACGAAGCAGTTCTGCTGGCCGGGCGCGGACAAAGTGTCATCTTGGTTCGTCTTGAAACTTCACCAGACGACATTCATGGCATGCACGCCGCCGGTGGCATTGTCACCGCACGGGGCGGCATGACCTCGCACGCGGCGGTGGTGGCGCGGGGCATGGGGCGGCCCTGTGTTTGTGGAATTGGCGATCTGTTGATTGATGAGGCCGCCAAACAGTTCACCGTCGGTGGTCAAATCGTGCGTGAGGGGGACACCATCACCATTGATGGCAGCAAAGGTCATGTATTGGCGGGCGCGGCCCAGATGGAACAACCGGAGCTTACCGGCGAATTTGGCACATTGATGGGCTGGGCCGATGCGGCGCGGCGGATGAAAATACGAACCAATGCCGAAACCCCCCAAGACGTACAAACCGCCAAGGATTTCGGGGCCGAAGGCATTGGATTGTGCCGCACCGAGCATATGTTTTTTGGCGAGGCTCGCATTGCCGCCATGCGTGAAATGATTTTGGCCGCCACGAAAACCGGCCGCACCAAAGCTTTGGCGAAGATTTTACCGATGCAGACAGAGGATTTTACTGAAATTTTTCGAATTATGGGCGAGCTGCCTTGTACAATCCGTTTGCTGGATCCGCCTTTACACGAATTTTTACCGCACGCCCCCGAAGACGTGCGCCTCGTTGCAATCGCCACTGGAATGACCGTTGACAAATTAATGGCGCGCGCGGCGGCGTTGGTCGAAACCAATCCCATGCTCGGTCATCGCGGCTGTCGGTTGGGCATTAGCTATCCTGAAATATACGAAATGCAAACCCGAGCCATTTTCCAAGCCCAAGCCAATGTAAAAGCCGAAACCGGGGTTACGGCCAATGTCGAAATTATGATCCCGCTTGCCGCCACCGCCAAAGAGCTTGAAATCCTCAAATCCAAAATTTCCGCAGTGGCCGCAACCATCGAAGCCGCCCAAGGCTTTGCCCCAACATACCTATTTGGCGCGATGATCGAATTGCCACGCGCTGCATTGTGCGCGGGTGAATTGGCCGAGTTTTCTAGTTTTTTCTCGTTCGGCACCAATGATTTAACCCAGACGACTTTTGGATTGTCCCGCGACGATGCTTCGTCGTTTTTACACACATATATGAGCCAAGGCGTGTTTGAAAAAGATCCGTTTGTCAGCATAGACGAAAGCGGCGTTGGCCAATTAATTGCCATTGCAACGAAGCGCAGTCGGGCCGCCCGACCTGATGTCAAGCTAGGGATTTGCGGGGAACATGGGGGCGACCCGGCCAGTATTGATTTTTGCGAAGCTCAAGGCTTGGACTATGTTTCATGCTCGCCATTTCGGGTGCCGATTGCCCGGCTGGCGGCGGCACAAGCAGCGATGCGCCGCAACCATGAAACAGCTTGATTATTACAAAATATGACAGTTTTGTAATTTTTTTTACCGTGATATAAACGATACACGGGAAAAAATTTCGCTAACAACCCTATTGACGAAGCGATAGCACCTACCTATCTGCGGGGGAAATTAGGCGCTTGTTAAATGATTCTTGTTATTGTTTAGCTTGGGACCTGCTTTGAAGAATACAAAACAGAGGGCTGAAATGAAACAATTCAGCAAAATTTTGGGCGCTTTGACGCCTGCTTTACTTGGCCGAAGCGCGGTCGTAGCGCTCAGCCTGTTGCTGTTGCCTATCTTGTTTTTACAAGTACCCGAAACCGCCAAAACCCAAACAATTGACACTGCATGGCGCGATCTGGGCGTGCAGTTTGTTGCCAGTAACGGCATCATCCCAAAGCCTGCAGTTGCTACGCCGTTTGATGTGGCACAACTGGAAACCTTTACCCATGATCATATTGATCTGGCACTGGCCAATATTACTGAATTAAATTGCCTGACCACCGCGATTTATTATGAAGCGCGCTCCGAGCCGGTTGCCGGTCAGTTGGCGGTCGCACAAGTGGTGATCAATCGCACCAAGTCCAAGCATTACCCGGCCAGTATTTGCGAAGTGGTTTATGAAGGCTCCGAGCGCACCACCGGCTGTCAGTTCTCGTTCACCTGTGATGGCTCATTGGCCAAAGCGCCAACAGATAAAATTTGGCAACGCTCGCGCCAAAGCGCCGTGCATGCTATGCTGGATATAACCGGCGTCACCATTGGTCGCGCCACCCATTATCACACCGTGGCCGTAAACCCCCATTGGTCAAGCTCCTTGCTTAAAACTGCCGATGTCGGAAGCCATATCTTCTATCGCTTCCCCAACCGCCGCGAAAAGAAAGCCTTGTTCGGTAACGGCATTTAGGGGCATTTTTTTATAACCGCACCGTGGCCCGCTAGGGTCGGGTTAGGCGATCCCGAATTTCTCTAGAGCGGCCTTGGCGACCGGTCCACCCCATTCTTGTACAAAGTGACCGGCTTCAGCGATTTCCATGGGCTCGGGACAGCCTTTGATCATGGCGCGAAGGTGTGACATGGCCGAGGGGCCAAGCACGGGGTCTTGCATGCCAATGGCCATGAAGCTGTCGCCGCTCCAGTCTTTTGCCCAAAACTTTCGCGCCTCAAGGGAGGTCTGAATACCCTCGGACGCTTCTGGTGTGAGCGGGATATCCTTACCGCTGGTCATCATCACTAGCTCTGGGAAGCGTCGAACGCCGCCTTTATACGACTGATCCGGAAATGGCGCATCATAGGCAGTAACTTCAGCCGAGCTTAGAATTGGGGTTGTTTGCAGCATCAGCTTGCCAATATTTAAATCCGGGTTTGCCTTGCAAAATGCCCGCCATGCAGCGAAACCTTCACCGGCGTTTTCGCCGGCCGGAAGCCCTGTGTTCATCACGATCAGCCGTGAATAGCGTTCAGGCGCTTCCAACGGCAAAGTTAAGCCAAGAATACCGCCCCAGTCCTGCACCACGAGGCAGACATTTTTGAGATCCATGCGCTTCACAAATGCCAACAATGCATCGCGGTGAAAATGATAGGTATATGTTTCGTCAGCAACCGGCTTGTCGGAACGGCCAAAACCAAACATATCAACCGCGATAAAGCGATGGCCGGCTTGCGTGAATACCGGTGCCATTTTACGAAATAGATACGACCATGACGGCTCGCCATGAATGCACAAAAACGTCACGTCCCCCGCGCCTTCATCCACATAATGCATGCGTAACCCCTCATAACCCGGAAGGTCGTCAATATATTGCGGGGCATAATCCCAGCCAGAGAGATTTTCAAAATAATGGTCAGGGGTGCGAAGGGCTTTGATGGTCATTGACGTTGCTTTCTTTGTGAAATTCAGTGTACCGAATTGCTTAAAAGTAAGATAAAAATTTGGGGCTGACCTAGATAACGAGTTCAATTATACCATACCCGATTGCTTTCGCTGTTTCAATTGGGTTGTTGGGTTATTGTTGTTAAAGCATCACTCACATTCCTTCAAAAACAAGCCGAAATATCATTCATTCTGCTAGATAAATTTCCGAGCTTAATCGGTCAGTGAAATTTCCTGTATGTTGATACGGGCCACAGAGTGAGAAGTTGCATACACCACTGCTTTGGACGCATTATCGGGTGCACGGGCCTCCATGAAGTGCACCTCAATGAAGTCCGTGCATTCAAATATCTCAATACTAAATGAAATGAACTTGCTATTTTTGTCCAACCAATTGATTTGCCTCCGACCTTGCGCATCTTCGTTAGGACAAATTGCTTTGACGTTCAAAAAATACATTTTGCTAGGCACGATATCTACAATTTGAGAGGCTATAGAAGTGGTATCGACAATAATTCCAATTGCAGCGACTTCAACGCCTGGACGATAATTCCAATTGGTTCCCTGACTAAAGGTCGTATCCTGAAGCAATTCTTCGCCCAGTCGAGCATTTAACGCTTCATCATACACCCTGTCGGGCGCAGCGGGCGCAGGGTTACTCGAAGTTTGACCGCCGGATTTCCAAATACTGGCCCATAAGGCAACAGCAACAATTATTGTAATGAAGGTCGTAATGATCAGTGTTTTCACGTTCATCTAGTAAACCCTACCGACAATATGAGTACTGTATGTAGCCAATTAATCTCCTCAAAACAACATAACATACAAGGCACCCTACTGTTTGAATTACAAAGTTAAGGTCTTAAAAACAGCAACACCTTGTCTGCTCCCTCGGCATATGAAACAACTTGCTTAATCGTATGGCTGAGGGCATAAGGCTGCTTAAAAATACCTTTCTGATTACAGCTCACTTCCTTGTAAGTAACTGTAAGTGTTATTATTTTTAGACTGTTGGGATATGAGAAATGTATTCAAATATTATGCTCGTTTTGAATAATTTGGAAACAGACCCAAAAATAAACACCACAGATACAGCTATCAAAGGCCTGCGTCAGCTGTGTTTAGATGATTTTGGGGTCGTACTCTTAAACATGCCGGTTAAAGAATACCCCAAATTATCCTCTTTGTTACCCAAAATGGCCGATGCCAAAGTCCAAAAATCATGGACCGGCGCAACAGGGTTGGTACTGCTTCAGCTGTCTTTAAATTTTACACGTATGATGCAGTATCGAAAAACCGAGTTGACCGGAACTGGATTGAAAAACCAACGCATTCTTGACTATGGCTGTGGATATGGCCGGTTCTTAAGGTTGATGAGTTATTATGCCGACTCTAATCAGCTTTTTGGATGCGACCCATGGGATAAATCTATCCAAATTTGTAAAGAGGATGGGATAAACTGTCAGCTGGATATCACCGACTATTTGCCAACAAGCTTGCCTTACGAAGAAAAGTCTCTGGATTTCATATTCGCGTTTTCTATTTTTACGCACACATCTTATCGCGCAACCCAAACCGCTCTTAATGCTCTATATGGCGTGGCTAAAAAAGGCGGCATACTGGCTATTACCATTAGACCTTCTGAATATTGGACTTTGCATGCCGGATTATCAGACGTGGAGAGACAAAGCCTTGTTGATGATCATAATAATAAGGGGTACGCGTTCAAGCCGCACAATAGAGCGCCTGTAGACGGAGATATCACGTATGGCGATACATCAATGCCAATCCATATGATTTCTCAAATTTCCCCAAACTGGAAAATGTTAAGTTACGACCGCACAATCGCTGATCCGTATCAAATTATTGTATTTTTAGAAGCACGATAAACCTGAAACCGATCATCAACTTCACACCCAATAGGTATGGAGCCGTATCATAACCATCTGGGTTTTTCTATAATGGGGAACGGGTCTGGCAACTACACCCCCTAACTCTTGGCCAAGCGTCGTCCATATATATATAGCGGCTCTTCTATATAAGTGCTGATCAATGCAGCCACCATAAACGTAAGAGCAAGCACCAAAGAGGTATAGGCCAAATATGCCATTTCATTGATTGGGAATATTTCATTGATCCTCGGATAAAAACGCTTGGTTAGTGAAACAACAATCGGGTGCGCCAGATAAATTGTGTAGCTTTTATCCCCTAAGAACTTAGTTACAGGATTATACAGGCTCAACTTGTGCCCCTCTGATAAATACAAAAAAGCGGTTAGACAACCCAGCGCCAGCGCTTGAACCAGCAAACCATAGGAATGCATTGAAAAATCAGCCGGGTTCAACACCGCCGCGCCCCACCAAGCAAAACTCAACCCCGAAACGCCGCCAATCAGATAGGTATACAAGCGTTGGAAATTGGTTTTCTTGATTTTTCGGGATATAAAAAATAACAAGCAACCCAAGACAAACACAAATGCCTGGGTGGAAAAGGTCATATAATAGAAAGACTCGTCAAGACCTTCCGGTGCGAAGCTTTGCAGATTGAACGACAATAGAACCGCTCCGGCCAGGATCGCGCTCCATGCCAAAATTCTGGTTTTAGCGAAAATAAGAAGATACGGAAAAAAGAGATAGAACAGCAACTCCACCCCGATTGTCCAACCCGCCCAAACAAAGCTTGTATGGCCTCCAGGGATAAACACATAAAATGGAATGAGGTGATAAATCAATTCTGAAAAAGGGTAGACAAGTCCGTATTTCCACCAATGGAAAAAAAAGGTAAACAGAACAAAGAAATACCAAATGGGGAAAATTCTCGCCACGCGCCGTATCGCATATCCATGCAACCAATCAGCTTGCCCAATTTTCTTATAATTCGAAAGACTGAGCGAAAAGCCACTGAGGATAAAAAACAAAGTAACCCCAGAGCTAAACTGCTGTACAATGCTAAGATAACCGACATCAATCGCTGGCGACATATTCTTGGCATGAAAGAAAACAACTGATGTCGCCGCCAACCCTCGTAGCGCGTGCAAGTTTCCCGAAAATGTCTTTTGATGCTCGTACATCCACCCTGCCCATTTTATTTTTTAACTGATATCTTTTCCACCTGCCGAGTCAAATCAAGCACCGCGAAATTCATGCTTACACCGGTTATGAATAATGAGGTATTTTTTTGTAGCACTTACCCCCTAACACGCCGGAGTTTGCAACCCTGTTCCCACCGCGCTTTGAACATAGCTGAACAGACGATAGAAACTGCTTAGCCTGACTCAATGCTTCCTCAATGCTTCGCGCCTTGCCTGACACCCTCGCAAGAAGACAGTGTTTTGACTGAGTTAATCCACAGACTGAAGCACAAATAATTTGCTCTGCGAACGATGGCAAGTGCCCCCTACTCGGCACTTTTTTTGAGATGTGTATCCAAAAATTGCACATAGGCATCCGATGCCGTGATCCGGTTGGTTCGCGAGCGAAAGCCGTGTCCCTCATCTGGGAACAAGACATACTCCACCGGCACGCCATTTTCGCGTAGGGCCGCGACCATTTCATCGCTCTCGACTTGCAGCACTCGTGGATCATTTGCGCCTTGAATAACCAGCACTGGCTTGGTTACATTCTTTGCATGAAACAGCGGCGAAATTCGATGGTGTCGCTCCCCGTCGGTTTCTGGGTCGCCCATTTCGCTATAGAGGCTCTCTTTGAATGACTCCCACCATGGAGGAATGCTGACGAGCGTTCGCACCCAGTTGGTGACGCCGAAAATATTTACGCCGACATCGAAAACCTCTGGTTCGAAGGCCAAGGCCGCCATCACCATAAAGCCGCCATACGAGCCACCAATAATGCCGATGCGGTCATGGTCGACCCAATCGAGGCTTTCTAGGTATTTACGGCCATAAACAATGTCCTGAAGGTCAACCTCACCATGTTTCTTGTCATCCATATGAAAGAAAGTTTTCCCATAGCCAGACGAGCCGCGATTATTTGCGCCCAAAACCGCATAGCCATTATTGACCAGATGCTGAATTGTTGCTGAATACCCCGTTCGCGTCTGACCCCCCGGTCCGCCATGAACCCAGACCAGAGCCGGTGCTGGATTGTCTTTGGACGCACCCAATGGCTTGTACAAGATGCTAGGGATTTCCAGCCCATCAAAGCTTTCATACCGAACGACACTGCTCTCGACGAGGTGCGCGACATCAATGTCTGGATTAAGAGCTTGTGTATGTTGCACAAAATGTTCGCGCTCCAAATTCACGGTAAAGACATTGGACGGGGAGGTTGGCGCGTTAATCAAGAACGCCAATGACTTTTCATCTTGGCTAAAACGTACATTGCGCAGTGAGCCCTTGGGCAGTCCTTTGGGTAACGCGATTTGCAGACCGGAATTTCGGTCGATAATGGTCACCATCGTTGATGCGTCAACATTGGCACCATGAACTCGATAGCGTCCAGAAGGCGAGTAAACCAGATAGGAAATATCCCAGTCATCTTCCACCAGTTTAACCTGCTCGTTGGATGCCAACTCGTGCGCCCAGGCTTGGCGGAACTCGCCATACTGATTTGTTCCAAAGACCAGTTTGTCGCCCTCTGGAGTAAACGCGTAAACACTATGAGAAATGTTTCCCTCGTGTTCGGTGATATTTTGTGGCGCTGCATCTGAATTTAGCGAAACGATGTAAACATCATTGTCGGCGGATGTGCGCGACTTGATACCCGCCGCCCATGTCCCGTCACGGGAGACGATAAAACCGCCAAGCGCAAGGTCATTCTCAAATATCAGCGTGCGCTCAAAACTCGAAGCATCATAGCGATACAGATCAAAAAACCGACTGTCCCGCTCATTTGTTTGCAAAATAAAAGCGGCGCCG
Organism: Robiginitomaculum sp.; assembly: GCA_016763185.1. Taxonomy (GTDB): domain Bacteria; phylum Pseudomonadota; class Alphaproteobacteria; order Caulobacterales; family Maricaulaceae; genus Robiginitomaculum_B. The sequence continues at coordinate 3,285 of JAESUG010000120.1, read as the reverse complement.
TCATCAATCCACCCGACAAAAGCGGCCTTTAGCTGCTCGCCTGGCGTTACATCGATTGCTTCCATTTCTGGCCCGGCGACATAAATATGATTTAACTCATCGCCACCGCCGTCAGAGGTATAAAGATAGCGCTCGCCATCTGGAAAATAGTTGATGGCGTACACAGCGTTCGTTGTCGAGCGGGTCAACGCCTCACGTTCGTTGGTTGCAAGATTAAGTGCGTAGACATTATAAACTCCGCTCTCATCTGATGTAATTAACAAACGCTTTGCGTCAGGCGAAAAGGCGTACCCTAAACCACTTATTCGAAAATCGGTGGTCTCGTAAAAAGCCTTGGCGGAATAGATAGGCGGCGTTTGCACGTTGGGATCAGCAGAGGCAACTGGCGAGAGCATAAGAACAGATGCGAGCACAGCGACGAACGCCATTTGGAAATGCAATGAACGGGTCATGAAAGAGCCCCTTTTGTTTCGATTATGCGAGACAGTTGTTGCCCCCCGGTTCACTAAACCTATCACACAGCGGCGAAACTTCCTACTAGCCTATTTGTTTAAAAGCGAAACGAAGGTTTTTGCGAAGGTATGCACATCCCCCGGCCAACGCGCCGAGACATAATTGCCATCCGTTACGACCCAAGCAGGCCGCGCATCATCAAGGGTATCGCGGGCAAGACTACCTGTTTTGAGCTTATAGTTTGCTGCCCCGCGTGAAACTTGCAGGAAATCAGCGTTGTTTTCCAACGCTCTTTTCACTTCACTTTCGACACTCCAATACCCAGATGGCTCGCCAACGGCTTCCCAATAGGTTCGAAAATAAAGCGGGTCCCAAAACCTGGCAAAATATCGCGTTACATTCCAAGCCGCCTTCTCTTGCGCCCAAGTAAGCGCCGTAGTTTTTTTGCCGTGCAAAACCGATAATCCAGTGTCTGGTGAGACAGATCGCGCCAGAACCACAACACCGTGACAAACTGCACCAACCGGTTTGTGGTTCCCGTCCGGGCGCTTTTGTGCAAAAAAATCAACGATAAAATTTTGCAAAGTTTCATTTTCCAAAAAGGGCACCATCCCGGACGCATGTCCGCCGGGAAGTAACACACCGTCAAAGTCTTTTGGCTGTAATGCTGAAAATTTTAGCGGATTTTGGAAAGCCGGCAGGTTTTGCATTTGCTGATAGGCATCGCGCGCCGGTTTTCTTGCCCGCAATAGACCCCCGATGAGTTTTATTTTTTTCAGCACAGGAATAAAACCCCACGGGTCTAACCCTTCACCGCTGAGCATCAGCTCGTCGGCAAATGAGCGTTCGCCTTCTGCCGTCGCAAATACAACCTCATGCCCAGCATTTTCAATGACCCTCCAGCTCATGCAGGCTTCCGTCGGGTCAAAATCAAAATTGGGCAGAGGAATGAGTATTTTTTGTTTACGCATTTTGGTCTACCCAAGTGTTTGTGTTTCGGCTATTGCGCCTGTTGGTTCTCGCGCACCACAGCGTCCATAAACCGTACGCCCCATCCTGCATGGCCCTTGGGAGCGGTTGGAGTGGCTTTGCTTAACCAGTCGACCCCAGCAATATCCAGATGCACCCAAACTCGGTCCTCATCGACAAATGTGCCGATGACGGCTGCGCCAATGCTAGCGCCGGGATTGCCGCCTGTGCTTTTAATGTCGGCGATATCGGACTTGATGGCTTTGTAATGGCTCTTGTTCAGTGGCAATGGCCAGACGTCTTCGCCGGCAGTTTTGCCAATTCGCATCATGTCTTGGGCCAGATCCCAGTCGCGGGTGATCACCACCGCATAGTCGGTGCCGAGCGCCCGTGCCGCAGCCCCGGTAAGGGTTGCAATATCAATGAGCAAACGTGGGTTATATTCTTCTTGAACATAGGTCACCGCATCGGACAGCACGAGACGGCCCTCGGCATCAGTTGACATCACTTCGATGGTTTTACCGCTCATGGTCTTTAGCACATCACCGGGACGAATTGCGTCCTTTGCCGGCATGTTTTCGGCCATTGCCATCACACCAACCAGATTGACTTTTTCACCGCGTTTGGCCACCGCATACAACGTACCGGCAACGGCTGCGGCACCGGAAAGATCAGACTTCATCTGCCATTGGCCGGTATTTGGCTTGATGCTAATGCCGCCGGTATCAAATGTGATGCCTTTTCCGGCTAAGGCGATCGGAGCTTCATCACTGTTCCCGCCCATATAGGAAAGGATAACAAAGCGTGGATCATGAATAGAGCCGCGCCCAACCCCAAGAATTGCGCCCATATTTTTGCGTTTCATCTCAGGGACACCCATGACCTCTATTTTGACATTGGCAACATCTCTAAACAACGCACGCACGCGCTGGACATAGCTTTCGGGATAAATGGAAAGACCCGGTTCCGTTCCCATATCGCGGGCAAAATTCACGCCCTTCACAACATGAATGAGGTCATTTTCAAACAAGGCTTTGGCCGCCGCAACCCCTTGCCCATGGAAGCTGACCGTGCGCGAGGTCATTTTGTTGTCTTCGTTTTTCTTTTTTTCTTTATATTTATCAAACGTATATGAGCTAAGCGCATAGCCCATCGCAAGTTGCGCCGCACTTTGTTCGACCGTGGTATTCAGGCCCGCGCTGATGACACCAAGGGATTGTTTATTGTTACTGGCTTGGGCGACATAGCCACCCAGATCGCGAAGTTTACGCACCGAAAGCTCATCTGAACCGGCGCCAACCACAATAATAGACTTGAACGGGCTCATGCCATACAGGTGCAATTTAGCCCCAAATTTTCCTTTGTACTCCGCGTCTTTTAGCGCCGTTTCGAGCCGGCCTTTGGTTTTCGCATTGATGCCGGCAACCGCCGCACTTAACGCACCATCTTTACCGACAAACACCGCGATATGCTCAGCGTTCACCGCAACCCCTTCAAATTCAAACTGGGTTGTGATTGCCTTCGCATAGGCCGCATACGTCAACAGGCACGATACAATAACGCCAAGACCGATTTTGGAAACAATTGCCTTCATGATAAAACTCCAAACTGTGCTATTCTCAATTTTCTATGCCAAAGCTAATACAATACCGATAAGAATTCCATAGGGTTAAAATATTAACTCCTAGTCATCTTACCGCCCATCTGCTGTCACCCCCTACCGCTTATCGCCTCACGACCCCACCTATCTGTCACCCACGTCACCCCACGTCCACGTCACTCCATGACTATCCCCAACCTGTCACCCTCCGACTTGTTCGGGGGGTCCAGCTCTTCGTGCAACATTCATGCATGCTTCATGAT
>JAESUG010000119.1 GCA_016763185.1 Robiginitomaculum sp. | reverse complement strand
TGGTCCCAAAATTTGATGTTTTTGCGCGAAAATGCACCCATATGCCCGATTTTTTGCGAGCCAAGGGACGTTGGGCTGACCCAAACCGTCGAAACGGGGGCGGCTGTGTACCAGCTTAACACTTTTGGTAGGGATTTTGGATTGACCACGGGGTCGTCGGTGAAACCATAGGAACGAATGGGGGCACTGACATCTTCAAACCAAGTTTTGCCCAACTTGCCGGACTGTACATCTGGCCATAAATATTCTGGGTTCAAGCACCATGAACGCCATTGGGCATAGACCCCGGCGGGTAGATCCGTGCCCTGCCATAACTTGCCTTTTCGCAAATAACCGTAACGCAGCAAGTTCCACGGGCCTAACAGCCAAAAAAATGAAAACTCCATTGGCCAGTCGCTGGCCCAATGCCCGCCCCAATACCCTGAACCCGACGCGACAAAGGCGTTGGCGGTGATTTTGGCATGATTGTCCATCATGCCGATAAAATGCCCGCCGACCGAATGGCCCAAAGTAAACAACGGCATATCAGGCACTAGCTTTGCCAGCTCGTCCAAAGCCGCCGGTGCATCAAGCTGTCCCCAATCGGCCATATTTGCCACAAAGCCGCGCAAATGTTTCGGGCGCGAGCGGCCAACACCGCGACAATCATACAACAAACAGGCAAAATCTTGGGCCGCCGCATGCCTGGCAAAGTTAAAGTAGAACTCCGCCGGGACCGCCGTCGCCGAAGAGATCAACAAACCCGCTTTGGGCGCATCAGGTGCGATCAACACTCCGCCCAAAGGGAAACCATCACGAGCCGTGAAGTTTAATTCCTTCTCAACATCAGTCACTTTTGGTTAGCTCATTCAACACCGCTGGAATCATCATGACATCCGCTTCGGTACAATCAAACTGCCCGACCTGGACCCGGATCACAAACTTGCCGTCATGTACGGTTTGGGTCAGATAAATGCGGCCATCATTGTTGATCTGTTCTAGCAAGTTGGCGGTGGCTGTATTGGCATCCTGTCCGGCGGGCGCATATTGAAACGTAAACAGCGACAGAACGGGTGCGGTGATCAAGTGGAAATCAGGTAACACAGCAATCGCTTCTGCGACCTGCGCCGACCAAGCAACATGATTGCGGATACGAGTGCGCAGCCCGCTTAGACCATAGGCGCGTAACGTAAACCAAATTTTCAACGCCCGAAAACGCCGCCCCAACGGAACCGTCCATTCGTTATAATTGTTGATCTCGTCGGCGCCTTGGGTTTTTAGGTATTCTGGACGCAGGCCAAGGGTGTTGATCTGTGCGGTCGGGTCGGCCAGAAATTGCACGGCACAATCAAACTGCACGCCCAGCCATTTATGCGGGTTAAAGACCACGCTGTCGGCACCGTCCACGCCGTGCCACAATCCACGAAACTCCGAACAAATCATCGCAGACCCTGCCCACGCCGCATCCACATGGGTATACAAATCATGGGCTTTGGCAATTTTCAAACAAGCCGCAATCGGATCGCAAGCACCTATGGAAGTCCCGCCCACACACAAAATAACCCCGGCAGGTTTATATCCGGCGGCGATGTCCGCTTTGATCGCCGCATCCAAGGCGGCGGGGTCCATGCCATGGTTGGCATCCGTTGCAATTTTCACCAAATTATCTTGACCAATTCCGGCAAGACGCGCCCCCTTATCAACCGAGGAATGGTTCTGTGCCGAGGCATAAAGGCGCAAGCGAGGTTGACCCGACAGACCCGCGCTCAGCCCTTTATAGTCCAGCGCCCGTTCGCGCATGGTTAAAATGGCCGAAAGGGTGGCGGTGGTGGCGCTGTCATGAATGGTGCCGGTGAAATGATTGGCCAACCCAAGGGCATCGCGTAACCAACGCACCATCACCTCCTCCATTTCGTTGGCGGCGGGCGCGGTCTGCCACAGCATTGCTTGTGCTGAAATGGCGTTGGCAAGTTGTTCTGCCAACATCGAAGCCGGCGACGCATTGGCCGGAAAATAGGCAAAGAAACGCGGATGCTGCCAATGGGTCATCGCACCCGGTACAATTGCTTTGAAATCATCGAATATTTGCGCCATGTCCTCTGCCGCCTCTGGTGCAATCGCGGGCAGCTTGGCAACCGTATCGCCGGGGGTGGTCAAGGGTCGCACCGGACGATCGCGTAAATTAGCGTGATATTCTTCAGCCCATTTTGCTGCTTCACCGCTCCAGTATCTTAAATTTTTATGGTCCATGATGGTGTGTCCATTGATGATCTGCGGGCCAACACTGACATCCTTCAACAGGAGTGTCGTTGTCGATCGTTTAAATAGTTTGACCGCTTGATGCTACTTCACTTTACCTTTGCTTTGGGTTCATTCTACCCGTTTCCGTGCACGGAAGGTCAAGAGGAAAACAGTATTTGCTTCCCGTGAAGGTTCGACACTCGAAGGGACATGGCTTATGCTTGGGCAATCCAGCAACCCAATAGGGACAAAACCATGACCAATCCGCACCAGCGCTTACAACAGCTTGGCATTGTTTTGCCGAAACCTGCCGCACCGATTGCCAATTATGTGCCGTTTACGCGCACCGGAAACTTGCTGATTGTTTCGGGACAAATCGCCTTTGGCAACGACGGTTTGCTGACCGGTATTTTGGGAAAGGATATGAATATTGAAGCTGGAAAAATAGCCGCACGAGCCTGCGCGATCAATTTGTTGGCGCAAGTGGCTGTGGCACTGGACAATGATTTGGGCCGCGTAACCCAAGTGCTGCGCTTGGGCGGGTTCATCCAAACAGACCCCGCTTTCACCGATATCCCAAATGTGATGAACGGTGCGTCTGATCTGATGGTTGACGTGTTTGGCGATATTGGCCGCCATGCCCGCTTTGCGGTGGGGTGTTCGTCATTGCCGTTGGGCTCGGCAGTTGAAGTTGATGGTATGTTCGAGATTGCCTAATCCAAATACACCATCATTACAGCTACGTATCTTGCAAAAATTGGACGAAATTGATGCCGGCCAATGGGATGCCTTGGCCAATCCGCCCGGCGCACCCTTTGATCCATTTATCTGCTATGCTTTTTTGCACGCCTTAGAGCAATCAGGCGGGGTTGGTGCCGAGACCGGTTGGGTGCCGGTGCATCTGGTTGCTGAAAACATGGATGGTACTATCGTTGGTTTCATGCCGCTTTATTTAAAAAACCATTCCATGGGCGAATACGTGTTCGATCACGGGTGGGCCGGCGCTTATGAGCAAGCTGGTGGCCAATATTACCCAAAATTGCAATCTTCAATCCCGTTTACACCGGCAGCGGGACCACGAATTTTGGCGCAAGATCAACCCACCAAGCGGGCGTTGATCGCTGGGCTAGAAAATTGCGTCACCCGGTTCGGCGCTTCGTCCGCCCATATCACCTTTACCAATGAGCCCGATGCCAAAGCCCTAACTGCTGCAAAATGGATGAAGCGCGATGGTTTGCAATTTCATTTTTATAATCCGGGTTATGATACGTATGAAAACTTCTTGGAAACCTTGACGGCGCGCAAACGAAAAGCCCTGCGTAGAGAACGCAAAAAGGCCAATGACGGCGTGCAGATCGTTCACTTGTGCGCCGATGAAATAACACCTGAGCATTGGGATGCTTTTTACGGGTTTTATCTGGATACCGGCGCTCGAAAATGGGGCGTTGCGTATTTGAACCGCACATTTTTTGATCTGATCAGCCAAACCATGAAAGAACATATCTTGTTGGTGATGGCCAAGCGTGACGGCAACTGGATTGCTGGTGCGCTACATTTCATTGGCGGGGATTGTTTATATGGCCGCTATTGGGGCTGCGTGGAATTTCAAGACAGCCTGCATTTTGAGCTGTGTTATCATCGCGCTATCGAAGAAGCGATTAACCGCAAGCTATCGCGCGTCGAAGCGGGCGCACAAGGAGCCCACAAAATCGCCCGTGGCTATGTGCCCGTGATCACGCACTCATTTCATTATCTAGCAGAAGCAAGCTTTGCTGATGCGGTCCAACGCTTTTTGGATGAAGAAACCCGCGCCGTAAAATACGAACAAGCAGCCTATGCAACGCAATCGCCTTATCGAAATCCTACCGCATAGACCAACAGCTCTAAAACGCTTATCTTGGAAAGTTCAATTTTGGAGGATGCCATGTCCATTGAAGGTATATATGACCAAACCAACATTTTTGCCCAGATCTTGCGCGGTGAGGCCCCAGCGTGCAAAGTCTATGAGGATGAACATATTTTGGCCCTTATGGACGTATTCCCACAAGCACCCGCGCATACCTTGGTGATCCCCAAAAACGGTGGACGTAATATCCTAGATACCGATGAGGCCGATGTCGTCCATGTGATCAAGGGCGTAAAGCGCATTGCGGCCGCGGTGAAAAAAGCCTTTCTGCCAGATGGAATTATGATTGCGCAATTTAACGGTGAACCGGTTGGGCAATCGGTCTTTCATTTGCATTTTCATATTATACCACGCTTCACAGATCAGCCGGTGGTCGAACATGGCCACGGCCAAATGGCCGATATGAAGCTGTTAACCGCGCAAGCTGCAAAAATTACGGCGGCGCTTGATTGATGCGGGGTGTATTGGCACTTTTCCTATTGGCGTTGGCACTACCGGCCTTTGGCCAAGCCGTCCAACGTGAAACCAATATTCGGCCCAAAATTGGGTTGGTATTGGGCGGCGGCGGTGCGTTGGGCTTGTCCCATGTCGGGGTAATTCAGCGTTTAGAAGAAGAAGGTATTTTTGCTGATATTGTTGTGGGTACTTCCATTGGCGCAGTGGTGGGGGCAACCTATACCTCTGGCTATAGCGGGCCGGAACTGTCGGTATTGGTTGACGATTTGGACTGGAAGAACATGTTCGTCGATGCCAGCCATCGCTCAAGGCTAAACTTTCGGCGCAAACAAGACGATGTGGATTTTCCAATCCGCTTGAAAATTGGCATTGACCAAGACGGCTTAAAATTACCACGCGGGGCCATTGAGGGGCAAAAGCTGTATTTTGAGCTGACCCGTTTGATCAATGCCCGTAATCCCGGCGCGCGGTTTTCGAATTTGAACCGACCGTTCAAAGCCATTGCTACCAATTTGGAAAACAAACAAACCGTGGTGTTATCGGATGGCGACCTTACCCGCGCTGTGTTTGCGTCGATGGCGGTGCCGGGCTTGTTGGCACCGGTGCAGATCGGCGATAGATTATTGGTCGATGGTGGCTTGGCCAATAATTTACCGGTGAGCATCGCCCGCGCGATGGGGGCCGACATTATTATTGCCGTTGATTTATCGCGGCCCTTAAAAACCGCTGATGAAATTGGCAATGTGTTTGATGTGGTCGAGCAAATCGTTAACTTCGTCACCTTGCAACAAACCGAAATAGAAATCGACAACTTAAGCGAGGTTGATATTCTGGTGCGCCCTGATCTGTCCGGTTTTTCGCCAGCTGGTTTTGAGCGCGGTAGAGAACTGATCACAGTCGGGCGAGATGCCATTAATGCTGTATTGCCGCAAATCCGAACATTGGTCGAAACCATGCAAGCTAGCGAACCAGCACCGGTTGTTCTGGCTAACTTGGCCAATCCGCGGATTGCCGCCATTCATTTAGACAATCAAACCAATACGGCGGATGCGTTGATCTGGGCCAATTTGACGGCCAAGGCTGGCGAAATTTTCGACGAGGAGAAATTGGCCAAGGATATTACGGATCTCTATGGCTATGATTTATTTGGCCGGGTCGATTATCGCCTTGAGGAGCGTGCTGATGGCACACATTTGCACCTGAGCCTACAAGAGCAATCCGTGGGCGACGACTTTTTACGCTTTGGGTTTTCCGTGCAAAGCAATTTCGAAAATGAGGGAACATTTAGCGCCCAAGCTAGTTTTACGCGCCGTAACTTAAACACTCTTGGTGCCGAATGGCGATCCGTTTTGCGTATTGGCAATAGCCCAGCCTTTGGCACCGAATGGTACCAACCGCTGGATGCGCGCCAAACTTGGTTTGTCTCCGCCGGTGCCGACATTGGCCGCACCAATTTTTCATTGTTTGATGCCGATAATATTTCCATTGGCCAGTTGCGCCTAGATCAGCTTTCCGTCAACGCCGCCTTGGGCAAGACCCTAGGCCGGTTTGGTGAAATACGCGTTGGTGCCAACCATAGTTGGAACAGCATAGAGCGCTCGGTTGGCTTTGTCGGGTTTGCCGATCAACGTATTTCGTCAACAGATGTGTTTGCTTCTTTACAAATTGACACCTTTGACAGTTTGGCGTTTCCCAGTTCTGGTTGGTCAGGAAACCTGGTAATTGATGCCTCAGTTGCCGGTGATTTTGATGCCTTTGAGGACCGTACTTTGTCGTTTTCTTTAAGCCGTGTCTTCCCGTTTGCTGGCGGTAATTTATTGCCGCGTATCCAAGCAGGATTGGCACTGGATGAACCGGTTGACGGAATTGGCGAGCAAAGCTTGGGCGGGTTTTTGAACCTTTCTGGCTTGGCGCCCTCATCTCGGCTCGGCAATCATAGTGCGTTGGCCTCCTTGGTTTGGTACCGGCCAATTACCGCACCCACCGGGCTTATTTCGTATCCGCTTTATCTGGGGTTTTCCCTGGAGGCCGGCAATGTGTTTGACCGGTTAGACGATATCCGGTTGGCAAACTTCACAACGGCAGGCAGCATCTTTTTAGGTGCACCAACCCCAATTGGTCCGGTGTATTTGGCTGGCGGTGTCACCGAAGATGGCAATACCAGTGTTTATTTGTTCGTCGGGCAAACTTTTTGATGGCGGTACATCCGATTGTGATTGCCCAAGGCATATAAATTTTGTAATTCCTGCCCTATGAAAAATTTTCCTGCGTCTTTACTTCACGGCTATACTGAATTTTTGGATGGCCGCTTTGCCGCCGAGCATGAGCGCTATCACGCCTTGGCCGAACACGGGCAAACCCCCAAAATTATGATGGTGGCCTGCTCTGATTCAAGAGCCGCACCGGAAACGATTTTTAATGCCGGTCCCAGTGAAATATTTGTGGTGCGCAATGTTGCCAATCTCGTGCCAGAACGCCGACCAGATGGCGAAGATCAATCGGTTTCTGCGGCGCTGGAATTTGCGGTAAATCACTTAAAAGTTGAACATATTGTGGTGCTGGGTCATGCTCGTTGCGGCGGAATTTCTGCGGCCCTGGCCTTGGAAGCTGGGCCAAAAAATTCCGGTGATTTTATTGGTAAATGGATGCAGCCATTACACCCGATCACCCAAGCGGTATTGGCAGACACCGATATCGCACCTGCCGATCAACAGACCGCTTTGGAGCGCGAAGCAATTAAATGCTCTTTGGCCAATTTGCGCGGGTTTCCGACCATCGTGGAATTGGAACAGGCCGGAAAAATTCACCTACATGGCAGTTGGTTCAATATTGCCAACGGTGAATTATGGGTATTAGACCCAGCAATTGGTGATTTTGCGCGAGCTTCGCGTTAGATAATTTTTGCCACCGTCCCTAGTGCAAGACGTGCCGCCATTAGGTCCGTTTGTTTGACCAACAATACATCCGTATCGAAGGTTGATAGTGCAAATACGCTAATTTGGGCCTCGGCCAAGGCGCTGGAAAGCTTGGCCAATATTCCAACCAAACTAAAATCAAGCGGCCCTTGCACCATCAAAGCGCGCCAACCCTCCTCCACCACCAATGCTGGCGGCGCGTAATCTGTGGCACACACCAATGATATTTCATCGCCCGTGCGGGTTAGGCTAAACAACTGATCTCCGGTTGGTGGCGGCGGTGCATCGGACCAATTTGCCAGCTGACAAACCGCATATTGATCGGCCAGCACCTCTAGGACCAACTGTTTCACCGGGCTGTTACGGGTTTCTTTTTCGGTTTTTTCGTCTGGCGTTTTGGTTTTTCTGGAAATAAAGCAAATGTAAGCTTATCCGCATCATCTTTGTCCACATCTACTTTGACCAACCCGCCGTTTTTTAGCTCACCAAACAAAATGGCGTCCGATAGCGGCTTTTTGACATGGGTTTGAATGGTTCTGGACAACGGCCTAGCCCCGTAACTTTCATCAAAGCCTTTGGTCGCCAACCAGTCACGGGCGGCGGGGCTAAGCTCGAAGCTCACCCCACGATCCTCAAGCTGCATCTCCAATTCGAGCATAAACTTATCGACCACCCGGTGAATGCTAGAAATGTCCAACGACGCAAACTCAATAATATCATCCAGTCGGTTGCGAAACTCCGGCGTGAACAAGCGCTTTATCGCTTCCTCGTTTTCGCCGTCGCGTTTCCCGCGCCCAAACCCAATGCTGTGCTTGGCGGCATCAGATGCGCCAGCATTGGTGGTCATGATCAGTACCACATTTCGAAAATCAATCGACTTGCCATTATTGTCCGTGAGCGTGCCATTATCCATGACTTGCAGTAAAATATTAAAAATATCAGGATGGGCTTTTTCGATCTCATCGAGCAAGACCACACTATGCGGGTGTTTGTCGATTTTGTCGGTCAGCAAACCGCCTTGATCATAACCAACATAGCCCGGCGGTGCGCCGATCAGCCGCGAAACCGAATGTCGTTCCATGTATTCCGACATATCAAAGCGCAATAACTCAATACCCATTACATTGGCCAATTGCTTGGCAACTTCGGTTTTGCCAACACCGGTTGGCCCAGAAAACAGATAACAACCAATGGGCTTTTGCGGTTCGCGCAAACCGGCACGGGCCATTTTTATCGCTGCTGAAACTTGTTCAATAGCGGCATCTTGGCCGAACACCACCCGTTTTAGGTCTGTGTCTAATGAGCGCAATGCCGCCTCGTCAGACTTGTTGACGCTTTTCGGAGGAATGCGCGCCATATGCGCAATAATCGCTTCGATATCGCGTACGCCAATGGTTTTTTTGCGTTTTGATTTTGGCAACAGCCGTTGTTTTGCACCAACCTCATCAATCACATCAATGGCTTTGTCCGGCAATTTGCGGTCCGTCAAATAACGCGCCGACAACTCGACCGCCGCCTTGATGCTATCAAATGTATAGCGGATATCGTGAAATTCCTCAAAATAGGGTTTTAGCCCTTGTAGGATTTTTATTGCATCGGGCACGGTTGGCTCGACCACGTCAATTTTCTGGAACCGTCTGGCCAAGGCCCGGTCTTTTTCAAAGTGTTGGCGGTGTTCTTTGTAACTGGTTGAGCCCATGCAGCGTAACGAGCCGGACTGTAAGGCGGGCTTTAGTAAATTAGAAGCATCCAGCGCCCCACCGGACGTGGCACCGGCACCAATAATGGTGTGAATTTCATCAATGAACAAAATCGAGTCGTCATGGGCTTCTAGTTCTTGTAATACTTGTTTTAACCGTTCTTCAAAATCACCGCGATAGCGAGTACCAGCTAGCAAACTACCCATGTCCAACGAGAAGATAGTAGCGCCGGCCAGCACATCGGGCACTTCGCCATAAATAATTTTTCGGGCAATTCCTTCGGCAATGGCGGTTTTGCCAACACCGGGGTCGCCAACCAATAACGGGTTATTTTTACGGCGCCGACACAGCACTTGCATGCACCGTTCTACCTCAGCATCGCGGCCAATTAGCGGATCAATCTCGCCATCTCTGGCTTTTTTATTCAGATTAATGCAATAGCTGTCCAACGCAGTTGGCTTGCTGGCATTGTTGCCCTCGTCACCGCCTAAGCCTAATTCTGCTGAAAATTCACCTTGGTCTTCACGGCCCAAACCATGAGACAGATAACTTACCACATCAAAGCGGGTCACGTCTTGCTCGTGCAGGAAATACACCGCATGGCTTTCGCGTTCAGCAAACAAAGCAACCAATATATTGGCGCCGCTAACATCAGCATTGCCCGCCGACTGCACATGGATGACCGCCCGTTGGATCACCCGTTGAAACGCCGAGGTTGGGCGCGCATCCGGATCTTCCTTGTTTACCACCAATGCGCCCAGCTCGTCTTCGAGGAAATCAATTAACTCACCGCGCAATGCCAACATATCTGCATCGCACGCCGCTAGCACATCCGCAGCATGTTCATCATCAAGCAGAGCCAGCAATAAATGCTCCAGCGTCACCAGTTCATGTTGGCGCGAGCTAGCGGCCGCAACCGCGCGGTGCAGGGTTTCTTCCAAGGCAGAGGTAAATGACGGCATTAGGCTTTCTCCATGGTACATTGCAAAGGATGTTCACTATGGCGCGCAGCAGCCACCACCTGCGCCACTTTGGTTTCAGCAATTTCGAACGAATAAACCCCGCACACCCCAACGCCATCTTGATGAACGCTGAGCATGATACGTACCGCTTCTTCTTCGGTGCGGTGAAACACCTCGCGCAGCAAATGCACCACAAACTCCATTGGCGTGTAATCGTCATTTAACAATAAGACTTTGTACAGGCTGGGGCGCTTGGTGCGAATTTCGGTCTTCTCCACCACGCCGCTCTCTGGCCCCTGTTCGCGCGGGTCATCGCGCTTTGGGCCATTATGTGGCGCAGGAGGTGTTTGTTTCGTCATCGGTTCGCTTTCGGCGCAAGTTTACGTGGCATACATCCATAACATTATGATGCTTTGTTGGTTTTGAAAGGGCAACACGGCTTTTTTTTGACATTTACGATGAAATCACACGAACTATTTACCGTTGGGAAAGACTAAAACGGATAAAATCGCGCTTTACATAGGAAATGAAATTGCGGTTACTCCCATATCTCTTTGCCATATTTGTATTTTTTACAGCAAATATCACCCATGCAAAACCAGCAAACCGCTATGCATCTGTTGCCGTGGTTCAAAGCACCGGCGAAGTATTGCATGCCAGGCACGCCGATCAATTGCGCTATCCGGCCTCGTTAACCAAAGTCATGACCCTTTATTTATTGTTCGATGCGATCGCGCGCGGTGAAATTGGTTTGGATGACCGCCTACGGGTTTCCGCAAAGGCCGCAAAAGCCAAACCTTCGAAATTAGGACTAAAGGCTGCAAGTTCGATCTCGGTCGAAAATGCCATTCGGGCGCTGGTGACCAAGAGCGCCAATGATGTCGCCATTGTCGTTGCCGAACGATTGGGCGGTGGCGAGGCCAAATTTGCCTTTAAGATGACCCGTACCGCAAAATTATTAGGCATGAGCCGCACCCGGTTTGCCAATGGCTCTGGCCTGCCCGACAAACGACAAGTTTCCACCGCCACCGATATGGCGATTTTAGCGGCAGCGATCTACACGGATTTCCCCCAATATTTTCATTATTTTTCATTGAAAAAATTTGTGTTTGAGGGGCGTAGCTATGGCAATCATAATTCCTTGGTCGGTCGAGTTACTGGCGTTGACGGCCTAAAAACTGGCTATATCAATGCCTCTGGATATAATGTCGCAGTCACAGCCGAGCGCGATGGAAAGCGGGTCATCGTCGTCGTACTGGGCGGGCGCAGTATACGCCAACGCGATGCTCATGCAGCAGAGCTGATTGAAGCGGCCTTTGACGAGTTGCAGCGCCGCGAGGTTTTATTGGCAACCGCCATGCCGCTTAAAGGTGTCACAACCCCGATGGCTGGTCCGGTATATCCTCCAGCAGGGGATCTCGGCCAAATTGAACAAGGCTCGGCAGACAAACGCGGAGTTCGGATTATTATTGAAGGCCAAGAACCGGCGCCGGTCCCAGTGTCAATATCAACCAACCCTACGGACCGCTGGCTCATACAAGTCGGTGCCTATTCCAAGCGCGATCAAGCCAAAGCTCGACTGCACGCCATTGGCAATTTGTCATTGCCGGCATTACAAGCGGCATCGCCCGTGGTCGAAGCCTCCGAACAAGGCGGAAAATCCTTATTTCGTGCACGGTTTCACGGATTAAAGCAAAAAACCGCCACCCGCGCTTGTCTGGCATTAACCGGTCGCGGCGAGCCATGCTTTGCATTGGCATCAACTCGGTAATC
>JAESUG010000118.1 GCA_016763185.1 Robiginitomaculum sp. | reverse complement strand
TTCCCGCTTTATGTACAATCGTTTGAAGCCGATATTCTAATTGCGTTAAAAAAAGCCAAACCTGACCTGCCGCTGATTATGCTGATTGAGAATGAAGAAAATTTGCATTTGGAACGCTATGCTAAGTTTGCCGATGGCATTGGGCCGTTCAAAGCGTTGCTAGTAGATGAGACAGGCAAATCCACTGGCGTGATTGAACAAGCCCACCAGCTTGGCATGGACGTGCATCCGTGGACGTTTCGCTCGGATCAATTGCCCAGCTTATTTGCCAGTCCACAGGCAGAATACGAGTTCTTTTTTGATCTTGGCGTGGATGGGGTGTTTTCTGATTTTTGCAATGACGCGACTGCGGTAAAATTAGCACGAATGGCACGGGGCGTAAGCGCATGAAACAAAAATTCGCAACCATGAAAGCCGCAGCGCGCGCCAACCCCAACTCGGATCACGCGACCCGCGATCAGCATTTGTCGAAAATGGCAGACCTGATTACCGAAAATTCGGATGCCATCATCGCGGCCATTTGCGAGGACTTCGGGCATCGCTCGCCGATAGAAACCCAGTTTGGCGAAACCTTAAACGCCCTAGCCGATATCAAGCACACTCGCAAAAAATTGGCACAATGGATGCGCCCTGAAAAACGCTCCGTTGGGATGCATTTTCTTCCGGCTCGAAATGAGGTGCGCTATCAGCCCAAGGGCGTGGTTGGAGTGATCTCTCCGTGGAATTACCCATTTTCGATGGCGATTAACCCGACCATTGGGGCGTTGGCGGCGGGCAATCGAGTGATGATCAAACCATCAGAACTTACGCCCAAGCTGTCTGCATTATTGGCCATTTTGATTGCACAGTATTTCGAAGCAGACCACGTAACTGTAATTACCGGCGGCGTCGATGTGGCGCAACAATTCAGCGCGTTGCCGTTTGATCATTTGGTGTTCACCGGCTCCACCAAGGTCGGACAATTGGTGATGCAAGCCGCCGCCAACAACCTAACTCCGGTAACGTTGGAGTTGGGCGGCAAGTCACCGGCAATACTGGATAGCGAATATCCAATGAAACTGGCGGTAGAAAAAATCGTCTCCGGCAAATTGTTCAATGCCGGGCAAACTTGTATTTCGCCAGACTATGCCTTGGTGCCTGCCGAGCGTGAGGCCGATTTTGTAGCGACGGTTACTGCAACCGCCCGTCGGTTTTACCCAAGCATTTTCGATAACCCAGATTTTACGGCAATCATTTCGGAAGCGCATTTCAGCCGGATAAACGGCCTCATTGAGGATGCCCAAGCCAAGGGCGCAACCATTACCGAAATTTATCCAGAAGAAGTGGGAAAACCAGCAAATACCCGCAAAATGCTACCGAAAATTATCACCAATACCAGCGATGACATGAAGGTGATGCAAGAAGAGATATTCGGCCCATTGCTGCCCGTGGTTCCGTACAATGGTGTTGATGAGGCGATTGATTATGTGATGGATCGTCCGCACCCCTTGGCGTTTTACGGGTTTTCGAATAATTCCACGTTTGTCGAAAAACTTCTGCATAAACCCTTGGCCGGCGGGGTTAGTATTAACGATACCTTGTTGCACATTGTCCAAAACGATCTGCCGTTTGGCGGGGTTGGGACCAGTGGTATCGGTTGTTATCACGGGTTTGACGGCTTTAAGACATTCTCCCATGCCAAAGCAGTATTTCACCAATCCAAGATCAATGCCAGAAGCGCGATGTTTCCGCCGTATGGCAAGACCATGGACCGGTTGCTGGGCATGTTAAGGTAGAGAGTATGAGTGATTTATGGGCATTATTTATTGTTGCATTATTCGCGATTTTGGCCATTTTTGCATTTGTGCGCTGGCTCTATCCCAATCGTGAAACCCATGCCATTACGGATGATATTTTTCGCCGCGAATTGCGGCGGCACGATCAACCAAAACCCATTGACAATTTCGTGCTTAGTGTGTCGGGTGAAGCAGCGATTGCCCGAACAAGCGCCCGTGATGAATTGATAATTTTACGGCGCGTTGGCGATCGCTATTCGCTTCGGGTGTTACCCGTTTCTAGCTTACATATTCGCCCAAGCAAATCGGAAACTGCCCTAGTTTCAATTGATGATTTTACTTGGCCAGCCATGCGGTTTGACATGAATGACATACAAAATTTTGCGAGAGCCAATGCCTGAGAACCTGCCCGATATTAATATCTCCTCGCTGGCCGGGCCATTATATGTGGTGTTGATCCTGATCGAGATCGTCGCCATCAAGCTTCGCGGCGGTGGCGGCTCCTATGAGGCAAAGGACGCATCCACCAGTATTTTTATGGGCGCAGGCAGCGCGGTGATCGGCGGCAGTCTGGGCTTTATCAACATTGCAGTGTTGATCTTTGTTTATAATCTGGCTCCGGTGAAATTGCCGTTTAACGTCTGGACATTTGTAGCCTGCTTCATTTTGTGGGATTTTTGCTATTATTGGGCGCACCGCTATTATCATCGGTGCCGGTGGGCCTGGGCCGCACATGTGGTTCATCATTCCAGCCAGCATTATAATCTATCGACGGCATTGCGACAAACTTGGACCGGGTTGTTTACCGGGGCACTGGTGCTGTATTTACCCTTAGCATTGCTAGGGTTTCATCCGGCCTTGATCGCACTTTGCGGCGGCTTAAACTTGATTTACCAGTTTTGGTTCCATACGGAATATATCGACAAATTCCCGAAATGGGTGGAGGCGGTGATGAATACGCCATCACATCATTGTGTACACCATGCCAATAACCCTCGATATTTGGATGCCAATTATGCCGGGGTTTTCATCATTTGGGACCGTTTATTTGGTAGCTTTGTACCGGAATTGGCCTCTGATCCACCGCGCTATGGGTTGGTCAGCGACCTTGGAACATTCAACCCATTACGGGTGTTTTCCCATGAATATGTGGGCATTTTCAAAGACATAACTAAACCCGGCCTAACTCTTGTTCAGCGCGTATTATATGTATTTGCGCCGCCCGGCTGGTGTCATGATGGCTCGCGGCTATCCTCGCAGCAAATCAAACAAAATTATGTGGCCAAGCATGGGAAACCCAAAAATAACGCGGGCTTGCCAGAATAGGTAAAATTCTTTACACGCATTGACATTCAAAACGGGAAATTCAAATGAAATTCTGGCAAAATAGGAATTTCAAATGAAAAACTGGCAAAACGGGAAATTCAAATGAAAAACTGGCTTGCATTGGTATTGGCAACTGGATTATTGGCCGCCTGTGGGCAAAAATCCGCACCCTCATTCACCGAAATCCAAGACGATGTTACCTTGCGTCAAACTGCCAATGGCCCAGTGGTTGGCTCGATCACCAATTTGGGCGCCCATCGTTGGGGCGGTATTCCTTTTGCGCAACCTCCCATTGATGATTTGCGTTGGCGCGCCCCACGACAGCCCACCCATTGGGACGGCGTGTTTGCCGCCCTCGACACCTCCAGCCGCTGCGTACAAACCGCACGGCGCAGTGATGTCGAAAAAAACGGTACATTTCTTGGGGCCGAAGACTGTTTGCATTTGAACATTTGGGCACCGGCATTTTCACCGGAGGCTGTCCCGGCCAGCGACGAAAAACTACCGGTCATGTTTTTCATTCATGGCGGCAGCAATACCTGGGGTTTTGGCGGACAATATAATTCCGAAGCTCTGGCCACGCGGCATAATATGGTAGTTGTCACCATCAATTACCGCTTGGGGCCATTGGGTTGGTTTTCACAACCGGCTTTGCGCACCGGCAATGAAAATCCGATGGATAACTCGCCTAATTTTGCCAATCTTGATATGATCATGGCTCTAAAATGGGTGCAAAATAACATTGGAAGTTTTGGCGGCAACCCCAATCGCGTCACCATTTTTGGAGAATCAGCGGGCGCTCATAACGTGGCCAGCCTGCTAGCCATCCCCCAAGCCCAAGGCCTGTTTCATGGTGCCATTTCACAAAGTGGATATTTTACGTCTCGCTCCATGCAAAGCGACCAACAAGGCGTTGCGCCTGAAGATGGTTGGGAATTTCCTGGTTCCAACGCAGTTGTTGCCAAATTAAACCCACCGGCAAATGCGACCCTTGCCGAGATGGCCGTGTTTTTGCGGGCACAATCTGCACAGGCGTTGTTTGACGCCGCCGTCGCTGATGATGGTGACACGGCAACGCCGTTGATCATTCGCGATGGTATTTTAATCCCGACCGAAGGGCTGGAATACGCCCTCACCCACGCCCCACACAAAATTGTTCCGCTGATTACCGGTGCCAATCGCGATGAGGTAAAATTATTTAATCTTGGCGATCCAGACTTAACCAAAAAAGCATTTGGGTTTTTACCTCGCGCCCGCGATCGGGATTTTTATGACCTCATGTCAAAACACCCAAGTCAGATGTGGCGGGTACGCGCCGTTGATGACCAAGCCCGGCGCATCACCGCCAGAGCCGAAAACCCGGTATTCGGATACCGGTTCGACTGGGACGAACAAGGCAGTTTTCTGGGTTCTGACTTTGCCCATTTAATCGGTGCGGCGCATGCAATGGAATTACCATTTGTGTTCGATGGTTTTGCCACATTCCCAATTGGCGGCGAACGGATTTTCCCAAAATCCGGCGCCGCAGAGCGCGATGAACTTTCACAAGCCATGATGTCATATTGGGCCGAGTTCGCCCATACCGGCGCACCCGGCAAGGGACGAGATGGAACGTTACCTTTGTGGGAAAGTTGGGGCGCGGCTGATGGTGATGGTCAGTTCATGGTTTTGGATACGGCCTCTAGCGGCGGCCTAAGCCTAAGCCAAGATGTGCTAACTCCCGATGCCGTCTATGCCCGGCTTGGGCAAAGCGTCCAACATTTATCACCCGAAGATAAATGCATCATGCTAATCGATGTTATGGGTTGGTTTCCAGAAACCCGTGAACACGCGAGCGCCGCCAATATCAAGGGTTGCTAACGGCGAAGTTCCATCGGGTTGCCCATCAGTGCGTCTAGTAAGGGCTGGTTCCATTGCTTTTTTGCGGTTGACCAAAACGCAAATTCAGCCCCGAAATCAAAAACGCACCAACCAATATCATTGGTTTCCATCGCTTCGCGCATCGCTTTGGTCCATTTTATTCGCGACGCCAACGGCGCGCTGCGATGACTGCCAAATTCGCCTAACCAGACCGGCATGCCGGTACGCGCCCGAACACGAGCTGCTTTGGCAGTTTCGGATTTTACCTTGAGCCGTTCTTTTTTTGTCCCCCAAGCTGTGCCGTTCGGCGGCGGGTTTTCAATCCACGTGGCCCCTTGGTGTGAAAACGGATACGGGTCGTATTCATGATAGGTCAACACCAAACGCGGATCAAACGGCGCATCCAACTTGAGCATGCCGTCCAGTGAGTTCCAATGGTCACCCCCAACAATGATCCACCGCTTTGGGTTGGTTTTTCGAATGTCGACAATCAATTCACGCATTAGGTTTTCCCAACGCTTGCCAACCATTTTGCCCATGGGTTCGTTTAACAACTCGAACACCACAGCATCCGGCGCTGCTGCATAATGCCACGCAATTTGCTGCCAGATCGCCCGCATACGCGGGGTTTGGCGGACGGGATCATTGTCCAGTTCTTCAAAATTATGGACATCCAACACGATGATCAAACCATTGACCAAGGCTTGATTAACCACTTCGTCAACACGGGCAAAAAATGCTGGCTTGATCGTATA
Source organism: Robiginitomaculum sp. (assembly GCA_016763185.1). Lineage (GTDB taxonomy): Bacteria > Pseudomonadota > Alphaproteobacteria > Caulobacterales > Maricaulaceae > Robiginitomaculum_B. The sequence continues at coordinate 3,556 of JAESUG010000118.1, read as the reverse complement.
CGGGGCGGTTTTGGCGGTGTGTTCAGACCAAGCAATCGGTATACGAATACTGTCAAATCCAGCTTGGGCCACGGCCTCGATATGGCTTTGTTCAATCCGATAGCCCCACTCGCCTTCATTGGGTGCATTTAGGGCATTGGCTAAATTAATACAGCGTTTCGCCGGGAAATCCGCGGCTTGGGCCGGGGCTTCATCGGGCGAACACGCTACAATCAACAATAAAATGGGCAGCAAAAATTTCATGATCCGGATCATATTTCAAAACCATTGGAAAAAGCCTAACAAAATGCAATGAACACGCCCCATTGTTCATTGTTCAAGCACAGGCTAAGAAGGTCAAATATCTAATCCAAAATGAGATGGGGGCCTGCTTGTTCAAGAAAATTTTAATCGCCAATCGCGGCGAAATTGCGGTTCGGGTATTGCGCGCCTTGCGTAAAATGAAAATTGCCAGCGTGATGGTATATTCGGACGCCGATGCGGGCTCGTTGGCGGTGGAGCTGGCTGATGAAGCGGTGCATATTGGGGGCAGCGCTGCCTCTGATAGCTATTTATTGCCTGAACGCATTATTGAAGCCGCGATACGAACCGGTGCCGATGCCATCCATCCCGGATTTGGTTTTTTATCGGAAAATGCCAATTTTGCCAAAGCACTGGCCAAAGCCGGCATCGCCTTTATTGGGCCGAACCCTAAGGCCATCGAGATCATGGGCGACAAAATTGCCTCCAAGAAATTTGCGAAAAAGTCTGGTGTACATATAGTTCCGGGCCATATGGGTTTAATCGAAACCCCAGACGAGGCTGCCAAAATCGCCGCCGAAGTCGGCTATCCGGTCATGATCAAAGCTTCGGCTGGTGGTGGCGGTAAAGGCATGCGCATTGCGTGGAATAAGGCGGAAGCGCTTGAGGGCTTCACCTCGGCGCGCAACGAAGCCAAGGCTGCATTTGGCGACACCCGGATTTTCATCGAGAAATTTATCGAAGACCCGCGCCATATTGAAATTCAAGTACTGGGCGATAAGCACGACAACTGTATCCATTTGAACGAGCGCGAATGTTCTATACAACGACGCAATCAGAAGGTTATCGAAGAAGCGCCAAGCCCGTTTCTCGATGAAAAAACCCGTGCCAAAATGGGCGCTCAAGCCATCGCACTGGCCAAAGCGGTATCCTATGACAGCGCCGGTACGGTCGAGTTCATTGTCGATAAGAACCGCAAATTCTACTTCTTGGAAATGAACACCAGATTGCAGGTAGAACACCCGGTAACCGAGCTGATCACCGGCGTTGATTTGGTTGAACAAATGATCAAAGTTGCCGCCGGTGAAGTTTTGTCATTGACGCAATCTGATATTGGTATTTCGGGTTGGGCGCTGGAAACTCGGATTTACGCCGAAGATCCGTATCGCGGGTTTTTGCCGTCTATTGGGCGATTGCGTTATTATCGAACCCCCGCGCAAAGCGACCAGGTTCGCATTGACAGCGGCGTGCGCGAAGGTGACCAGATATCAATGTTTTACGACCCGATGATCGCCAAATTGATCACCCACGGGCCAGACCGCAAAACCGCGATCAACGAAATGCTGCGGGCGTTGGATCATTTTGAAATTCGTGGTGTCCAAGCCAACACAGCTTTCTTGGCCAGCGTATTGGAGCAAAAGCGCTTTGTCGACGGACAGTTGACCACCGGTTATATCGCCGAGGAGTTCCCGGATGGCTTTAGCGGCGATACCCCGACCAAAACTCAATTGCGAAATTTAAGTATTGCCGCAGCGTTTATTCACGCAAAATCAACTCAGCGCGCGGGGCAAATTTCCGGTCAAATCGCACCGGTGTCCCATCTGCGCCGCGAATGGGTCGTACAAATTGATGGTGAGCTTTATCCAATAGAGATTGCCCTGCGCGACGGCGGCGCTGATGTGTTGTTCGACCGAAGTTGGCTGGATATGGCAACCAATTGGCACCCCGGGCGGCACTTGTTTGAAGGCCAATTGGATGGCCAAGCATTTACCGTACAGTTTTCCAACCTTACAGAAGGCTATGCGCTACAAAGCCGCGGGGTCAGCGTCACCGCCATTGTCGGCTCGCCACGAGCCATGGAATTACACGCGAAATTGCCAGTCAAAGAAGCCGTCGACACTGGCAATCAAGTCAGCAGCCCCATGCCCGGTAACGTCGTACGCATTGAAGTTAGCAACGGCCAAAAAGTCCGCATTGGCGAGGCGTTATTGGTGGTTGAAGCCATGAAAATGGAAAATGTCATCCGCGCAGAACGAGATGCAGTGATCGATAAAGTGCACGTCAAGGCCGGGCAAACCGTCAATGCCGATGAGCTATTGGTGAGTTTTCAGTGAGCAATCAAATAGAACCCGCAGATACCCCTAGTTTATTGAAAGGAACCAATTGGTTCACACAATATTTTGAACCCTTTGGGCGAACCTCACCGGCGCAATTTGGCCGGGGTTGGTTGATGGTGGTCATTGCCCAAATTTTATTCTGCCTTTTGGGTCTTGGCTTATTGGCCGGCGAGAACATCGGGCCGGGATTGGGCTTGGTGTGGGGTGGATTGTTCGTCGGCACATGGATGGTAGGTATTTTGCACGTTCGCCGGTTGCACGACCGTGGTCGCTCTGGGTGGTTGACGTTTTTTGTTTATATTCCGGTATTGGTTGCAAGCCTTATATTGATCGCCCCTGCACAGCAAGGGCAACGCGGTGGTCCCGCCGAACCAACCGCCTCGGCCAGCACCGCCCAAACCGCCGAAGCAGAAGAGCGCTCTAACGACAACAAACGCCAAGCCAGTGACCAAAATGGTGATCCCCAACCATCCGACAACCCCATGCTGCAAAAAAGCATTGGCGCGATTGTCGTCTTTGTGTTTTTTGCGTTCTGGTTTTCGCTGATAAGCCTGCTGGTGACGCACCGGATGCAAAGCCAACCCTTGTCCAATCGTTGGGGCAGTCCGCACGGGGACACAACAAGCAACTAAACCCAAGCAACTGGCTTGACGAATAGGTAGATGCGAGGCCATGCTAGGCATACATCATTAAATAAAGGAAACCAGAATGGGAAATTTATTTTTTAGTTTTAAGGGCAGGCTCAATGCCGCTGATTTCCAGCGCAGCGCGATCATCTTAATCGTCATTGGCGCAGTATTGAACATTGTGCCATATTTTCTTGGCTCTATGGCCATTATATTGGGCGTACTTAGTCTCGTATTGATTTGGCCATGGCTGGCGCTCTGGATAAAACGCTATCACGATGCGAATAAATCGGGATGGATGGTTTTGCTCCCGATTGTTGTTCTGATAGTTCTAGGAATAGGCACTAGCTTTGTGGTAAATCAGATAATGCCGATTGATCAAAGCGCCGTAGAAGCAGCAGGCACTGATTTCATGGAAATAATGCGAGCTTCTACTGAAGCCGTCAAACATCAAATGATTCCAAATGCGATCGTGAACGCTGTCGTACAGTTGGCCGTGGTGTTTGGGTTTAACGCCATGATTAAATCTGACCCGGAAGAAAACCGGTTTGGACCAGCCACCAACTAATCTGC
>JAESUG010000117.1 GCA_016763185.1 Robiginitomaculum sp. | reverse complement strand
GAAACATTGATGAATTGGCCAATCAAGATGATAAACTATGACGAAGCGCGCGTTTGCCTGTTTGATCCGGCGCAACATAATATTTTGGTAACCAGAGCTTCGTTGGTGGAGATCGGGTTCTCTAATATTGATATGAGCATTGATTTTTCCACTTTTTCAGAAGAAGTTTCTAACAAAACGTATGACTTAATCATTGCCGAATCCCATGATACCGGCGGGGCCGTCGGGGGGTTAATGCGCAAAATACGCACTGGCGAAATAGGCGATAATCCATTTGTGATCGCTATTACAACCAGTTGGAACAATGAAACAGACCATATTCAAAATTTGGTTGATGCGGGGATTGACGATATATTGTTGCGGCCGTTTTCAACTCAAAATCTGCAATCCAGACTTGGGAGTTTGGTTGATTGTCGTAAAAATTTTGTCGTTACCAGTGACTATATTGGGCCCGATCGTCGTGACGATGCGGCCAGAAAAACTGGAACTCTCAAAGCGTTCACCCCGCCCAATACATTAAAAGCTGCCACGGTTGGTGATACAAAATCCCACGAGAAAATAACGGCAGAAATCATTACAATGAAAGCCGATGTCACCAAAGAACGCGTCCGGCGATTGGCAATGAAAATTGTGGTTTCAATGCAAGTTAAACTAGATAACCCAGAGGCTGGAGAAGCATTGGACATGGAGGCCATTGATGCGACCGCACGCGAGTTACGTCGCCGATTGCGTAGGTACGGCGCTGCCGATGCCGTCGAATTGGCCAGTGCGCTTACTGAAATTACCACAGAAATTCTCGACCCCGATGCACAAAGTTCAACCCAGTTTAAGCTGGTTAGAGAATTAGCCCAAGGAGCATATACGGCCTTGCTGGCGGTGAAGCTATGGAAACAGAAGCTTCCGAGGTGCAAAATACAGTAAATGCCTTACGGAATAAATTACAGGCACAACTGATAAGCGACTATCATTCCGGGTAAGCATGCGTTAAAAGATGCCGCCTTGCTTGATGGCAGGGTTTCGCCAATAATTATTTTTTGGAATTTATCATGACGACGGTTTTGTTGACCATTCACTTTTTAATCAGCGTGGCGTTGATTGTTTCTGTATTAATGCAACGCTCAGAAGGCGGCGCTTTGGGCATTGGCGGTGGGCCTGGCGGCGTGATGTCGGGACGAGCCGCAACCACTGTGCTTTCAAGGGCGACAGGGTTTTTAGGTGCGGCATTTTTTTTGATGTCGATTTTGCTAACGGTTATACCGAATTGGGGACAAACCAATATTGATAGTGAAATTATCGGACAAGAGAATTTGACCTTACAGCCAACGCTCGACTTGCTGGAAGAAAAACCTGTGGATGAAACCGAGCCTGAGTAATTTCTTCTGATCTTTTGCTTTTCAATCAGACCGAATCTAAGATAGGCTGTGCTCCCATGTCCCGGTATATATTCATAACCGGCGGCGTGGTGTCTTCCCTTGGTAAAGGCTTGGCTTCCGCTGCTCTTGGTGCGCTCTTGCAAGCTCGTGGGTACTCTGTACGCTTACGCAAGCTCGACCCGTATTTAAACGTCGACCCCGGAACCATGTCGCCCTACCAGCATGGCGAGGTTTATGTTACCGATGATGGCGCCGAGACAGACCTCGACCTTGGCCATTATGAACGCTTCACCGGCGTTGCCGCCTGTCAGAGTGATAATGTAACTACGGGGCGCATTTACCAGCAAATCATCGAAGCGGAACGGCGCGGTGATTATTTGGGGGCGACGGTACAGGTAGTACCCCATGTTACCGACAAAATTCGAGACTTTGTGTTGTCGGATGCTGGCGATGTTGATTTTGTGCTCTGTGAAATTGGTGGCACGGTTGGCGATATCGAAGCTTTACCATTTTTCGAAGCCATACGTCAGGTTGGTTTGAAAATTGGACGACAAAATACCCTATTTTTGCATGTAACTTTGTTGCCCTTCATCAAAGCAGCTGGCGAGCTAAAAACCAAGCCAACCCAACATTCAGTTAAAGAGTTACGCGCCATCGGTATTCAACCAGATGTATTGCTCTGTCGCAGCGAACAAAAATTACCCGAAAGTGATCGTGCTAAAATCGGTTTGTTTTGTAATGTCCAAGAACAAGCCGTGATCCCAGCTTATGATGCCGCTTCGATTTACGATGTGCCGATCGCGTACCATGAACAAGGTCTAGATAATGTGGTACTGGCTCATTTTGGGTTAGATGACGCGCCAGAACTAGAATTATCCCGTTGGCACGAGATATCCAGGCGGATCAATCATCCAGATGGCGAAGTCACCATTGCTGTGGTTGGCAAATACACGGTGTTGCGCGATGCCTATAAGTCGCTGACGGAGGCTTTGGTCCATGGCGGAATTGCCAATACGGTTAAAGTCAACATCAAGTGGATTGAGAGCGATAGCTTTGAAACCCAAGACAAAGCGCTGTCCGCACTGGATCGCGTCCATGGTATTTTGGTCCCAGGCGGATTTGGGGAGCGCGGTGCCGAGGGCAAAGTCAGCGCTGCCGGCTATGCTAGAACACGCAATATCCCGTATTTTGGTATTTGTTACGGCATGCAGATGGCGGTACTCGAAGTTGCCCGAAATTTAGCTGGAATTACGGATGCTGTCTCTACGGAAATCAGCCAAAGCGGAACGCCGGTCATCGGGCTGATGACCGAATGGACCAAAGGGAATACCAAGGAAAGCCGTACCAAGAGCGACGATCTTGGAGGAACTATGCGGCTAGGGGCATATCCTGCAATATTACAGGCCGGGTCAAAAGTTGCTGAAATTTATGGAACAACGGAAATTATGGAACGGCATCGGCATCGGTATGAGGTTCATGCTGACATTGTCACTAAACTGGAACCACATGGCGTGATTTTCTCTGGAATGTCACCGGATGGTGTCTTGCCGGAAATTCTTGAAATACCGGACCATCCTTGGTTTATCGGTGTACAATTCCACCCGGAGTTAAAATCTAGGCCGTTTGAACCACACCCATTATTCGCCAGCTTTATTGCTGCAGCCATCAAGCAAAGCCGCATGATGTGATTTTGATATAGGCAAAAAACATATAGGCAAAAAACATATAGGCAAAAAAACGGCCGTCCTGTCTGAACCGCCACGACCCTATTTATAATATATACCTAGTCGATATATCTAGTCGTTTGCGATCGTGCGTCAGAAAGGGGACGACCGAAGAAGTTTTGTATACCACAAAATGCCAACAAATGCACCTCCTTTTATGAAACAAGTAAAAATGCAACATTTGCCCCTTGCCGATGACCGCAAGATAGGTTATTTGCCGGTCCAACTTGCGATGAACTCGCTCATTTTTGAATTTAATATAAGGACAGATCCAATGGCTGTACCTAAAAGTAAAATCACCCGTTCTCGTCGTGGCATGCGCCGTAGCCATGACCGTTTGGCCGCTGCTACCTATATCGAAGACGCAACGTCTGGCGAGCTACGCCGCCCGCATCATATTGATCTTAAAACCGGCATGTACCGGGGAAAGCAAATCCTAGAAGCCAAAGACGACTGATCCTTGGTTTGATGGGTTGTTGCACCGATATTTGCCGCTTTAGGTCGCCTAGAGCGGCATTTTTGCGTTTGCTTGATGCTATGAACCGGTTACAACATTGCAACCAAAGGAGACGATGATGACTGGTATTGCCGATATTCATGCCCGTGAAATTCTGGATAGCCGAGGTAATCCAACGGTTGAGGTCGAGGTTTATCTCGAAAGTGGTGCCATGGGACGCGCCGCCGTTCCTTCTGGTGCCTCCACTGGCGCCCACGAAGCGGTAGAATTACGCGATAACGACGAACGCTATAACGGCAAGGGCGTGCAAAATGCCGTAGCCAACGTAAATGGTGAAATTTTTAACGCCATTGGCGGCATGGATGCCCTCGATCAACGACGAATTGACCAAGCTTTGATCTTGCTGGATGGCACGGTGAATAAATCACGCTTAGGCGCAAATGCAATTTTGGGCGTGTCGCTAGCGGTTGCACAAGCCGCAGCAGAGGCACAAGGGCAGTCATTATACCGTTATGTCGGTGGGGTGAATGCGCGGGTGTTACCGGTGCCGATGATGAATGTCATTAATGGTGGCGAGCACGCAGATAATCCGATTGATATTCAAGAGTTTATGATCTTACCGGTTGGTGGCTCTAGTTTTGCTGACAGCTTGCGGATGGGGGCTGAGGTCTTTCATTGCTTACGCTCCAAGCTACAAGATGCCGGGCTGAACACCAATGTTGGCGATGAAGGCGGGTTTGCGCCCAATATCGGCTCGGCAGTCAAAGCATTAGAGTTTTTGGAAAGCTCCATCAAACAGGCCGGGTACCAATTAGGCGATGATTTTGTCTTCGCATTAGATTGTGCCGCTTCAGAGTTCTACAAAGATGGAATTTACGATTTAAAAGGCGAGGGTGCCAAATATGATTCCGGAGAAATGGTCGGATATTTACAAGGTCTTTGTGAAGCGTTTCCGGTTTTTTCGATTGAAGATGGTTTGCATGAAGATGATTGGGCTGGTTGGAAAACCCTAACCGAAACCTTGGGCAAAACCACCCAATTGGTTGGCGATGATTTATTTGTGACAAACCCAGCTCGTTTGCAACAAGGCATTGATCAAGGAATTGCCAATTCCATATTGATAAAAGTCAATCAAATAGGCACGTTATCGGAAACACTTGATGCAGTTAATTTGGCGCATCGTGCTAAATATTCTGCTGTGATGTCGCATAGATCGGGTGAAACTGAGGACGTAATTATTGCAGATTTGGCGGTGGCCACCAATTGCGGACAGATCAAAACCGGATCACTGGCGCGCTCTGATCGATTGGCCAAGTATAATCAATTGTTACGAATCGAAGAAGAATTGTCTGACACAGCCGTTTATGCAGGAAAAACTATTCTGCGCGGTTAAACATAATTCATCATATTAGTTTGGAGCTTCACATGGCGTTACCTCCTATTTTACAAGACCGTTTGCGATTGCCGTTAATCGGAGCGCCGTTGTTTATCATCTCTGGCCCAGAATTGATTATTGCCCAGTGTAAAGCCGGGATTATCGGAGCGTTTCCATCGTTAAATGCTCGGCCAATTGAGCAATTGGATGAATGGTTATCACAAATCGCCGAAGAACTTGCTGCATGGGATAAAGTTAATCCTGACCAGCTTTCAGCGCCATTTGCGGTCAATCAAATTGTTCATCGTTCCAATGGGCGACTAGAAGAAGACGTAGCCTTGTGCGTAAAATACAAAGTCCCCATCGTCATTACTTCTTTGGGTGCCCGTGTTGAGGTGTTCGAGGCCATCCATTCCTATGGTGGCATTGTATTACACGATGTCATCAATGATTTCTTCGCTCACAAAGCGATAGAGAAGGGCGCTGATGGCCTCATTGCTGTTGCTGCAGGTGCCGGGGGGCATGCCGGTCCGTTGTCGCCCTTTGCCTTGGTTCAAGATATTCGCAAATGGTTCGATGGGCCGTTATTACTGTCAGGCTGTATTGCTACTGGGCAAGCGATTTTAGCGGCACAGGTTATGGGCGCAGATATGGCCTATGCTGGTTCGGTGTTCATCGCCACCACCGAAGCCCGCGCCATGGATGCGTATAAACAAATGGTGGTTGATAGCGACGCCGCAGGTGTCGTAAATTCCAACCTGTTTACCGGTATTCACGGCAATTATCTGGCTCAATCCATTCGCAATGCTGGCCTTGACCCTGATAATTTGCCGGGCAGCGGCCCTGACGCCATGAATTTCGGCTCTGGCGGCAACAGTGATGCCAAAGCATGGAAAGACATTTGGGGTTGCGGCCAAGGCATTGGCGCAGTCGATGCTGTGCTCAGCGTTGCTGAGCGGGTTGAGCAATTAGAGGCCCAATACCAACAAGCAAAAGCCAAGGTTTGTGAATAAATTTAACCTACTGAACCTATCGTGACATTGGCTTAGTTCTCAGCCAATTCGATAGTTTTGGTTTCTTCGGTGACAATGGTGAATTGAACCGGCGTAAAATCGCCTTTGGGAAAGCGGACTTTTATTTGATAGTGCCCCGCGGTTAACGCCGTGGTTTGGCCTTGCATAATGTCCATGTGTTGCGCTGAAGGAGTACCTGCTTCATCTAGCTTGGTAATCTGTGCAATGCGGCTATTGGTAGTTGGTGGCGTTTTAAACTGAAATTTTATCTGCAACCAACCGACAGGTATCTCATAGGCTAAGGTTTGGTTTTTGTCGAAACCAATGACGACATTTTCAAGTCGAAATGGCGTAAATACATCGCGAACTTCCAATGTATACGTGCCCGGCATCACTTCGCTGCCGCCAGCATAGCGGATGATTGCAATATCAACTCCGTTATCGACAACCACAAAATCACGAACAAGCCGCTGGTCACCGCCTTTGGCAAACAGCTGTGCAAAGACACGCACCGGCGCTCTTGGCACCGGTTGGCTGTGCGCCATATAGGTGGAAACAGGGACCCAAATCACTGCCAAACAGACTATCAAAATGAACCGCATCAAAACCTCTTATTATGGCATTGGCGGCGTGCACCCAGCCTCAATACCACTTAATACCCGTTGTTCAGTTGGTGCGCGAGATAGTTTTCGGCACAGTTGCATTTCCATATAGCCCTCATCACGGGACCAATAACCGCCGCCAAAAACGGTTATTTCAGCCGCATTAACAGATAACAGCATTCCAGGCTTAAGATCGCAACGGGTTTGCAATGAGCTAGCATTATATACGCACAAAATATGTCGGCTCTGGTTCCGAAGAATGATTTGATTATTGGTGATTTCTTGCACGGGTTTTAGTGTGATCTCAGGGACAGTTACGGGATTGATTCTTGCGGCAATCGGTTCTGGATCGGGTGTAATTGAGATTATTTGAGTTGGTTTTAATTGCAATGGAAAATTTCTTTCCGCTACAAGCATTTCTTGCCTCTTGGCGTTTATTTCTGCGAGCAAGGTAAAATGTCGTATACGATAGGCCTTCAAACTATCTGCATTTGCCGGCAAACAACCGGCTTGTTGCAAGGCGTTGGTGGTTTCAAACAGCGCGCTTAACATGCCCGGATACCCCGTAACACCGGTCAAAGCTTTGTCGCGGGCGTGGATGAGCTCTGTGCGTCGCCTTGAGTATGCAGGGTCGTCTTGATCTATAACAGCAATGCGTTGACGCGCTACATCATACTGGGCAAGCAACGGATCGTGCTGATCCGCCCATGCTCTGGCCTTTGCATCATTGTTCTTTGCTTGATTGTTCAAAGCCATACAAGTTGTGGCGGTATAGCGGTCTTGCCAATGATTTGGAATTTCAGCCAATATCTGCAAGCTTTGATCAAATCGTTTAATGGTGGCAAGATATTCGGTTTGAATATCGTCTTTGTTGGCTTGAAAACATGAAGCGGCCAGAAATTCTTGATTAAACTGGTTCATTTTCGCCAAATTGGTTTTTGCGGCAAAGGCTGCATTTTGCAACGCATCTCGTGCAAAGAGCACCATAGGCCAAATAACCGTCATGTCTTGATCTTTGGAAAATGCATCATCAGCACGAAATATACTGTCATTATAAATCACGGATTGTGCATCAAAATGATCAACCGAACTTTGCACATCCGCAGCAAGCCCGATGCCGGTGCTGCGCATCGTACCGCATGTGGCCATCGCTGCTGTCGCTGAACCGCTCATCAATAAAAAGCTAACCAAAAACCGAATAACGATACGCATTTTACCTACCCATATCCCGTTTGCTCCAATGGTGGCGGCATAACGATGTATAGCGATCATTCCCACCAATTTCTACTTGTGCGCCGTGCTCAACCGGATGACCGTCGGCATCTAATCGTAACACCATAATGGCTTTTCGGCCACACCAGCAAATGGTTCGAATTTCACGTATCGCATCACTCAGCGCCAATAATGCGGCGCTACCGGGGAATAACTTGCCCTGAAAATCGGTACGTAACCCATAACAAAGTACCGGTATTTCCAATATATCGACCACTTGAGTCAACTGCCAAACTTGCGCCTCCGATAAAAACTGCGCCTCGTCAATAAGTATGCAATGCAGTGTGGTCTGGTCCTGCTGGGTTTGCGCAAGCTCCAATAAATTGGTGTTTGCATCAAATTGAACTGCGGGCGCGTCTAAACCGATGCGCGAGGCGACTTTTCCCGTCCCGGCGCGATGATCCAGCGCCGCTGTTAAAATCAAGGTCTGCATCCCGCGTTCGCGATAGTTATGGGAGGCTTGCAGTAAAACCGTGGATTTACCGGCGTTCATTGCTGCATAACTAAAATAGAGCTTCGCCAAAATAGAACCCTTCATCAAAAATAATCACTCAAGTGTAAACGGACCAAAGCAATCCGGCAATTCATCCCTTGCAACAAGGTGGCTTGTCAGGACATAAACAGATATTAAAACAAAAAAACAGGTTTTTCATGCAACAAGTACTTTGTGATATTTTGGACCGGCTTGAAACACTCGTAGCGTGCGACACTCGAAACCCGCCGCGCGATATGAGCTCCGTCCACCCCATCGTTGGATTGTTGGCCGCAGGCTTTGATCAGACAGTCTTGCGCGTCAATGATTTGGGCGAGGGGTGTGTGCAAATTTTGTTGCAACGAGGGACACCGTCGACATTGATCAATGTGCATGTGGACACGGTGCCGTGCGCTGAGGGTTGGAGCCATTCGCCGTTTGAACTCGTTCGCGAGGAGACCCGCGCCTTTGGCTTAGGTGCATGTGATATCAAAGGTGCAGCGGCCTGTGCCATTGTGGCAGCACAGGCGCAGGACCGAGATTTTGCCCTTCTTTTCACTACGGATGAAGAAAATGGCAAAGGCCGCTGCGTCGAGGCGTTTGCGGCCAGTGATCACGGGTTTTCCAAAGTAATCGTCTGCGAACCTACCATGTCGCACGCCATTTTCGCTCATCGCGGTTTGGGGGCATATGAATTAGGTTTTGCTGGTTCCAGTATGCACTCCTCGGAATGGGCGGCATTGGAAAGTTCCGGCATTCATCGTGCGGCCCGGTGGATAACCGCCGCCTGTGACTATGCACAAACGGCACGTAGCGCTGGTGAAACCTTACCCGGAATTTGTTTAAACATTGGCCATATTGAGGGTGGAATTAAACCAAATATTTGCGCCCCAAGCTGTGATTTGAATTTTGGAATGCGACCTGGCCCCGGCAAGTCATTGGAAGAAATAGCAACTGAGCTTCAAAAATTAGTGCCTGCTGAGTATTTTACAAAATTTGAACAAACCTATGGCAGTCCTGCATTAGATTTGCGCGGGGATCAGCTGAAAAAGGCGCAAAGTTTAGCACAAACTTTGGGTATCTCTACTGGAGACCCAGTGAACTTTTGGACGGAAGCTGCATTGTTTGCCGAAGTTGGCTTGCCAACATTTGTATTCGGGCCGGGCAATATCGCGCAAGCACATTCAGTTGATGAATGGGTGAGCTATGAGCAATTAATGATTGTTTATTCAACATTTACGAAGGTATTTGAACTTAATGACTAATGGTGAAGAAACTCGGCAAGTGGTGCAACAGCTCCTAGGCGCGATGACCGAAGGTCGTGAGGTGCGGGCTTGGTTAAAACAATTTTCGCAATTGGAACCGGAACGCTTTGCCATTATTAAAATTGGTGGCGGTACGTTGCGCGACGAGCTACCCACCATTTGTTTAGCATTATCATTTTTGCAAAAATTGGGATTAGCCCCGATTATTGTCCATGGCGGCGGCCCGCAAATTGATGCAAAGCTAGCGCAAATCGGTAGTGTTCCTACTCGTGTCGATGGCTTGCGAGTGACCCCTCCTGCTGAAATGCCAATCATTTCGGCGGCATTGCACCAAGTTAGTCTTGATTTTATCTCAGCATTAAATACCGCCGACACCTGTGCGGTTTTTTGCCCAGCCCGTACAGTTCAGGCCAAATTAATTTCGCCCGAACAGTTGGGACGGGTTGGGATACCAACCAAAATTGATTTTTCAGCCATCCGTGAAATCGCCCAAAGCGGTAAATTACCAATTTTATCCAGTGTCGCCATTGCCGATGATGGCGCAGAGGCCAACATGAACGCCGATATGTTGGTTCGAGAATTGGCGATTGGTTTGCGTCCACAAAAAATCATCTTTTTAACACCTACTGGTGCTATTTTAAATGAGGCCGATCAGCCGATTTCGGTCATTCATTTAACCAATGAGTATGAAAGTCTGATGGCCAGTGACTGGCTAGCCGGAGGAATGAAACTAAAATTACAGCAAATCCACGACATGTTGGAGCATTTACCCTTGAGCGCTTCAGCGGCAATCACCAGTCCTGACCAGTTGGTCAAAGAGCTATTTACCCACAGCGGTGCGGGAACCTTGATCCGTAAAGGCGAGAAAGTCACCGTTGTACGGGATCTTAAAAATCTTCAAACCCCGCAAACAACGAAATTAATTGAAACCGCATTTGGCCGGGTTTTGAAACCTAACTATTTCAATGAACTGAATTTTGAGTTCGCGGTGCAATCAGATAGCAATCGCGCTTTGGCGTTGGTTACTCGTCAACGCGGACATCTTTATCTCGATAAATTTGCGGTATTGGAACAAGCAAGAGGTGAGGGGCTTGGCGCTGCAGTTTGGGTAAAGTTGTTGGAGCAGGCACCGGTTTTGTTTTGGCGCTCGCGAGTTCGCAATCCAATCAACCCATTTTACTTTGCCGAAGCCGACGGCAATGTCAGATCTGGCGAATGGCAGGTATTCTGGCATGGGCAAATCAACTGGTCTGATTTGGCAACTCATATCGAACACATTGCAGCCCTAGCTGAGACCTTCCAACCGGATATTGCACCATGAGTAAAAAGAAAATTGGCCTCATTGGGGGGCGCGGATTTGTAGGTGGCGAGTTCATCACTTTATTACGCGACCATACCGAACTAGAATTAGCATTTGCGTCATCATCATCTAAGGCGGGTCAACCTATCACCGGAGTTGAGCAAAACTTCATTGCCCTGTCGCCGGCACAAATTTCGAACCATCGTGGATTAGATGCCTTAGTTCTGGCTTTGCCCAATGGCCAAGCAAATGCGTGGGTGACGGCGGTAGATCAGGCAAAGCTTGATTGTTGTATTTTGGATATTAGCGCCGATCACCGATTTGATCCAACTTGGGTTTATGGATTGCCAGAGACGAACGGGCCAGCATTGGCCGATGCAAAGCGGATCGCTAATCCGGGGTGTTATGCAACGGCGGCGGCATTGGCCTTGGTTCCCTTACGAGATATATTAAGCGGGCCGCCGAGTGTATTTGGCGTTTCTGGATATTCCGGGGCAGGGGCCACACCCAATCCGCGCAACGACCCAGTAAATTTGGCGGATAATTTATTGGCCTATAGTTTAAGCGGGCATATCCACGAACGCGAGATCAGTCATCATTTGGGCCAAAAGGTGCATTTCACGCCTCATGTCGCCGAATTCTTTCGCGGTATATTGTTAAGCATTCACCTAAAATTTGCCCAACCCGTGAGCGCCCCACTAATCACCGAAGCTTTGCAGCAATATTATCAATATGCGCCATTGGTTCATGTGGTTGATGAAATTCCGAACATACAACAAGTAACCGGCACACCCGATGCGCGAATAGGCGGGGTTATCGCTGATAATAGTGGGCTGCACGGTGTTGTCGTGGTCTGCCTCGACAATTTGCTAAAGGGCGCCGCGTCACAAGCCATCCAAAACCTTGAAATTGCCCTTACTCCTTGATGCTTCTTACAAAATGGGTGATTGCTGCCCAACTTCTTGGTTCGGTTAATGTTGGGGCGTGACCTGTATTTGGCACCAGTGCCGTGACAAGATCAGACTTGCGTATTTGCATGTCTTCAAGGGTTTTTTGGGAAAGAATATCGCTGATCTGACCGCGAATAACCAAGGTGGGGATATTTTTTAAGGCTGCAAATAAGGGCCATAAATCAATGTTGTCGATGGAAACCGATTGGCTAATTTTTGGGTCATAGGCCAGTTCTAATTGACCATCATCGCGTTCTCGAAATGTTTTACGCGCAAAATCTAACCAAAACGCCGGCTCGGTTTCATTTGGATAGGCCAGACCAACTCGTTCGCGAACTGCCGTCGCCGCTTCGTCCCAATTGGCCACGGGTGCGGTTTTGCCTACATAGCTTTGAATACGAGCTATGCCTTTGGGGTCAATTTCGGGGCCGATATCGTTGATGATGGCACCTTGCAAGCGCTCTGGCGCGGCGGAAGCTGCGATCATGGTCATTAACCCACCCATGCTGGTGCCAATGAACAGCGCTTTTTTGATGTTCAAATGATCCAGCAATGCCAACATATCACCCGTATAGACCATTGGATTGTATCGGGTGGTATCTGTTTCCGGATCAGAATTGCCTCGCCCGCGTTGTGAAGCCACAATAACCTTACGCCCCATCATTGCAAATCGAGGGGCGAGGTCTTCAAAATCCAATAAGTTTCGAGTTAAGCCGTGCAAACATAAAACCGG
The DNA here is from genome assembly GCA_016763185.1 of Robiginitomaculum sp. Taxonomy (GTDB): domain Bacteria; phylum Pseudomonadota; class Alphaproteobacteria; order Caulobacterales; family Maricaulaceae; genus Robiginitomaculum_B. The sequence goes on along the minus strand of JAESUG010000117.1, from coordinate 1,401 downwards.
AACTTCGGTTTCAACGCCGCCCACCGCTTCATAAATCCGATACGCAATCCGTGGACCCTCGGCAGTCGTTAAAAAATGATCCGTAAATTTAGGTTTACCCATGCACAAACATAACAGAGTATCGGCAGGGGTGCAATGTGCATGAGGTAGGTATATGGCTGCTTTTACCTTCGCCTCTCATTTTTCAAAAGCGCTGAACCTCGGCTCGGAGGCCGGGGGCCGTAAAAAGACAACCGCTCCATACAATACCAATGATCTACCGATATTACAGACGACCATCCGTATATTGTTGTGGGAACAGTCCTTTGACATCATAGATAATGGCTTGGTTCCGTCCCAAAGCCTTTATGCCTGAAATCCCCAAATCGACAAATTCTTGGTGACCAACGGCCAGAACAATAGCGTCATAAATTCCGGCCTGAGGTGGGTTGGCAAGACAGTCTATGCCAAATTCGCGTTTTGCCTCGTCGCGGTTGACCCACGGGTCATAGACATCGACGTCGGCGTTATAATCTTGCAGGCCCGTAATGACATCAATGACTTTGGAGTTTCGAATATCGGGACAGTTTTCTTTGAATGTCAGGCCCATAACAAGAATGCGACTTCCAACCACCGGTAGTCGCTTTTTCATCATCAATTTGGCCACTTGATCCGCAACAAACCGGCCCATGCCGTCATTGATACGTCGACCGGCAAGAATGACTTGCGGATAATAGCCCACTTCCTGCGCCTTGTGGGTAAGGTAGTGGGGGTCCACGCCGATACAATGACCGCCGACCAAGCCTGGCCTAAAGGGAAGAAAATTCCATTTGGTGCCAGCCGCCTCAAGGACCTCAAGAGTGTCTATCCCAAGCTTGTTGAAAATCAGGGAAAGCTCGTTCATCAGTGCGATGTTGAGGTCGCGCTGGGTGTTTTCGATAACCTTGGCAGCCTCGGCAACCTCGATTGAGCTGGTTTTATGGGTGCCGGCGGTGATAATTGAGCCGTATAGCTTGTCGATTTCATCGGCGATTTGCGGTGTGGAACCAGCGGTTATTTTGGTGATGGTGGTGAGGCGATGCTGTTTATCGCCGGGGTTGATGCGCTCAGGGCTATAGCCGGTAAAGAAGTCCTTATTAAAAACCAGACCGGATTGTTCTTCTAGGATCGGCACACAAATCTCACGGGTACAACCCGGATAGACCGTCGATTCATAGATGATGACCGCGCCTTTGCGGATAACTCGACCGACCATCTGGCTGGCATTTTCTAAGGGCGTTAGGTTTGGGCGGTTGGCGCTATCAATGGGTGTCGGGACGGTTACAATGAAAATACCGCAATCGCGCAGCGCATCAATATCGTCCGTAAGTGTGAGGTAAGCGGCGTGCTCCAACTCCTCATCTAACACCTCAAGGGTTGTAT
>JAESUG010000116.1 GCA_016763185.1 Robiginitomaculum sp. | reverse complement strand
TATCACCAGAATCCGGGGTTAAAATCCCCAACCCCATACGAATAGAGGTCGATTTCCCCGCGCCATTTGGCCCCAAAAACCCAGTAATCTCGTTTGGTGGAACCGCTAAGTCTAAATTTCGAACGGCGGCTTTTCCGCCATAACTTTTGGAGACATCTGCAAAGCTGAGAATAGAATTGTTCATTTGCATATCATCATCAATTTGCGTGAGTTTGCAAAGAAAAAAGTGAAGAATACTTGAATATTGCTGTAGTTTCTTAACCGGTGTCCGGCCATCAATAACAAATGACCCAAACGATAAAAATTCGAGCCCGCATCAAAGCCCTGCACGTTGAAATTACCTCGTTACGCGAACGAGCCAAAGACGATCAAAACCCATAGCTTTGGATCAGCAATCTGTTGGCCGGCTATCACGAATGGACAGCTTACAAGTCCAAGCCATGAACCAAGCCCAAGACGCAAGACGCACCACCGAACTTACGCGCATCGCGGCGGCATGTGAACGCTTGGAATGCGGCGAATACGGGTTTTGCGCCAAATGCGGCAGCGACATCACCCCGGCCCGACTGCAAAATGACTCGGCGGTGTCGTTTTGTCTGGCCTGTGCCTGATCTGCCTGACAATAATCGGCTAGCCCAGCGCCTTATTGATGTTTTCAACCATTTTCTTGGCATCGGACAATAGCATCATCGTGTTATCGCGATAGAACAACGTATTGTCGATCCCCGCATAGCCTGACGACAAAGAACGCTTGATAAAAAACACCGTGCCAGCATTCCAAACTTGTAATACCGGCATGCCGTAAATGGGCGAAGCCGGGTCTTCTTCGGCGGCCGGATTGGTGACATCATTGGCCCCGATCACAAACGCCACATCAGCGCCGGAAAATTCGGAATTAATGTCCTCTAATTCAAACACATCATCATATGACACATTGGCTTCGGCCAGCAATACGTTCATATGGCCCGGCATCCGCCCCGCCACCGGGTGAACGGCGTATTTTACCTCAACCCCTTCGGCTTTGAGCAGGTCCGCCATCTCGCGCAAGGCATGTTGAGCTTGCGCCACCGCCATGCCATAGCCGGGTACGATGATGACCTTGGCCGCATTTTTCATGATAAAGGCGGCATCATCCGCCGCGCCCAATTTCACATTACGCTCAATCCCATCATCTTCCGCCGCTACAGCCGTTTGGCCAAACCCGCCCATGATCACCGAGATAAACGAGCGGTTCATCGCTTTGCACATAATGTAAGACAAAATCGCCCCGGACGAACCAACCAATGCACCAGTGATCAACAAGGCGTTGTTCTCCAGTGTAAAGCCCAAGGCCGCCGCCGCCCAACCCGAATACGAGTTGAGCATTGAGACCACCACCGGCATATCTGCCCCACCAATGGGAATGATCAGCAATACGCCGAACACCAACGCCACCAATGTCAAAATCCAAAACAGGCTATGAGCTGAACTACCCATACCGTGGGTCGCCACCAGCAAAATAACCAACAAAACGGCAACCACCACCAAACCAATATTGATCAAATGTCGCGCCGGTAACATAATCGGCTTGCCCGACATATTACCGTTTAGTTTGGCAAATGCGATCACCGAGCCGGAAAACGTAATCGCACCAATAAACGCACCCAATGATAACTCGATCAATGACGACATGTGCAAAGAGCCATCGCGCCCAGCAATGTGAAACGCGTCCGGTGAATAAAGCGCTGCTGCCGCCACCAACACCGCCGCCATCCCGACCAAGGAATGAAATGCCGCTACCAATTGTGGCATTGCCGTCATTGCAATGCGCCGCGCAATCACCGCGCCAATACTGCCGCCAATGACCAAGGCGATTAAAATGCCAATAAATGCCGAACCTTGGATGGACAACAAGGACGTTCCGATCGCAATCGCCATCCCGACCATGCCGTACATATTGCCTTGACGCGCCGTTGCCGGTGAGGACAAACCGCGCAACGCCAAAATGAATAATACGCCTGAAACCAGATACGCCAGAGAAGCTAAAGTTGGGTTCATGAGGAGCGCTCCTTTTTCTTGTACATGGCCAGCATGCGCTGGGTCACCAAAAAGCCACCAAAAATATTCACCGCCGCCAATACGGTTGCGATCAACCCAAACACCCTAGTTTGTGCCGATGCCGCATTGGTCGCCGCATCCGATCCGGGAAATGCGGTGGCAGCCGCTGCGATCAGCGCCCCAACAATGATCACCGACGAAATAGCATTGGTCACCGCCATCAGCGGCGTGTGTAAAGCTGGCGTTACGCTCCACACCACAAAATACCCAACAAAACAGGCCATTACAAAAATCGCCAGACGCAATACAAACGGGTCAACCAATTCCATCTTAAGCTCCTTTTTTCTTTGACACAGGTCGCTTAGCGACTGTTTTTTTGGCAGCAGGCCGCTTAGCGACTGTGCTTTTGGTAGCAGGCCGCTGAGCGGCTGTGCTTTTGGTGACAGGTTTTTTTGCTGTGGCCTTCTTAGTTGCCGGTTTTTTCACTACGGGTTTTTTCGCTGTGGCCTTCTTTGCCACTGGCTTCTTCATCACGGCTTTTTTGGGCCCCGCCTTCTTAGCAACGACCTTCTTTACCGCCGGTTTTTTGATGAACGCGTCATTCGTGATTTTACCGCCTTTGGTAAGATTGGCCCCTTGGACAATTTCGTCTTCCCAGTTTGGCCCATAACTACCGTTTTCGGCGGTGAGTAACGGCAATAACGCTGCCAAATTTCGCCCGTACAGGGCCGAGCTATCCACCGCCAATCGCGAGGGTAAATTGGTATAACCTGCAATGGTAACCCCGTGGCGAACAATCACCGCACCGGGTTTGGTAAGGGCGCAATTGCCACCGCGCTCGGCGGCCATGTCAATGATCACTCCACCTTCGGGCATGGTTTTTACCATGGCTTCGGAAACCAATTTCGGAGCCGCCCGACCGGGGATCAACGCGGTGGTGATGACAATATCTTGTTTGGCAATATGGGTGGCCACCAGTTCGGCTTGGGCTTTTTGGTAGGCTGCCGACATTTGCTTGGCATAACCACCTTTGGTTTCGGCAGCTTTGAACTCATCGTCCTCAACCGCGATAAATTTACCGCCGAGTGAGCCAACTTGTTCTTTGGCAGCAGGGCGTACATCCGTTGCCGAAACAATTGCACCTAGCCGCCGAGCCGTGGCAATCGCTTGCAGGCCGGCAACCCCAGCGCCCATCACAAATACTTTGGCTGGGGCAATGGTGCCCGCCGCCGTCATCATCATCGGAAACGCTTTGCCGAACAAGGCGGCAGCTTCAATCACCGCCCGATACCCGGCCAAATTGGATTGGGACGACAAGGCATCCATGCTTTGCGCACGGGTGATTCGCGGCACAAATTCCATTGCAAATGCATCGACGCCTTTGGCAGCACAAGCAGATACAAAGGCTGGATCATCAAACGGGTCAAGCAAGGCAATCAGCCCCGCACCTTTACGCATATGGTTTAACACCGTTTTTGCTGGACGGCGCACCGCCAATAAAACATCGGCCCCAGTCAAAGTAGCTTTTGCAGTTTTGGCAACTTTAGCACCGGCTTCGCGAAAGCTGGTATCGCTAACGCTTGCCCCAAGACCCGCGCCCGCCTCGACGGTAATCTGATGCCCGGCGGCGACCAATTTCTTGACGACCTCTGGGAGCAAAGCAACTCTGGCTTCAGGTGTTTTTTCTTTAAGAACCGCAAGTTTCATATAGCTAACCCCATATTAGGTGTAAAAAAATCGCGCCGTTTATGCCCCAGACACCAACGAAACCGCAAAACCTACGATCAATGTACAAACCGATAACCCGATCATCACCCCGTACCAAGCCCCGGATAATTTCAAAATCATCCCGATGACTACCGAGGTCACAAACGAAATAATCAGCGCTGGGAACCATGCCATTTTAGCAGCAAATACCAATGAAAAAAACAATACCAGAATGCAGAGCAATGCCGCCGACCAAGTGGTAATATTTATAATGTGCGAATAGGTTTGACGCTGAGCGGAAATATCCTGTTCGCCGTGTACATAATTGCCCATATCGATCTTCCTCATTTGCAAAAAGAACTTTGCGATTTGGGTACACCGTGCGTCGAGCTGGATCAAGGATTGTTTGTCGGTTTGTTGGCTTTGCTGAGCGCTGTGCCTGGTTATTGGCAGAAATACCAAAGAGGCCGTAACCGATATAGTAATTGTCTTTGCGCTATTATCCACCGACTCCCACCATCTGTCATCTCACGACTTGTTCGGGGGGTACTACTCTTGATGCCATAGCTTCATGCATTTTACATATTGCACTATGGACCCCCCGAACAAGTCGTGGGGTGACAGATAGAGCGGAGGTCGGGAGGTGACAGGTGGTGAGGGTCGCAGGAGGCAAACAGTTGGGGTGCAAACCAAATCACACCCCAATCCAATTCCGTACCCTAATACCGGTAGGTATCGTTTTTGAACGGGCCGGTGACGTCAACGCCGATATAATCGGCTTGCTCTAGGCTAAGCACGGTTAGGTCCGCACCTAGTTTGCCCAAATGTAGACGGGCCACTTTTTCGTCGAGGTGTTTCGGCAATGTGTACACGCCCACATCGTATTTGTCGGAATGGTTCCACAATTCGATCTGGGCCAAGGTTTGGTTGGCAAAGCTGGCCGACATCACAAAGCTTGGATGACCGGTACCATTGCCTAGATTTACCAATCGGCCTTCGGACAGCAAAATCATCCGATTGCCGGAGGGCAGCTCAATCATATCGACCTGTGGTTTAATGTTGGTCCATGTGTAGTTTTTCATATCAGCAACGGCAATTTCATTGTCGAAATGACCGATATTACAAACAATCGCCATGTCTTTGAGCGCCCGCATATGATCGGCGGTTACAATGTCTTTATTGCCGGTAGTGGTGACGATAATATCAACATTAGAAACCACATCATCAAGGCGGCGCACTTCATAGCCGTCCATGCTGGCTTGTAAGGCGCAGATCGGGTCAATTTCGGTCACAATCACCCGCGCTCCGGCGCCGCTTAGGCTTTGCGCCGAGCCTTTGCCAACATCGCCATAGCCACAGACCACGGCGACTTTGCCGGCCATCATTACATCGGTACCGCGACGAATGGCATCGACCAGACTTTCGCGGCAGCCGTATTTATTGTCAAATTTCGACTTGGTGACACTGTCATTGACGTTGATCGCTGGGATTTTCAAGGTGCCGGCTTTGGCCATTTCATACAAACGATGCACGCCGGTGGTGGTTTCTTCGGAAACGCCTTTGATACCGGCCAATAGCTCAGGATATTCATTATGGATCATCAAGGTGAGATCGCCGCCATCATCCAGCAAAATATTTGGCAGCCAACCATCCGGTCCTTTGATGGTTTGGCGTAGGCACCAGTCATACTCTTCTTCGGTTTCGCCTTTCCAGGCAAATACCGGAACACCCGTAGCCGCGATGGCTGCGGCGGCTTGGTCTTGGGTTGAAAAAATATTGCACGACGACCAACGAACTTCAGCGCCAAGAGCGGTGAGAGTTTCGATCAACACTGCGGTTTGAATGGTCATATGCAAACAACCAACAATGCGCGCCCCGGCCAGAGGCTGGCTGCCCATAAATTCTTCGCGGATCGACATCAAACCCGGCATTTCGATCTCGGCGATCACAATTTCCTTGCGACCCCAATCGGCTAGAGAAATATCAGCTACTTTATAATCATTGGCGGCCATTGGACGCTCCCAAAATTTCGGCATGAGAGGAAAAGAGCAATCCGAAAAGCCGTCATTCGGTGCCCAAACATATATGCGCCCGCCTATAGCAACCACCGAGCCGTTTGGCAACAACCATATAAAGATATCTTTATATGGTACTGTGTAGGAAAATCAGAGGCGGGATTATGCTTAGGTTTTATGCTCTTTGATATGGTAAATAGTTACATAGGTTCACACTGAACCGATGGTTACGTCAGATTCGCCAGGTTTCACAAATCACCGGAACACCAAGCCAACCTGTTACAAAAGCCTCCACTATCCCTGTCCCCGGCTCAAGGCCGGGGACAGGGATAGTTCGCTTTCCTCCCCTGCTTGTGGAGGAGGTGAACCCAAAGGGGCGGAGGATTGGGAGGTTGGTTTCCCCCGTGGAAAACGCGCACAAACCGTGTAAAAATTTTAAAAACTCCGAAATTCAAAATTTTTACTAACGTGGCGGCATTCTAGCGGCGGCATCGAGGCGGATGCTTTCGCCGTTGATATAGTCATTATCCACCAAGGAAAGGACGAACCGGCCATACTCATCAGGCCGGCCAAAGCGCACCGGAAACACAATATGGGCCGCCAGGTCGGTTTTCACATTTTCCGGCAAGGTCTCGTAAATCGGTGTTTCAAAAAATCCGGGCAAAATGGTCAACACCCGAATACCGGTCCGGGACAGATCGCGGGCGGCGGGCAAGGTCATCGAGACAATACCGCCTTTGGAGGCAGCATAGGCCAATTGCCCGATCTGGCCGTCTTGGGCGGCGACACTGGCCGTATTGACCACCACGCCTCTGGCATTGTCCGCCAACGGTTCCAAACTCATCATACCGGCGGCAGATTTGGCCATACACATAAATGTTCCGATCAAATTGATCTCGATCACCCGCTTAAAATTATCGGTGCCGTGGGCTTGTACCTCACCGGTTTTTCGATTGCGGCCCGCGGTTTTCTCAGCCCAGCCAATACCGGCACAATTGACCATGATGCGCTCGACCCCGTTTGCGGCCCGCGCCAAGGCAAACCCGGCATCAACGCTGGCTTCATCGGCTACATTTACATATGCGAAGGTGCCGCCAATTTCCTTGGCAATTTGCAGCCCACGTTCTTCGTTGAGGTCAAACAAGGTGACTTTTGCCCCTTCGGCTGCTAAAATGCGGGCGGTGGCCTCGCCCAAACCGGAGGCTCCGCCGGTGACAATGGCTGCCATTTCATTTTCGATTTTCATGTTTTGCCCTTTTCCTGCCAAACTTGCTGGTTCATATCAAAGTGAGAATCAATTTCCAACAAGGGCGTAAACCAGATGGCCAAAAATACCAAGCCAACACTTGTTACCCAAGCATTGCCGGTCGTGGTTGATACCGGACGGCGGCGGACACCCAAAGGGTTTTGGCCAAAATTTTGGTCGAGCCTCGGACAAGTACCCTTTTCCAAAGACCTCGCCGCCGCTTGGTATTGCGCCAATGACGACAAAACACCGGGCCGGGTGAAGGGTGTATTGTTTGCGGCATTGGCCTATTTTGTAGTACCCATAGATCTATTGCCCGATTTTATTGCCGGTATTGGCTTTACGGACGATGCCACCGTATTGGCGACAACTATGGCCGTTGTTGCCGCCCATATCAAACCAGCGCACCGGCGCGATGCCCGGATTTTGCTGCGATTGCCAGCACCCGTTCCTGAGGATGAAAACCAATGAAACCCATAATTGCTTTGGCCTTACACGGCGGCGCCGGTCCCATTCGTAACTCGGACACAACCCGCGAAGAACAACACCTTGGCGAACTGCTCACCGTCGGCGAAGCTGCTTTGCTGGCCGGGGCCAGCGCCTTGGATGTGGTCGAACAAATGGTACAAGCCTTGGAGGAAGCCGGGCTTTATGTTGCTGGCCGCGGCTCATCGCCAAATTGCCAAGGCGAGTTCGAGCTAGATGCTAGCATTATGGACGGCGCAAAACGAAGCGCCGGGGCCGTTTGCGCCCTGCACGGATTTGTCTCGCCGATTACCGTGGCCAGAGCCGTCATGGAACGAACGCCGCATGTCATGCTGGCCGGGGCCGGGGCAATGTTGTTTGCGGCCGAACAGGGTATGCAAACCATTACCGACCCTGCCACGCATTTTACGCCGATCTCGCGGGCAAGCGCCAACACGAACGAGCTGGCGCATGGCACGGTGGGTTGTGTGGCACTGGACGCTCAGGGTCATTTGGCCGCAGGCACATCCACGGGTGGGGTGTTGAACAAGCTACCGGGGCGGGTCGGAGATACCCCGTTGATCGGGGCGGGGACGTGGGCTGATGAGCGCGTGGCCGTATCTTGCACCGGACAGGGCGAGTACTTTATTCGCGCCGCCGTTGCTGCAGATGTTTCGGCGCGCATGGCCTATGGTGGAGCAAGTGTTGACGCGGCTTCGGCTGGCGCGCTGGCCGACATGCAACGCCAAGGTGGTGATGGCGGTCTGATCGCCATTGATCGACAGGGCCATGTGTCCATGCCCTATATCTCGCACGGTATGCGCCGCGCAGCGCGTCACGGCGATGGCCGCAAAGAGGTTGGGGTATTTCGATGATAGGTGCGCGCTTTGATCAAAAGCTTTTCATTAAAGCTTCGTTAACAAGGTTTTGCTTCACTAAGGTTCGATTTTAGATTTTGCTGGAAAATACTGCAATGCGTTTGCTTGTTCTTGTTATTATACTGTGTTTGCTTTCGGTTGCAGCATTTGCGAATGATGCCCCCAAACTGCATACCACGGTAAAAGACTGGAACGTATTAACCCGTTCTGTTGATGGCGATTTATTATGTTATGTGCGTAGTTTCGCCACCGACAAATCACCACAAAGTGTCAATCATGGCGACATAGCGTTCTTTGTCGGAACCTGGAAATCAGGGGCAGCATTTGAGCAACCTAGCTTGATCACCGGATACCCGATCAGAGCCCAAACCCCGCCAAAAGCTAAGGTCGGCAATCGCACCATCACCATGTTCAGCGCCGGGCAAGAAGCATTTGTCGAAGCCGAACGCGATGAAAAACGCTTGGTACAAGCCATGCGAAAAGGCTCGCGGTTACGCATTGAAGCGATGTCGGAACGGGGCACGGCCACCGCATACGAGTTCTCACTGTCCGGCATTACATCGGCCTTAAGAAAGGCCAATGCGCTTTGCTCATAGTCTCTATATTATTTTTGTTTGCTCGCCATTGAGCCATGACAGCGTTTGTATTTTTGGCCGGAACCACACGGACAAACTGAATTTCTCGACACCCGCCCCCATGTTGTAGGGTCTGTCCGGTCTACTGTCGATGCTGGCTGTCTGGAAGTTGACGTAAGCGAAATAAACCCATCAGAATCAACTTTTCCACTACGATTTTCTTGCAAATCCTCCCGAAGTTCTGGCGCTTCTGGAACTGGCTCCAATTGCAAATGCTGATACGACATGGCGTTCATGGTCACCGCTGCCCGCAAGTCAGAAAGCAGGTTTTCAAACAATGAGAAGCTCTCGGATTTGTACTCGTTTAATGGATCGCGCTGACCGTAACTACGCAAATGAATGGTCGATTTCATATGATCCAGGTTTTGCAAATGCTCTTGCCATTGGGTGTCGATCACCCGCAACAAGATATGCTTTTCAATCGGGCGCATGTTTTCAGGTTTGAACCGGGCCGCAATACTCGCATACAGACGGTCGGCATGATCCTCGATCCGATCCAAAATCTCCTCATTGGCCACACCTTCTTCGCTCGCCCACTCAGCAACTGGCAATTTGGTACCGGAAAGCAGTTTGGTTAACGCCTCGTCCAGAGCTTCAATGTCCCACTTACTAGCCATCATATTTTCCGGCATGTATTTATCAACCAGATCCTCAATGGCTTCGTGGCGCATGTCACCGATCACATCGGCAACATCTTCGGCTGCCATAAAATCGCGGCGTTGTTCGAAAATGGCTTTGCGTTGATCGTTCGCTACATCATCATATTTGAGTACGTTCTTACGCATCTCAAAATTACGGGCCTCTACTTTCTTCTGAGAGGTTTCCAGCGCTTTATTCATCCATGGATGGGCAATGGCTTCGCCGTCTTTCATCCCCAGTGTTTTCATAATGGTGTTCATCCGTTCTGGCGCAAAAATACGCATCAGATCGTCTTCGACCGAGACATAGAACTTGGACAAGCCGGGGTCGCCTTGGCGACCGGTACGGCCACGCAACTGGTTATCAATGCGCCGGCTTTCATGACGTTCGGTGGCTAAAACATATAAGCCCCCAGCATCCAACACCTGTTGTCTGGCCATCGCTACTTCTTGTTCAAATATTTCTCGCTGCTTGGCAATGGCTTTTTCCGTGGGCGCTTTGCCGGCGTCGGTTTTGGTGCGAACCCAAGTTTCGACCAGCATTTCTAAATTGCCACCCAATTGAATATCCGTGCCTCGGCCCGCCATATTGGTGGCAATTGTTACGGCACCGGGGGCGCCGGCTTGGGCAATGATCTCGGCTTCTTGTTCATGATAGCGAGCGTTTAGCACCGTGTGCTTAATTTTCTTCTTCTTGAACAACTCGGATAATTCTTCGGATTTATCAATGGATACTGTCCCCACCAATATCGGTTGGCCGGAGGCTTGGCGCTCGATGACATCCTCGATAACAGCTTGGTATTTTTCGGCTTTTGTCCGGTATAATTCGTCGTCAATATCGATACGCATCACCGGACGATTGGTGGGAACGTCAACCACACCAAGGCCATAAATATTCTCAAATTCGGCAGCTTCGGTAGCAGCCGTTCCGGTCATGCCAGCCAAATGTTTATACAAGCGGAAATAGTTTTGATAGGTGATCGCCGCCAATGTTACGTTTTCAGGTTGAATCTCAACATTTTCCTTGGCCTCAATGGCTTGATGCAAGCCTTCAGACAACCGCCTGCCGTCCATCATCCGGCCGGTAAACTCATCGATCAGCATGACTTTGCCGTCACGAACGATATAGTCTTTGTCACATATATATAGTTTATGGGCGCGCAAAGCTTGGTTCACATGATGAACAACCGAGACATTGTTAATATCATAAAAACCACCATCCAGCAGGTCGTGCTCGGTTAATATGACCTCAAGTCTTTCATTGCCAATTTCGGTTAAGGAAACCGAACGTTGTTTTTCGTCCAGCTCAAAATCTTTGGCCTCCAACAGCGGCATTAACGCATCAATGGTTTGGTAAAAATCGCTACGGTCTTCGGTCGGGCCAGAAATAATCAATGGCGTGCGCGCTTCATCAATTAAGATACTGTCGACCTCGTCAACAATCGCAAAGAAATGTTCCCGTTGGACCATTTGCTCTAATGAGCTTTTCATATTATCGCGTAAATAGTCGAACCCGTATTCATTATTGGTGCCATAGGTGATGTCACACGCATAGGCCTCTTTGCGCTCAGCATCGTTTTTGCCATTTACAATACAGCCGCAGCTTAAACCCAAAAAGTTATAAATCTGGCCCATCCACTCGGCATCGCGCTCCGCCAAATAGTCATTGACCGTAACCACATGCACGCCTTTACCGAGCAATGCGTTCAAATAAGCAGGCAATGTTGCCACCAAAGTTTTGCCTTCACCCGTGCGCATCTCGGCGATAGAGCCTTCATGCAACACCATTCCGCCAATAAGCTGAACATCAAAATGGCGTTGCCCTAAGGTTCGCTTCGCGGCTTCGCGAACATTTGCAAAGGCTTCAGGTAACAGATCATCCAAGCTTTCGCCGTCGGCTAAGCGCTGGCGAAAACTTTCTGTTTTCTCACGCACCTCGGCATCCGTGAGCTTTTCAAACTCGGCCTCAAGGCCATTGATCTGGTCAATGCGCGGCTGCATGCGCCGCACAAGGCGTTCATTAGAAGAACCAAATAATTTTTGTACTAGTTTCAACATGGATGGATCCGCATTGGATGGCGTGTCATCAGACACAGAACAGGGCTGTTTTTAAGGGGCCATAGGGCTGACTTAGTGAGCCGTTGGTGTACTGTCAACGAGGCGAGGTTAAATCAACCCATGAAAGAGGCAAGATCGTGCTAAATAGAATTAGGTTTTTAGCAAAAAACCATCAAATCACAAGTGCGTTACCCTTTGCTCTAGTGATGGTGCTCCTAACCTCCGCATGCGGCCCAAATCAGGGCAATGCAGCGCGAGAAGAATTTGGCGTGCAAACCCCGATCATTGGCGATCGGGTCGCCGCCGAGGTCAATGGGACTTTGATCACCGAAATGGACATTGAACGCGAGGCTGCATTGCAAGGCATTACCCAACCGGGCGGGTTGCTACAATTGACCTCAGATGACTATATGCGGTTGTTACATGAGCTGATTGACCAACGATTATTGGCCTTGGAGGCCGTAAAGCGCGGCTTGACCAGCGACCTTGAAGCGCAAACTCGGCTCCGAATTGCCCGCGAACGTATCTTGGGCAATGTGTTGGTTGAACGCGCCGTGGCCGATGCCGTAACCGAAATTGCGATCCAGCGGCTTTATGAAGAACAATCACAGCTCGTTCAATCGGGCGAAGAAATTCACGCTCGTCATATTCTGGTCGATAGCCAAGAAGAAGCCATCGAAGTTCGCACGGCGCTTACCCAAGGTGCTAATTTTGCCACTCTTGCCTTTGAGCGCTCCAAAGACGTTGCCACCAGATTAGAAGGCGGCGATTTAGGGTATTTCAGCCATGCGGCGATGATCGCTCCTTTTGCCGATGCTGCATTTTCCTTACCACAAGGGCAACTTTCGCAACCTGTTGCCACCAAATACGGTTGGCACATTATCAAAGTTGAAGGGCGGCGCAAAGTTCAGACACCAGATCTCGAAGAATTACGCCCGCGCATTGTCCAGTTTATGACCTTTGACCAAATTCAAAAACTAGTGTCTGACTTGCGAGAAAACGCTGTCATCAAGCAGTTTGACCCGCAAATTGCGCCGAAACCCGCACCAGAGCAACTAGAACTGCCATCAGGAGAATAGGTTGAAAATATTGCTTGTTGTTGCCGGGGCATTGGTTGATGCGGATGGGCGCGTGTTAATAACACAACGGCCAGCCGGCAAACAATGGGCTGGAAAATGGGAGTTCCCTGGCGGCAAAATCCACGCCGGTGAAACCCCAGAGGCCGCTTTGGTTCGTGAATTGCGCGAGGAATTGTCGATTGACCCTTGTGAAAGCTGTTTGCAATCCTTCGCATTTTCATCTGTTTCTTATCCTGATTTTCATCTTTTACTGGCTCTATATGTGTGCAGACAGTGGGATGGCATTGTGCGTGCTGCCGAAGGCCAAGCATTAAAATGGGTGAAACCAGATCAGCTTCATCACATGCAAATGCCGCCGGCGGACATCCCATTGGCCGCAGAAATACGCGATCGGTTACGAAGGTGAGCTCAGTGCAGAATATCAAACAAGTTTTTTCTAGGTTTTTGCGCTGTGAACGCGGTGCCACAGCCCTTGAATACGGGTTGATCATGGCATTGATTTTTTTGGTTATTCTTGGTTCATATACCCTTGTTGCTGATGCGGTTACAAGCAATATGCAAACCGTAAGTACGGCCGTTACCGGTGCAGGTAGTTAACTCTTTTTAAGGGCATCCCCCAAAAACATTTGCCCAGAACCGGGGGCTAATGGTTGTTGTTGGCTCTCATGCGGCGCCCAGCCACAAATATGCAAAATGTCAAAGCGGGCAGGCAATAACCCATTTTCATCACCAAAATCCTGGCGATATAGCTCTTCAGCGCGGGTTAATACCGCGTTGCACAGCGGACGAACCGGCGCGAAAAGCGGATTGCCCTCACCCATGTTTCGAATATCGCGCAACAAAGCTCGCAACGACGAATAGCGCACCGTTACTGTATCCACATCAATCACCGGCAAAGCAAAACCGGCTTTGCCGACCAATGTGCCTAATGTCCGTACCTCAACAAACGGAATGACTCTGGCCGCCGCCGATCCTGTGATCTGGCTTTCAGCAGCAAGCAAGCTTTGGCGTAGTTCAACCAAAGTACGTCCGCCAAACAAACAGGCCAAAAACACGCCATCCGGCGCTAAGCTAGCCCGACACCGGGCCAATTCGCCCGCCACGTCGTCAATCAGGTGCAGTTCAAAAAATGAAATCAGCAGATCTAAGCTAGATGGCACAGGCACGCTTTGCGGCACAGCGCTCCAACCGGATGCCGAGATCTGTGCCAGCTCTGGCAGTAAATCGCCCCGAACTACGCCAACAGATAGTTTTCGATTGATGACAGCGCGACGCTCCATCAGGTCTTGCCAAACCCGTTGGTGTAAAAAATCATGGCTACCAAACTTTGCTTTTGCCCGTTTTCGGTTGCAAGATATCCGTTTCGGGTCAAATAATGGCGCTGATGTGCTCATGGCAATTAGGTTTCTCACATGACCCGACTTGGCGAAGTTTCCCGTCAACTTAAACGGTTTACCCAAGGAATAAAGCACTATGTCTTGCCGCCAATATCGCCGCTGACCGGCGAGGTCGTAGATAGCCTTGGGGGTCTGGGCGCGACGCAATGGGGCAAGTTGGAATTTCTGTGCGGCTCGATTTGTTTTTGTTGCGGCATTCCGTTGGAACAAAATAACTTTACCGACGCCAGATGCGCAATATGCGAAGCAACCCCGCCGCAGATACGCTGTTCGCGTTCGGCATTGGTCTATTCAACAACATCACGAAAACTGATCTTGAACTTTAAATATGGCGGGCGCACGGACAGCACCCACATATTTTCCAATTGGATGATCCAAGCTGCGAGCGATATTTTGCAACCGCCGGCAATTTTGGTCCCCGTGCCCTTGCATATATTTCGCCGTATGCACCGCAAGTTCAACCAGTCGGCATTATTAGCCAATGCCTTGGCCAAACAATGCCAAATGAGCCACCAACCAAGATGGTTGGTGCGCCACCGCAACACCCCGAGCCAAGGCTTAAAGTCAGGCCCAAACCGGGCCCGCAATGTGCAAGGTGCCTTTCGCGTGCCAAAGCGCTTTGCCGACAAAATACGTGGCCAACGCATTGTTTTGGTGGATGATGTGCGCGCATCCGGGGCAACTTTGGAGGCGTGCGCGAAGGCATTGCTATTGGCTGGCGCAACCCAAATAGACGCTGTGACATTGGCCCGTGTTGTCAAACCGCTAGAACCCACTACATAAAGGATTAAATTGCTGATGAGGAAACCCATGAAACCAGTAACTGTTTATACAACTGCATTTTGCCCGTATTGCTCGCGGGCTTTAAAATTATTGCGTGATAAACAAGTCACCGTTCAGGAAATTTCCGCTGGGTTCGACGCCAAAGCCAAAGCCGAAATGATGCAGCGCTCCAATGGCGCACGCACGTTTCCGCAAATATTTATTGGCGACACCCATGTTGGCGGTTGTGACGAGCTGATGGCACTGGAGCGCGCAGGCAAGCTTACCCCATTATTGGCCAACTAATATGATCCGCTATGCGCTCATTTGCGACCAGCTTCACGAATTTGAAGCTTGGTTTTCATCTTCCGATGATTTTGATGTGCAACAACAACAGCATTTGGTCGAATGCCCGTATTGTCAAAGTGTCGATGTGCGTAAACAAATTATGGCACCCGCCCTTGGTAAACGCAAACCGTCGCCGGAACAGCAATTGGCCGAATATGCCAGCAAAGTACGCGAGGAAATTCGAACCACCCACACCTATGTCGGTGATGAATTTGCCAGCAAAGCCCGCGCCATGCACCTGGGCGACGCACCAAAACAACCGATTTATGGTGAAGTTAGTGTAACCCAAGCCAAGTCATTGCACGAAGACGGGATACCGGCAGAACCTTTGCCCGAACCGTTTTCGCCCGGCAAACCCAAAATCACAAATTAGACCATGCGCTCCAGCATCATTTTTTTGATCTCGCCAATGGCCTTGGCCGGATTTAACCCTTTGGGGCAAACTTGGGTACAGTTCATGATGGTGTGGCACCGGTACAATCGAAATGGGTCTTCTAGGGCATCAAGGCGCTCGCCCGTGGCTTCATCGCGGCTATCAATCAACCAGCGATAGGCTTGTAGCAAGGCGGCTGGACCCAGATATTTATCACCATTCCACCAATAACTAGGACAGGCGGTCGAGCATGACGCGCACATAATACATTCATACAGCCCGTCCAACTTATCGCGATCCTCAGGGGCTTGGCGCCATTCTTTTTGCGGCTCTGGGGTGGTGGTGCGTAAAAATGGCTCCATCGCTGCGTGTTGAGCATAAAAATCCGACAAATCCGGTACCAGATCTTTGATCACCGCCATATGCGGCAATGGCGAAATTGAGATCACGCCGCCACTGCCCTTTAGCTCGTCCACGCCCTTGGTACAGGCAATGGTGTTGCGCCCATCGACGTTCATCGCACACGAGCCGCAAATTCCTTCGCGGCAGGAACGGCGGAAACTTAATGTCGGGTCGATCTCGTCTTTGATGTAAATCAATACATGCAAGGTCATCGGCCCGCATTTAGATATATCTACATCAAACAGGTCCCAACGCGGCCCCGTGTCTGCATCCGGGTCATAGCGATAAATCCGAAAGGTGCGTACCTGTGCCACATCCGAGCCAGCCGGTGCCGGCCAGTGCTTGCCTTTGGTGATTTTGGAGTTTTTCGGTAGGGTTAATTGCGCCATATTACATTCATACCTTGTCTCTAAAATTTATCTGCTTTTGGTGGATGCGGGTATTTGATACCTCCGGTCCCGGGCCTTGAGCCGGGGTCCAGTTCTTCTTACCAAGCACCCATCCATTTGCAGCCCTTCTGGACCCCGCATCAAGCGCGAGGACCGTGGTGTTTGTACGGCGCGACCGCTTCTCTTTCATGTAAAAATGACCATAAACCATGAGCTGTTAATACACCCTTGGCTTTGGCTTAATATATTCGGCTTCCTTGGTCATGGTGTAGGTATGCACGGGGCGATCGCCTAATTTCACCTTTTTCTCATCGAACCAAGCCAAGCTATGCTTCATCCATTTATCGTCATCACGATCGGGGAAGTCTTCTCTAGCATGAGCCCCTCGGCTCTCGGTACGATGGAGCGCCGCATACATGGTGGTCATCGCATTGCCCATCAGATTATCCAGCTCCAAGGTTTCCATCAGGTCGGTATTCCAGATCAATGACCGGTCCGAGACATGCAGATCATCGCGCGCAGCACTGGCCTTCGACATTGCCTTGCAGCCTTGGCGCAAGACATCACCGGTCCGAAACACTGCGCAATGGTCCTGCATGGTACGCTGCATAGAAAGACGCAGCTCGGCAGTTTTAGTGCCGCCATCAGCGTGGCGCATCTTGTCAAGTCGGGCGAGATGACCCTCCGTAGAAGGCAGATCGCGAGCCGTCGCTCCCGGTGTAATGGTCTCGCCACACCGCAAACCAGCCGCTCGGCCAAACACCACCAGATCAATCAATGAATTAGACCCCAACCGATTGGCCCCATGTACCGAAACACAAGCAGCCTCACCCACAGCCATCAGGCCGGGAACCACTGCATCCGGGTCTTTGCCTTTTTTGGTCACCACTTCGCCATGAAAATTGGTTGGAATACCGCCCATATTATAATGACAGGTCGGCAATACCGGGATCGGTTGTTTGGTGACATCAATGCCCGCAAAGATTTGGGAACTTTCGGCAATGCCCGGCAAACGTTTGTTGATCATTGCCGGATCAAGGTGATCAAGATGCAAAAAGATATGATCACCGCGCTCACCCACACCTCTACCTTCTCTGATCTCCATGGTCATCGCCCGCGAAACCACGTCACGACTGGCCAGATCCTTGGCCGATGGCGCATAGCGTTCCATGAACCGCTCGCCTTGCGAATTTACCAAATAACCGCCCTCGCCCCGTGCGCCTTCGGTGATCAACATGCCAGCTCCGTAAATGCCGGTTGGGTGAAATTGGACAAACTCCATGTCTTGTAACGGCAAGCCCGCTCGCAATACCATGCCACCCCCATCCCCGGTACAGGTATGGGCCGATGTGCACGAAAAATAAGCCCGGCCATAGCCACCGGTGGCCAAGATCACTTTTTGCGCCGTGAACCGGTGCAATGTACCGTCATCCAATTGCCAAGACGTAACTCCACGGCACGAACCGTCTGCATCCATAATCAGATCCAGCGCAAAATGTTCGATGAAAAAATCGACATCATGGCGCAAGGATTGACCGTACAATGTATGCAACATCGCATGACCAGTACGGTCCGCCGCCGCACAGGTCCGTTGCGCGGCTGGCCCTTCGCCAAATTTGGTGGTCATCCCGCCAAATGGCCGTTGATAAATTTTACCATCCGGGGTGCGCGAAAACGGCATGCCCCAGTGTTCCATCTCGTAAACGGCATCCGGAGCATGGCGACACAAATATTCAATACTGTCTTGATCGCCCAACCAGTCAGAACCCTTGACCGTATCATACATATGCCAGCGCCAATTGTCCTCGCCCATATTGCCCAGGCTGGCCGCCACCCCGCCTTGGGCCGCGACCGTATGGCTGCGAGTTGGAAATACTTTGGTAACACAGGCGGTTTTCAAACCAGCCTGCGCCGCACCCAAAGCCGCCCGCAAACCAGCACCGCCAGCGCCCACCACCACCACATCATATTTGTGATCAACCCAATGATACGAACTCATGCAACCTACCCTTCAAAAAACACTTTTAGGATCGACAACACCGAGATCAACCACAAGCCAAAACAACCAAAACTGCTAATCAACAACAATACCATCCGCAGCCAACCACCAAAATAGTCCTCGACCACCACCTGTACCCCAAGGCGCAAATGCCAAAACATCGCCGTTACCAAAGCCAACAAACTAAGGGTGCCTACCCAACTGCCAACCCAAATATAGGCCGCGTCATAGCCAGAGGTAAACGCCGCCAAAAACTGAAACAACACAAATGGCACCAATACCAACAGCGCCAAAGCGCTCACCCGTTGTACGAGATAATGGTGGGTGCCATGGCCGGAACTACCTAGACCAGAAATTTTCGAACGCGGTGTTTGCAAACGGGCCATTTCGTTTCTCCTAATGACTTTTCTGGCCGGGGAAGGCTTCGAACATCCAATATCCAGCCGCCCATAACCCAAGGGTCAATGCCAACGCCATCACCATCACCAACCATGAAGTACGGTTCGCCGTTTCTTTTTCAAACCCATACCCACTATCCCAAAGCAGATAGCGCACACCATTCAACAGATGAAAAAACAGTGCCAGTGAAAATGCAAACAACACGGCCTTGCCCGGCCAACTCCCTAACAATTCCATCATTTTATCGTATTGTTTCTCGCCCGCAGCCAGCGCGAACAACCAAGCCACGATCAATACGGAACCTGCGGCCAATACCATACCACTGGCCCGGTGCAAAATCGAAGTAACCATGGTCACATGCCAGCGCCAGATACTAGTAAAGGGCGACATCGGTCGCGGATCATTCCAACCAGAACTCATATTTTGCCCCTTCATATTGCACCGACAAACCTACGCGTCCGTGTGTTCAAGTCAACGCAAGTCTGCTTAAAAAAACACGATCCTTCATTTGCGCTTATTTCTTATACTCGGATCACCATTTCCAGCCCGCGTTCGTCCTTGTCCGGCTTGGCGGGATAGGATTTTGCCGCGCCCAATAATGCCCGTTGCGCCACCCATGCACAAGCACAAGCATCAAGTAAATCATCACGACTGGCGGCCACGTTGATCGGCAACGCTTGTTTTAAAAATTCCTCGGCAAACCCAATAGAGCGCAGCGCGCTTTGTCGCTCCTCGCGGCCTAGATCCGTTTTTTTGGAATGTTCACACGGAATTCCGTTGCGCAACACGGTAAAGGCCAACTCCGGATGGGTTTCAAAAAGCTGTTGTTGTAATTGCGGGGTAATCCGAAGATCAATCTCTCGTATTTTGGGAAACAGACCAAAGCTTTGTTTGCTGATTTTGGGGGCGTTGTCGCTGCTGGTCGCATTGGCTGTGCTGGCGGCTTGATAGGTTGACTTCACAATTGCCGCCCGGCACGGAGCCGAAAACACCGAGCTTCGACGCGGCCCCAATATTTTACGAATTGCCCGTTCACACGTGCGACCACCAGACCCCGCTACCGATAACAAGCCGATCGGCATATCTACGGCAATCTTTTGTGGTTGCTGCGACAGATTAAAACTATCCCATATTGATAATAAAGGTTGTAGCATTGGTGGCTTTTGACCGGTGACATCCAATAACACCATCAGCCAACCTTGCTGGCATCCGTCAATGCCGGCCACCCAACGACACTGTTTTGTTTGTACGTCTGGGGAACCGGCATGCAAATGAGTGCGCGGTGAAACAAGCCGGTCCTGCGCCGCGACCACGGCCAGTTCGCTTTCCCCCAAGCGCCGGGTTTCGGTAATAATATCCTGTGTCGAGGATACCGCCATCTCAAACGCAGTGTTTAGCGGCAAACCCAACAAAATACGGCCTAGCAATAATGCTGCGAGCAGGTCGCCGGTGCCTTTGGGCACAACTTGATGCTTTGGGCATTCAATCTTCCAACATTTCTCAGCACTAATGCCCAGATGTACCCATGTGCTTTTACCGGGGACATCCGTAACAAAAACCCATTTTGGCGCAAGCATTGCCGCAGCATCAATAACATCGCCTTCGTGAAACAGACTACGGTCCGTTAGTCGCTCCAACTCCCAACTATTTGGGGTAATCAGATCCGCCTTTGGCACCAAGACTTTTGCCATTGCCTCGGCAACAGCACGAGATACATAAAGGCCATTTTGGGTATCCCCCATGACCGGATCAACCGCCACCAGCAGATTTGGGTTTTGTGCACGGATTTGATCAATGATGGCATTGGCCGCAGTTATTTGCTGGATCGACGAAAAATATCCAGTCAAAATCCCATCTATTTTTGGCAACAAACCTTGGTCTTTGATCGCCAAAAACATTGTAGCAATATCATCGGCGCCAATTTCAACGCGCCCCGGATCGCCCCATCCGGGGTGGCGACCCACCAATAAAGTCGGCAAAGAAATCACCTCGATCCCCAACCGCTGCAACGCAAACCGGCCTATGGACCCGCCGATCTGACTGCAGGCTGCTTGGCTGTTGATGATCAGCACTTTCTTCATGGGTTGTATGTGTCAGAAAAAATACCAGTTGACCAGTTGGGTTTTTGCAAATCACGAGCCCAAGCAAATTGCGAATTGATCAAACCTACTGATTTTTGCTATGATCAGAGCACACAGGATTATATAACCATGCTCCGTTCCGTTCTTTTCGTCCCCGCCGCCAACGAAAAAGCCTTGGCCAAAGCCCCCAGCTTGGCCGCAGATGGGCTGATCCTCGATCTAGAAGACGCATTGGCTCCGACGCAAAAACAACAAGGTAGAGCCGGGGCCATTCGATTTTTACGCGAAACCCGGGCATTAAAAACCCCGATTGTCGTCCGAATTAATGCGGATCGATCGTCGGAGCAAAGCGCTGATATTCAAGCGATTGCGGGCGAAGGCCCGACGGCAATCCTCGTACCCAAAGTACAAAGCATTGACGATTTGCACCATGTTTACCAACAAATATTGGCGGCCAGAACCCGCGCACAAAGAACCATCCCGGCACTATGGGCGATGATTGAAACGCCACTTGGCGTGCTTAACTTAACGTCTATTGCCCAAAATGGCCGCGCCTTTGGTTTGTCTTGTTTCATCGCTGGAACCAATGATCTGGCGGTTGAACTGCAATGCTCGCCGTCGGCCTCACGCATAGGCTTGCTATCGGTTTTGTCACAAATCGTCGTGCATGGCCGCGCCTATGAATTGGTGGTTTTGGACGGCGTTTATAACGATTTTTCCGATGAAGCTGGGTGTGCCGCCCAAGCCAAACAGGGCAAGGCTCTGGGCTTTGATGGAAAAACTTTGATCCATCCAAACCAGATACCCCTCGCAAACCAAGCCTTTGGCCCATCATTAACGCAAATCAAACATGCGAAAAAAATCATTGCCGCCTATAAATTAAAGAAAAATGCGGGTAAAGGGGCGATTAATATTGACGGTCAAATGGTCGAGCGACTGCATTTCGAAGCCGCAAAACGTTTGATCGCGCACACAAAGTTGGAGACGATGACCCCATGAAACTTGCCCTTTGTATGATGATTGCAGGATGGGCTTTGATCAGCACAACACCTGTGAACGCCCAACCAGCAGATGCGGATTGCACTGATTTAGGTGCAACATTAAACCAGCAAATTGACACATGGGATTATGCCACATTCGAACAAAACGGCTGGCGGAAATTGGCCAGCAAAGACTGTTTTTTTGAGGCCGGGGCTTCGATTGTCTCATGGTTAAATGCCCATCACGCCAGCGCCAGCGCCGAACAAACGAGAACTTTACGCTATCACGCGGCGCGGGTATTTGCGATGACCGGGCGCAATCAAATTGCCTTATTGCACGTAACCCATGCCCGTAACCCAGACCAAGCCGAGGACGTTATCAATGACTGGAATGGGTATTTGGACGCGTTCTCAGGCTGGTTACGACGCGATATTACCTTGGTACGCACCGCCATTGCTCGGCTTGAAACCCAACAGGTTGACGAAACGGGTTACAAGCCGAACTTAGCTGCCGCCGAACGATTTTTAACCTGTTTTAGCCGTCCCTATGCAAGTATTGAGACCGATCCCACTTGTATCAAGCAACCAGATATCACGCTCGGTTTGCGCGCATCACCCGATTTTGAATAGAAAGCCATCCCCAATGACATTTCAACTATATCATAATCCTAGATGTTCCAAATCTCGTGCGGCTTGCGCTTTGTTGGAAGAAAAGTCGGTAAGTTTTGAAACCGTTTTATATCTCGAAACCCCGCCAAGCGCCGACGAGTTAGCCCGCATTATTGCCTTGCTCGGATTACCCAGCGCCCGCGATTTAATGCGAACTGGCGAAGCCATATACAAAGAACTTGGGCTAGCAAATGTCAGTGACGAACAAGCCTTGATCGCCGCCATGAGCAAATATCCGAAACTGATTGAGCGTCCGATATTGGTGGGCCCTGAACAGGCCGCCATCGGTCGCCCCACGGAAAACCTGCTCGATATTTTATAGTGTCACGCCCGCAGCTTACTCGAAAACAAGTGTGGGAAAAAAGCTGGCCATTGATCTTTGCCGGTGGGCTTATTCCTTTGGTTGGTGTGGTCGATACCGCCGTGATCGGTCTATCCGGTAACGTCACCGACTTGGCGGGTGTGGCCTTGGGTAGTGCGATTTTTTCTATATTTTATTGGGCGATGTACTCGTTACGCCAAAGCACCACCGGCTTGGTGGCCCAAGCCTTGGGCGCTGAGAAAAAAGACGAAAGCCAATTGGTGTTGCTGCGCGGCGTGTTGCTGGGCTTGGTGATGGGCGCAGTGGTGTTATTGTTGAACCGTCCCTTATCGGTTTATCTGTTCGAGATGCTCCAAGGCAGCCAAGCCGCCGAAGCCAGTGGTCAGCTTTACACAAAATGGAGATTTCTCGGCGCACCCGCGGCCATTGCCTTGTTTGCCATTACCGGCTGGATGATCGGCGCTGGTTTGCCGCGCATGGCAATGATGGTTCAGGTGTTTTTGGCCCTGGTCAACGCCGTTCTTGATGTCTGGTTTGTGTTGGAACTGGGCTGGGGGCCAAGTGGGGTTGCCGCCGGAACCTCAATCGCTGAATGGTTGGCTTTGGGGTTAGGGGTTTGGCTATTGTTACGCCATATCAAAAAAACCGGCGGGTTTAATCCGGCCCTCATGCGGCCATCGCGGATATTTCACCTCACGCCATTTTTGCATTTATTAGCGGTCAACCGCGATCTGTTCATTCGCTCGTTCTGTATGATCATTGGCTTTACTTGGTTCATCAATTCCGGGGCGCGCCAAGGCGATGCGATCTTGGCCGGCAATCAGATATTGCTACAATTCATCACGGTTTGGGCCTTTGTATTGGATGCCTTTGCGTATACTGCCGAAGCGGAAACCGGGCGGGCGTTTGGGCGAAGATCCGCCCCTGATTTACACCGTGCCGTGCGCTTTACCTCCGAATTTGCTTGTTTTTGCGCCCTGAGCTGCGCGGCGATTACTTGGGTGTTCGGCCCGCCTCTTTTACAAATGATGATCCGCGATCCGTTGGCGCTACAAGCGGCCATCACCTATTTGCCATGGTGTGCTTTGGTGCCGGTCGTCGGGGTGGCTGCGTGGCAATTGGACGGTATTTTTGTCGGTGCCAGCAAAAGTGCCGCCATGCGAAATTCGGCGATTGCCTCGGTGGTGATTTACTTAAGTGCGGACTATTGGCTCGCACCGGCCTTTGGCAATACCGGGGTTTGGGCTGCAT
>JAESUG010000115.1 GCA_016763185.1 Robiginitomaculum sp. | reverse complement strand
GTTGTTCTATCGCGATAACACGATGATGCTATTGTCCGATGCCAAGAAAATGGTTGAAAACATCAATAAGGCGCTGGGTTAAGCAAGTTCAGTTTAGGTAGAATGTATTCTCACGAACAGGTTGCGTTACTACTTTCCCGGCTTGGGGTGATGCAAGCTTTGGAACAATACAGTCCGTGCTGGATCGGCTCCTCCGCGTTGGACGTGCGTCATGCCCAAAGCGATGTGGATCTGGTTTGTTCGACGACCAGTCTGGATGAATTTACTAAGGTAACCAAAACTGCGTTTGGTAAATTTGATCAATTTCAACAATCGCTCAATGTCTTTCTGGGCCGACCGTCAATGTTTGTCGAATTTAACGTAAACCAATGGCCGGTAGATGTGTTTGCTCGTGAGCACCCCGTGGCGCACCATCCATGCTGGCAGGTGTTTGAAGTGGAACGCCAACTGTTGGAGTTGGGATCACCCGGCTTGCGCGAAAAGGTGCGCGAGTTAAAACGTTCGGGAATGCGTACAGAGGCGGCCTTTATGCACTGTCTTGGGCTGGAAGGCCGGGCGTTTGAAACTATATTGTCTTTGTATGGCAAGCCCAAAGCGGTGCTCAGTGATATCCTTTTTTACGCTGGTTGGTAGTCGTTTACGCGCAAGTCAAACAAAATGACATCTCCGGATCGTTGTCCAATCGGGTCGGGGCGATGTTGTTACCGCACGTTACGCAAAGCCCGTATTCACCTTGCAGGGTATTCAGGTCGCGGCGAATTTCACCTATTTGGCTCATACAGAACCGGTGGCAGACTAGCGGTTAAGAAACTACAGCAATATTCAAGTATTCTTCACTTTTTCTTTGCAAACGCACTCAAATTGATGATGATATGCGAATGAACAATTCTATTCTTAGCTTTGCAGATGTCTCCAAAAGTTATGGCGGAAAAGCCGCCGTTCGAAATTTAGATTTAGCGGTTCCACCAAACGAGATTACTGGGTTTTTGGGGCCAAATGGCGCGGGGAAATCGACCTCTATTCGTATGGGGTTGGGGATTTTAACCCCGGATTCTGGTGATATTCGTTTGTTTGGTAAGGCTCCAAATTACAAAGCGCTCGACCGGGTTGGGTTTTTACCCGAAGAGCGCGGCCTGTACCGAAAAATGAAGGTGTTGGCGATCATTGTGCTGTTTGCCCGGCTCAAGGGGATGAGCGCAACATCGGCCAAAGCTGCGGGCTTATTCTTGCTGGAGCAATTTGGACTGGGCGATGTCGCCTATAAAAAAGTCAGTGAGCTGTCCAAGGGCATGGCGCAAAAAGTGCAAATCATTGCCGCGATTGTCCATAAACCAGAATTTGTGATTTTGGACGAACCGTTTTCAGGCCTTGATCCGGTCAACCAAAAAACTTTAGAAGATCTGATCCGCGAGCTGGCCAAAACTGGAACGACGATTTTGTTTTCAACCCATGTGATGGAACATGCCGAGCGGCTCTGCGACAAGATTGTTTTGCTGTCGCGGGGTCGTAAAATCTTTGACGGTACTGTTGATGCGGCATTGGCCACCATTCCCAATAGCGTGATATTAGAAACCGCAATGACCGACAACCCAGCCGAGGCTTTGGGTCAATTGGCGTCGGCCGTTCATAGCGTACAGCCATTGCGCGACAACACAAAGCGCTGGTCGGTCGAGCTTAGCGCCAAAGCAGACGTGCAAGATGTGCTGCGCAAATGTGTCAGCGCCAAATTAGCGTTACATGGCTTTGAGCCCGCCCGCCGTCAATTGCATGATGTATTTGTGCATTTGGTGGGTGAAGACGAAACCGCTCAACAAGGAGCCAATTAATGCGCCATATTTATTTGATCGCCCGCCGCGAATATTTGTCCTATGTGGCCACTGTTGGTTTTTGGATTTCTTTATGCATGATCCCGGTGTTTATCTTGCTGGGCATGGCACTGCCGGCATTATTGGATCGGGCATCCCCGGTTCGTAACTTTGTGGTGATTGACGAGGATGGTCGGTATGCGGCGGCCATTGCCCGTTCTTTTGCTGATAATCGTGCGGATCAAATCGGTGATTTTATTGAAAGTCTCATTTTGATTGAAGGTGAAACCGCAAATTTAACCGCAGCCCAGCACGCCTTGAAGCAAGGAAAATCCGAGGCTGAAATTGGCGATCTGCTCGGCCCGCAACGAAAAATAGCGATGGCGGCACTGCGCTCCAACTTTCGTCTGGTCGAGGCCCCTGCGCACAGCGCCGAAGGCTTAAAACCATTTTTGCTAGCTCAACAAGCCTTAGGTTTTCAAATTGACGAAAAAGAACAGTTCCTGCACGCTGCCGTACTGATCACGAGCTTGGATGAAGGCGTTGTTGAGATTGAATATTGGAGCACCAATGTCAACGAACGCCGGTTAAGACGACAAGTGCAAACTGCAGTGCGCGAACAAATGCGTATTGATGGGTTTACCCGTGCCGGCGTTGATTTTTCTCTGGTGCAGAGGATTAGAGATCTCTCGCCCAACATCACCTCTTTATCACCTGAAAAAGCCGCCGATGAAGCCGAAGTTACCGCCTTGGACCGATTACCGTTTATCATTGCGGTGGTGTTTGGATTTGTTTTGTGGTCGGTGATTTTTTCGGTGGCCAATATGTTGTTGACCAGCGTAATTGAAGAAAAATCGAACAAGATTTTGGATAGTTTGCTGTGTGCAGCGCCATTGCGTTCGCTGTTGGTTGGGAAATTATTTGGGGTAGCGGCGGTTAGCTTTACCTTGCTGGCGGGTTGGGCTGTTGCCGGTATCATTTCGGCGATGGTTGCAAGTTCCGTGGTTGGGGGTGCCGGTGGGCAAATGGAAGGTGCGCTGGCCCTCATTGTTGATCCGGGTTTGTTACTGCCATTTTTTGCTTATTTTGTGTTTGGCTATTTGATGTTTGGTTCAATCTTCTTGGCGCTGGGCTCGTTGTGTGAAACCTTGCAAGAGGCGCAAACCTTGATGACCCCGATGATTTTCGTGATGATGGTACCGATGATGGCATTGGTGTTTGCCATACAGGACCCCGAAAGCCCGATATTAACGGTATTATCATGGATTCCGTTATTTACGCCTTATATTATGATGGCGCGCTTGCCGACCGATCCGCCGATGATAGAGATCATTGGAACCACTGTGTTGATGGTAGTGACCACCGTTTTGGTGTTATGGGGCGCGGGCAAAGTGTTTCAAGCGGGCGCGATGCACCAAGCTGGTTCTGACTATTTCAAAAAAATGATCACCCGTTGGTTGCCAAACAAAAGTAAAAAAGTCGTGTAGACACACAAAAACCGCCGATCAACCCATCGGCGGTTTTAAGAGCAATGTAGCGATATCAGTGCGGGTTGATTTAGCGGGTCGGGGTTGGTTTACCGGGCAACAAACCTTCGCGGACGGCTAATTTGCGTGCTAATTTTCGGACGCGGCGAATGGCTTCGGCTTTTTGCCGCACCCGTTTTTCGGATGGCTTTTCATAGAAATCATGACGCTTCATTTCGCGAAACGTACCTTCGCGTTGCATTTTTTTCTTGAGCGCTTTTAATGCCTGATCGACATTGTTATCTCGTACATAAATCTGAACGATGGTTTCGTCCTCCGGTTAAGTTGTTGGCCAATACGTATTGAATAGCACACAGTTTGGCGTAAATGATGGCGGGGAATACCAAAGCTGCGCACCCCTGTCTAGCATAACAACCGACAAATGTGTAATAAAAGATTCATATAACGGCCAAACTTGGCCAAATGTGCCCAAATCTACAAGGAAGCTCAATGTCCAAACTGCAACCACAACCGCACCTTGATGCGATTCGTGAACAATTATTGCCGCTGATGCTGGCAGATGCCGCATTTGATGGTTGGACGGATGCAGGCTTGCAACAGTGTGCGCAAAAACTAAAGCTGGACCCGGGCGCGGTGGAACTGGCGGTGCCACGGGGCTGTATTGACCTCATCCGGTATTGGGCAAACTGTAATGACCAAGCCATGCTTGATGCGTGGGCAAAGACCAAACCCAGACTTAAGAAAATTCGCGAAAAAGCAGTTTTCTTGGTACGAAGTCGCATTGTGGCTGTGGGTGAAAACAACCGTGAAGCTGCAAGGCGGGCCTTGGCGCGTCTGGCTTTGCCCGGCACCAGTGGCGAGGCGTTGGCGATGGCATGGGCCAGTGCCGATGCTATGTGGCGGGCAATGAACGATACGTCTACTGATTATAATTATTATACCAAACGATTGATTTTATCCGGGGTTTTTATCTCAACATTTCAAGTATGGCTACAAGGGGATGACGACAAGGCATGGGCATTTTTGGACCACCGCATCAGTAATGTCATGCAGTTCGAAGGCTTTAAAGCCAAAATGCGAAACCGTGCCGAGACCTGGCCCGACCCCACCAAGTTTTTAGCGCGCCTGCGCTATGGCACCGGCCGGACTAGGCCTAGACGAATGTAAGGAGTTAGCCTGCGCTCGGTATCTTAAACTGCACGAAGCTTTTTCTAAGAAACTCCCCCCTCCACCCGTACCGCATGACCCATTTTACGGCCCGGTCGGGCTTGGCCTTTGCCATAGTCGACGACTTGCCAGCCTTGGCCAGCCAATTGTTCGGCGCGAGGCTCTTCATCGCCGATCAGGTTCTGCATTTGCGCGAAGGGGACGCAGTTGGGCATGGATAGCTCCATGCCGGTAATGGCGCGTAGGTGTAATTCAAATTGATCGGGCGTGGCTCCACCTTTGGTCCAGTGTCCGGAATTATGGACGCGTGGGGCAATTTCATTGACCCATAATTCACCGCCCGGCAGTTCAAAAAACTCGACGGCCAATACACCGACATACTGCAATTTTTCGGCGATGTTGCGGGTGATGGTGATGGCTTGCTTGGCTGTGGTATCGGAACAATTGGCTGGAACTGTCGAGGTTCGTAAAATTCCGTTTTTGTGGAGGTTTTCCGTTACTGGAAAATGGACAAATTCGCCTTTGGCATTGCGGGCGGCGATGACGGAACATTCTCGCACAAAATCAACGGCAGACTCTAAGACGGCCGGGTGATGATGGATGGCATCAAAGGCGGCTTTGGCTTGGGCGGGGGCAGTGATCCAAGTTTGGCCTTTGCCATCATAGCCAAAATGACGGGTTTTTAGAACGGCAGGTAATCCGGTATCGGCAATCGCTGCGGCAAAATCTTCGGCGCCATCAATGCGGGCGAACGGGGCGATGGCAATACCGCAGCTTTGCAAAAACTGTTTTTCGGTGAGCCGGTCTTGGATCAGCTCAAGAACTTTGGGGCCGGGGGCGACAAGGTGCCCGGCTTTGGCCAAATGAAACAAGGAACGAACCGGCAGGTTCTCAAACTCAAAACTGATCACCGAACAGGCTTCGGCAAAGGCGCGAATTGCTGCAAGGTCTTCGTAATCGGCCTCGACCACAAGGCTGGCACTGCGTGCTGCCGGACAAGCAGCGTTCGGGCTGAGGATATGGGTCTCAAGGCCAAGCTTGGTGCCGGCCTCGGCCAACATCATCGCCAACTGGCCACCCCCAAAAATACCAACTGGTTTGAGCTTGGGCATTTACGGTGTTTCAGCGACTAAATCGGTTTGGGCGGCGCGCCACGCATCAAGCCGCTCGGCAACAACCAGATCGCCCAGCGCCAAAATAGCGCCAGCCAACAGCGCCGCATTGGTTGCACCCGCCGTGCCAATGGCCAAAGTGCCAACTGGGATACCGGCGGGCATTTGGACGATGGACAACAAGCTGTCCATGCCAGAGAGCGCCTTGCTTTGCACCGGGACACCCAACACCGGAAGCGCGGTCATGGCGGCGATCATCCCCGGCAAATGGGCCGCGCCACCGGCGCCGGCAATGATCACAGCATAGCCTTGTTGTTTTGCGGTTTTGGCAAACGTAACCAGCCGGTCCGGGGTGCGGTGGGCCGAGATAATTTTACTGTCATAGGCAATGCCAAGCTCGCCTAACACCTTGGCAGCGGCACTCATGGTCGGTTCGTCACTTTGCGAGCCCATGACGATGGCGACTTTATTTTGCGATTGTTTTGGCATATCGACGGTTTCCAAGGGACAGAAACACGGCCAACTTAAAGCGCCCATTGTCGGTGTCAACGAAATATGGTTGACTGTTTCTTAACCTAAGCTCGGCATCTGTATATATGGGTGCATGGCTGGCTGGAGCTAATTTGTATTAGAGATGGGCTATGAAAGAAATCATTGAACCAGTTGTAAAGCGCCTGACGGGTGCACCACGTGTTGGAAAAACCAAAGCGGTCAAACCAACGGCCAGCAATCGGATATCTCTTTCCAAGCTGGCAGGATTAGATGCGGCTGATCTAACCCCGGACGTGCGTGAGGCTGTGATGCGGTTGATCGGCGAGGTCGAGCACTTAAATTCCGAAGCCGGTAACTTACGTACCAAAATCAAAGACCTTGAAAGTATTGCCGATACCGACCCGCTATTGCCGGTGTTTAATCGAAGGGCGTTTACTCGTGAATTGTCACGGGCCATGGCCTTTGCTCAACGCCACGACCTTGGCGGCGCCTTGGTCTATGTCGACCTTGACGGGTTCAAAGGGGTGAATGACGAATACGGTCACGGGGCCGGAGACACGGTATTATTGCACGTGGCCAAGGTATTAAATGAACATGTGCGCGAAACCGATCTGGTAGGTCGCTTGGGTGGTGATGAGTTTGGGATATTGCTGGCCGCCGCTGATGATAACGGCGCTGCGGCCAAGGCTGCAGCTTTAGTCGAAGTGATCCGCGAGCAACATATTGATATTGGCCCACAAGAAATTTGCATTGGGGCCAGCGCCGGGGTGCAACCGTTTCAACCGGAATACTCGGCGGCGCAATTATTGGATCTGGCGGATCAAGCCATGTATGCACAAAAATTGGCCAAAGGCTGTGCCGCCTGATATTTGTTGCATGCAGCAACTTCCAAAGCTGCGTTTCCATGCTATATGACAGGTGGAGACTGGCGGTGGACGAGGTCCTCGCCAACCCGGTCAGGTCCGGAAGGAAGCAGCCGCAACGAGTTTTTCTTGGGTCATCGTTCAGTCTCCACTTGCCCTACCCCCCATATTTACGCCATCAATAGGGCCATGAGCGAAGCTGATTCCGAACCCATAGCTAACCCAGACCAAGACAGCATGTTTGGCGATGCCGAAACCGGTATTGTCCCTAGCTATCAGGTGTTGGCGCGCAAATACCGGCCATCCAACTTTTCTGACCTCATCGGCCAACAACCGATGGTCCATACCTTAACCAATGCATTTGCGGCTGGTAGGATTGCCCATGCCTTTATGTTGACCGGGGTGCGTGGGGTCGGCAAAACCACTACGGCGCGGTTGTTGGCACGGGCGTTAAATTACCAAAGCGATGAGGTGGATGCGCCGCATATGCAATTGGTGCCGCCGGGGGTGCATTGCGCCGAGATATCAGCCTCACGGCACATGGATGTCATCGAGATGGATGCGGCCTCGCATACGGGTATCGGCGATATTCGCGAGATATTAGACGGCGTGCGCTATGCGCCAGTTTCGGCCCGCTACAAGGTTTATATCATTGATGAAGTGCATATGCTGTCCAAACAGGCGTTTAATGCGCTGCTCAAAACCTTGGAAGAACCGCCGCCGCACGCGATTTTTATTTTGGCAACCACGGAAATACGCAAAGTTCCCGTGACCATTTTGTCGCGCTGTCAGCGCTATGATCTATCGCGGGTTGAACCTGGCGCCATGGTGGCTCATTTACAGCGCATTTGCGAGCTTGAAGGACGACAGGTTGACGAGGGCGGTTTGCGGCTATTGGCGCGAGCGTCCGAGGGTTCCGTACGCGATGCCTTGTCCATCCTCGATCAAGCCTTGGTTCAGGCCGATGATGACAAACCAGTGGCCGCAGAAACTTTGCGGGTGATGCTGGGGTTGGCCGATCGGACGCGGGTGCTTGGGTTGTTGGCTTTGATGGTGCAAGGCGATGCACCCGCAGCTTTGGCTGAGCTGCGCGAGCAATACGATCTGGGCGCCGACCCGGTGGTCATTGTTTCTGATCTGCTGGACCATTGCCACCAAACCACCCGTGCCAAAGCCTTGGGCGAAAAAGCCGATTTGTCCGAGTACGGCACCACCGCGTCCCAAGTCCGCGAACTGGCCGAGACGTTATCGATGGGGCAATGTTCGCGCATTTGGCAAATGCTGTTAAAAGCGTTGCAAGAAGTTCGTATCGCCCCCGACCCGTTGGCGGCGGCAGAGATGGCGTTGATCCGCTTGTGCGTGGCCGGACAATTGCCATCACCAGAAACCGCAGCAAAATTATTGCATGAAACCAGCGACAAACCTAGCTCTGCCGCGCCGCGAACCGCACCACCAAACAAAGGTTCTGGACGGCCCGCACGAGCGCTAAATGCGCCAATGCCAATGGCGCAAAGCGAACCGGTCATCACCCCGCCAATACCTGCGGTGGCGGGGCCGAAAACCTTTGCGGCGCTGCTGGGTGATATTGAGCATCGGCGCGAGCTGGAACTGCTCAATCAATTGGAACAATATGTGCGCCTGATCAGCTATCAACCGGGGGCGATTACGTTTGCGCCTGAGGGAAAAGCGCCGCATAATTTGGCAGCCGAGCTATCCAAACAATTGCAACACGTCACCGGCGATCGCTGGTTGTTAACCTTGGATACCAAGGCCAAAGGCGAAGATACCATTGCTCAAACCCGTAAAACAACACAAGAAAAAGACCAACAAACCGTGTTGGCTGACCCGGCGGTACAGGCGATTATACAGGTGTTCCCTGAGGCAAAAATACTGCGGGTGTTCAATGATGACCCAAGCGAGGCATAAAAATGGATAATATCAGTGGTTTGTTGCAACAAGCCAAAGAAATGCAAGAAAAACTGGCGGCAGCCGAAGCAAAACTAGTGGAAATTGAAGTCACCGGCGAAGCCGCTGGCGGCATGGTGCGGGTGACGCTGAACGGCAAAGGCGCGGCCAAAGCCATCCATATTGAACCCAGCTTTTTGGTGCCATCCGAAGTTGAAATCCTAGAAGATATCATCCTGGCCGCCCTAATTGATGCCAAACGCAAAGCTGATGCTGCCGCCAAAGAACAAATGGCCAATGCCGCCGGACCGTTGGCCGGCATGTTGCCGCCGGGCATGAAATTACCGTTTTGACCGCCAACTCACACAACGCTTAGAAAACGGATTAACGCCCCAATGTCCCATACCTCTGCTGGACCAGAAATTGAGCATTTAATTACCTTGCTGTCGCGCTTGCCGGGGCTTGGGCCGCGTTCGGCAAGGCGGGCGGTATTGCATTTGATCCGTAAAAAAGAGGGCTTGCTGGCACCCTTAGGTCGGGCGATGAACGAAGCGGCACAGCGAATTGTTTCTTGTCAGATGTGTGGCAATATTGATGTGCGCAGTCCGTGTGCCATTTGTGCGGCACCGGGGCGTGATCACACCTTATTATGTGTGGTCGAACAAGTGGGCGATTTATGGGCGTTGGAGCGCGCCGGTGCCCATCGTGGGCGTTATTTTGTGTTGGGCGGTGTGCTGTCGGCGATTGATGGCGTGCGCCCCGAAGATCTGCATATTGAGCGCCTGATTGCCCAAGCCGCAGCCCCGGATATCACCGAGGTAATTTTGGCCCTCAACGCCAATGTCGATGGGGCCAGCACGTCGCATTATTTACACGATGCCTTGGCTAAAACCGGCGTGAAAGTTACCTCTATTGCCAGAGGTGTTCCGGTGGGTGGCGAGCTAGATTATCTTGATGATGGCACCTTGGCCGCGGCCCTAGTGTCGCGAAAAACCTTGTAAAGTTACTTTGTTGGTTCCAGCCGCAATAGTTTTCCACTGTCGGCCAACAAATATAAAAACCCATCCGGCCCCATGCGTACATCACGAATGCGCTCTTTTAAGTCACCGAGCAGTTCTTCTTGCGCCACTATTTCGTACCCATCCAATTCAACCCGCCGTAAATGCCGGCCGGCCAATGCCCCGGAAAATAAATCACCGTTCCAATTGGCAAATGCCGTGCCGGAATAAAAACTAAGACCGGATGCTGCAATCGACGGGGTCCAATGTAAAAGCGGCGAAACCATGCCCGGCAATTCGCTAAAGTCTGAAATCTTGCCGCCAGTATATTTGCGGCCAAAGCTAGCTTTGGGCCAACCGTAATTTTCGCCTTTGGCAATCAAATTAACCTCATCACCGCCTTTGGGGCCGTGCTCAGAGGACCATATTTCGCCGGTGCTTGGGTGTGTGGTTACGCCTTGTGGATTACGGTGGCCATAGCTCCAGACCTCGGGCGCACCTAGCACACCATCAGCAAATGGATTGTCCGCCGGGATACTGCCGTCCAAGTGTAATCGAATGATTGTACCAAAATGATTGAGCGGATTTTGCGCCTCATCTTCGAAACGTCCGCCATCGCCAATACTGGCATAGAGATGGCCTTGGTTGTCAAAGGCGAACCGCGAGCCAAAATGATGGCCGCCGGACTTTTGTTCCGTATTGGCCTCAAAGATAACATCCAGTGTGGTAAGGGCGTTGTCGGTCAAAACTGCTTTGGCAATTACGGTGTGGTTTTTATCGCGAGTGCCGCTGGCATACGAAATGTAAAGCGCTTGGTCCTCGGCAAAATTGGGCGACAATGCCACATCCAACAAACCGCCTTGTCCCAAAACCAATATTTCTGGCATTCCGGAAATACTGGTAATTGCGCCACTTTTTGCCGCCACTCGTACCAATTGGCCGGTTTTCTGGGTGACTAGAAAATCACCATTTGGCAAAAACGCCAAACCCCATGGCTTGTCTAATTGGTCGGTGACTTGCACCACATCAAAATTGGCTTGCTCGCTGACGACGCTGGCTAACAGGCTAAAGGGTGTATCTTCGGTATTGGCTGCCGTACAAGCTGCCATGCCGCCGGCCAATAAGCTGGCTCCGATCCAAGTTTTCCAAATTTTACTGTTCATTCGTTTTCACCTTTATGTATCTTTGTGGTCACCAACCGTAATGCCGGTTCATCGGTGGCGGGTAGCTTTGGCGTTACATCCACCGCACTGATCCGCTCCGCATGGCGGGCAATACCGGTGGTTGATTTTAGAATATCGTCAACGGCTTGTTCGGTCAATTTGAAACGGTTGTCCAATTTTTTGGCTCGATCTTCAAGCCGCCGAACATCATCCATCATCCTCCCAACCTCCCGTTGGATGAGGCTGGCTTGTTCGCGCATCCGCGCATCTTTCATCAATGATGAAATGGTGTGCAAGGCCGCCATAAAGGTGGTTGGGGAGACAATCATCACCCGCTTGCGAAACGCCATTTCAATCAGATCAGGAAAATGTCCGTGCAGATCGGCATAAATCGCCTCGGACGGTAAAAACAACAAAGCGGTATCGGTGGTTTCGCCGGGTACAATATATTTGTTGGCAATGTCATTTACATGTTTTTTGATATCGGTTCGCATGGCTGCCGCCGCTTGCTTTTTGGCGGCTGGGTCGGGGGCATTTTGTAAATTGCGCCAGCTCTCCAACGGAAATTTTGCATCCACCGGTATCGCTTCGGCGCCATTGGGCGGAAAGATCAAACAATCAACGCGCTTGCCGTTCGACAAGGTTTCTTGAAATTTATAGGCGCTGGCCGGTAGGCTGTCCTCGATCATGTCTTGCATGCGCATTTCACCAAAGGCACCACGGGTTTGTTTGTTGGCCAATATGGATTGCAGGCCGCTGACCTCATGCCCCAAGGCTTCAATATTTTTTTGCGCCCGGTCAATCACCGCCAATCGTTCGCCTAGGCTTTTGAGGTTGTCGTGGGTTTGTTCGCGGTTTTGCGATAAATTATCGCCCATGCGCTTGCCAAACAGATCCAAGCGTTCTTCCAAATTGCGTTTTAGGTCGCTGTTTCCGGTTTGCGCGGTTTCCAATAGCGACGAAAACGCGCCCTCGATCCGCACCTGATTATCGGCAAGCCGTGCCAATAATGCCTGTTGGCCACTGCCACGTCGCAAAATCACGATCAAAACCACAATCGCGAAAACAATCACCACGATGCCGACGACCATTGCGCCGGCCACGGGATCAAGAGCTATGTTCGTCAATTGTTCTTGCATAATGCTGTTATAACTGATTCGCATATTTTAGCTAATCTTGACGAAACGGGTTCGCCGCCCCAAATTGCACCCATGACCATTCAACAGATCCTTACCGTTCCCAACCCTGTGCTCAAACAGGTATCGCGCCCTGTTGTCGAGGTAGACGATAAAACTCGTCTATTGATGGATGATATGCTGGAAACCATGTATGACGCCCCCGGCATTGGCCTTGCCGCCATTCAGGTGGGCGTACCCTTGCGCATCATTGTTATGGACCTTGCGGGAAAGG
>JAESUG010000114.1 GCA_016763185.1 Robiginitomaculum sp. | reverse complement strand
ATTTCAGCTGTAACTGCTACAGCTACAAGTGGTGCTTCAGGTGCAACTGCAACAACATTCACTTTACCAAGTTCCCCACTCACTCTAACTGGAACCCGAGGTGATACTGTTGTATCCTTATTTTGGACAGCACCATTAAGTGACGGCGGTGCCCCAATTACTGATTACATCATTCAACACAATGATGGATCTGGTTGGATAACGTTTGATGATGGTGTTGGTTTGAATACATCTACCACTGTAACTAATCTCACAAACGGTATGGATTACTTGTTACAAGCATTAGCAATCAACTCTGTTGGCACTGGTTCTGCATCAAACATTGTACCTGCCATGCCTGCAACTATACCTGATACTCCAGCAGGAATGACTTCAATACTTGGCAACACACAAGTCTCACTATCCTGGAATACTCCATCTAATGGTGGTGAACCTATCTTCAATTATCTAGTTGAATTTAATGATGGCACTGGATGGACTGAGTTCCCTGAATCTATTTCTTTGACTTCAGTTACAGTTGATAATCTATCAAATGGACAAGCATACCAATTTAGAGCATCTGCTCAAAACACTATTGGATTTAGTCCTGCTTCAACCCCTGTATCTGTAACTCCTGCCACTCTTCCAGGAATTGTCACTGGTCTTTCAGCAATCCCAGATAACAAACAAGTCTCATTATCCTGGGTTGCCCCATCTGACGGCGGTTCCCCAATTACTGATTATATTATAGAATATAGTACTGATAATGGCGTTACTTGGACCACCTTTACTGATGGTACTAGTACTGGTACTTCCACAATTGTTATTGGTTTGAGTAATGGACGAGACTATCAATTCAGAGTTTCTGCTGTAAATGATATTGGCAATGGAGATCCATCTACTACAACTACTGCTACTCCAATTACTGTTGCAGCATCTCCAACTGGATTAACTGCAACCACTTTTTCATCTACTCAAATTAATCTCTCATGGAATGCTCCAACTAGTAGTGGAGGTTCCACTGTTACTGGATATCTTATTGAACGATATGATGATGTTACAGAAACCTTTGAACCACTTGTAGATGATACTGGATCAACTACCACTACCCATTCTGATACAGAATTAGATTCTGGAATCAAATATGAATACCGTGTATCTGCTATCACTGAAGGCGGAACTGGTGATCCTTCTGGTAAATCTAGTGCAACAACACTAAGTGTTCCATCTGCCCCAACTAATTTGACTGCAACACCTGGCAACACTCAAGTCTTACTATCTTGGACTGCTTCAACTGGTGGAGGTGTTCCACTTACTGATTATATTATAGAGTATAGTGATGATGCTGGTACAAATTGGACTGTCTTTGCTGATGGTACAAGTACTATTGCAAATACGATTGTAACTGGTCTCACAAATGGACTAGAGTATCAATTTAGAGTACATGCAATTAATTCTGTAGGTGACAGTGATGATTCAAACCCTGTAACTGAAATCCCTTACACTCTTCCTGATGCTCCGTTCTTTGATCCTGATCCTACACTTAATCAAGGCGCAGCAAGAGGACCAGCTGATGCCAAATTATCCTGGACTGCTCCTGCAAATAATGGTCGTACAATTACTGATTATATTGTAGAAATTAGCAGTGATGCTGGTTCTACGTGGACTGTTTATGATGATGGAGAAAGTCCAGATAACTTTGCAACTGTATTGGAATTAGTTCCAGGACAAACTACTCAGTTTAGAGTAGCAGCTACAAACTTGGCAGGAACTGGAGGTTACTCTACAACCGTTTCTGCAACCCCTGCTATTGCCCCAGAACCTCCAACTGGATTATTTGCTTTCCTTGATACTGAATCTCAAGACTCTGCTGTGGTTCAACTAATTTGGAGTCCTCCAACATTTGATGGCGGTGCATCTATCACTCAGTATATTATTGAGATTTCAGATGATGACTTCCTTACAAAACAAAACTTGCTGCACTCTGGAACTAGCTTTACACTAACTGAACTTCTTAATGGTATTGATTATTCATTTAGAGTAAAATCCATAAACACTGTCGGTACAAGTGCTCCATCTGACCCAGTGTTTGTATCTGTATTTGACAAGCCTTCATTTAATGTTAGAATTATTGCAACTCCTGGAGACGGTCAAGTTTTCTTGGAATGGGATAACCCTGCAGAATCTAATGGAAATGATATTCTAGGATATCTGGTAAGGGACCAAGGTATTGCTACTGCCAATGATGTTGAATATGATGACTATGGTGCTGGTTTTGATGATTTCCGTGATGCTGATGGTGATGGTCTTGATGACTTCTCCTTCGATGAAATTGATCCAGGTCAAATTGATTATGGAGATGGTCCTATTTCAGAAGTAACTTCTATTACAATTACGGGTCTAACTAATACTGAAAAATATGTCTTTGAAATTGCACCTTTCAATGCTGCTGGCCCTGCACGTTCTACAAATACCGTTGTTGTAATTCCTCTTGGTGATGCTGATAATGAATTTGATTCTAGCGACGCACAATTTGTAGAAAATCCTACACTTGATTCAACTCAAAGTACTAATCAACAAAATAAGGGAAGAACAGGTGATTCCATTCCACCATCTTCAAGTGTTGTAAGTGGTACTGCCTTTGATTCCTTTGATGATTCTTATAATCAGAGTATTATTTACACTATCGAAGTTGACCCTGAAGACTTAGATGATCCTCAAGCATTATCTGATGCATATGGTTTACCCGAATATAGTCCTCCTGCTGAATTAGATATAGGTGAAGTATGGACTGTACCTCCAGCAATTATAGAATTAGATGAGGGAACTGCCTTCGATGATGTAGTGGTTATTAATCCTGCGGGAGCTCCAACTGGTTTAACTGCAACGTCTGGACAATCAAACCAAATCCCACTTTCATGGGTTGCTCCAACATCTAATGGCGGTTCTGCTGTTACTGGATATATTGTAGAATACTCCTTTGAGGGAACTGATTGGTATGCTGTTGATCAAACTATTAGTACCACTAGTTACACTTTCCCTAATTCTATTGATGGACATGATTACTCCTTTAGAGTATCTGCTGTTAATGCTGCAGGTATTGGAGATGCATCTACTCCTCCTGTAGTTGCAAAATCTTTCTCAGTACCAAAAGCACCAACTAATGTTGTAACTGGTTCTACTTCTGCAACAGTTTCATTGTTGTGGACTGCACCTGATAATGGTGGTGCCTCAATAACTGATTATGTTATTGAGACTAGTACTGATGGTGTAGATTGGTCTACATATGCTGATGGTACTTCAGCTGTTTCTCTTGCCACTGTAATGGGACTTGCAAACGATGTTCCAGTATATCTTAGAGTATCTGCAACAAATGCTGCAGGAACTGGTCTACCATCAAGTGTTGTAAGTGAAATCCCTGCAGAGACTGCTAATCAACCAAACGGATTAACTGTTTCAACGGTATCATCTTCTGAAATTAATATTACATGGAATGGTCCTGGAAATGCCAATCCTATTGGTTACAAGATAGAACGAAGTATATCTAATGTTTGGGTTACTATAGTGGCAAACACAAACAGTATTTCTACTAGTTATACTGATTCTGGTCTATTTGCAGGAACTGATTATATTTATAGAATATCTTCTATCACTTCTAGTGATACAAGTGATCCATCTGGTGTTGCACAAGCAACAACATTTGATTTACCTGATGCCCCAACATCTCTTAGTATCGGTGCTACTAGTTCATCATTACATTTAACATGGATTGAACCATCTAATGAAGGTGGTACTCCAATTACCAGTTACTTTATTGAACGTCAAGCAGTTGGTGCAGAATTTGAAACATTAGTATCTTCTACTGGAAATACTAGTACCATTTATGATGACACTGATTACCAAATGACACTAGATACACTTACAGAGT
>JAESUG010000113.1 GCA_016763185.1 Robiginitomaculum sp. | reverse complement strand
AGTAAACACGGATACGGGTCATGACGAGGCTATCCCCCAGGGCCATGATAATAGTGATGGGCATCATGACACGCCGATTGTCAATGATGCAGAACAAGCCATTCGATCTATCATTAGCGACATTCAAGCAGGTTGGGAGCAAGGAGACGGCACACCTTTTCACAAACATTTCCTAGATTATGACGGCGCGCGCTATTTTGAATCAGGCGGAGAGAATTTGGGATTGAGTGATCTTGTGGATAATCACGTCAAACCCGAAAAAACATCTATCCCTGACCTCAAACTTGGCCTGTCAGATCTGCAGATTTATTTTGAGGGTGACTTTGCCTGGGCTGTCGCCAGTACGACCGTTCAAGGCACGATCGTAAAATCGGGGCGAATAATAAACAGGACCGGAAAACAAACATGGCTATTCCGCAAAATCGAAGGTGACTGGAAAACCGTTCACACACATTCATCTTCAAGGGCAGCGCGGCAATAAAACAATGACAGGGGAGACAAATTGAAACAATTCGATCCGCTCTTTGAGAGCAACCATCTCACGGTGGTTCGTTGGGTGCTGGCGAGCGCGGTAGCCATTGGGCACCTTTGGTTGCTCACAACTGGGTATGAGCCGTTTCGTATCCATGAGTGGACGGCTGGTTATATGGCGGTGAATGGGTTTTTTGTCCTGTCAGGGCTA
This sequence comes from Robiginitomaculum sp., assembly GCA_016763185.1. GTDB lineage: Bacteria > Pseudomonadota > Alphaproteobacteria > Caulobacterales > Maricaulaceae > Robiginitomaculum_B. Next base: position 24,674 of record JAESUG010000113.1, on the reverse strand, counting down.
CTGATTGCGAAAAGCCTTTGTACACGCAACGATCTTAAGGCATTTGCGGTATCACGAACATTGAGGATTTATCCAGCGTTGATCGTCATTCTGCTGGCATTCATCTTCATTTTTGCACCGCTGTTTTCCGAAATTCCAGGCATTGTGCGCATTACCGATCCTGAGACATGGAAATACGCCCTGCGAGTTCTATTTCTTGGCGACCCTGAAAATGCCCCGGGCGTTTTATTTCCAGCCAGTCTGGAACCGGAGTTCAACGGTCCGTTGTGGACGATCCGGTTTGAACTTGCAGCCTATGGATTTGCGGCACTTGCCTTTGCTATCGGCGCAATAAAGGGTTTTTGGCGTACGCTCGGTTTATTTCTGATTGTGCAAACAGCCTATCTAGTTGGTCCATATCTAGTTGACTACAATCAATTGCCAACGAGCCTCTCGCCATTTTTGCGGTTGTTTTCAGCCTTCCTAATGGGGATGACGCTTTGGCACTGGCCCGCGGCCCGTCGCCCTGCATGGTGGATTGTCGCAGCATTAATTGGTTTGTTTATCGTTTTTGGTGATGGCCCGGTCGGTGAACTCCTCGCCACTCTTTCTCTAACCGCATTGATTATGCGGTTAGGACTGTCGCATCGAAAGATCCGTCCACTCATCAAACTCCCCGACTATTCTTACGGCATCTATATCTGGCACTACCCTGTTATGCAGGCGGTGTTATTTTTTAACCCAGAGCTAAACTCATACGAACTTGGCGTTATCTCATTTCCGCTCTTCATATTGGTATCCGCAATGTCTTGGCACTTGATCGAGAAACCTTTTTTGAAATTAAAACCAGGTCGAAAAAAATTAAATATCCCGTAATGATTAAATCCGCAAAAACAATACTTGCAAATACCCTCATAGGGTATTATATAAATTATACCCTATAGGGGTATTTAAAAATTGTATTTTCGGAGATTATTATGAAAATCATGCCACTCGGAAACGCACTATCAATTTTCCTTGCCATCAGCTTTACGCTCTGCATGCTCTGGGGCTTGATTATGCCCATGCAATTGATGATGGGAGACACACAGGTTACTATGCACATGCATGAGGGCTGGACATCATTCATGCTAGGGTTTCATTGGTCCTTCATTGGTTATCTGATTGGTCTGGTATGGGCTTATGCCTACGGCTGGTATATCGCCGCCATTTTTGTGCCGCTTTATAACTTCTTTAACCGAAAGAACGCGTCATGACCAAAACAGATCACCCCCACCACTGTCATCCTGATCATGACGCCCCGACTAAGGATGCCGTGCAATATGACACAGTACCCAAGGATTACACGGGTACTATTTATACATGTCCGATGCACCCACAGGTGCGGACGATCAAAAATACCGGATGTCCAATTTGCGGTATGTCGCTGGAGCCTGAAACCCTAAAGGCCGGAGATACAGAGGACACCTCTGAGTTTGACGATATGACACGCCGCTTCTGGGTTTCGGCATTGCTCAGTTTGCCGCTCTTTGTTTATGCAATGGGCGATCTTATTCCCGGACGCCCATTTGAACACCTCATTCCCGGAACCTGGGCGCAAGGTTTACAGCTTCTGCTCGCCACACCCGTTGTTGTTTGGGGTGGGTGGCCGTTCTTTGTCCGAGGGGTTCAATCTTTAAAAACCCGTCATCTGAATATGTTCACGCTGATTGCCCTCGGCGTGGGTGTAGCCTTTCTTTACTCTCTTGTGGCTGTCTTCCTGCCAGACATATTTCCTGACAATTTCCGCAACGCAGACGGACATGTGGCCATTTATTTTGAAGCCGCCGCTGTCATCGTTACGCTTGTGCTTTTGGGCCAAGTGCTTGAGCTTAGAGCCAGAAGTGCCACATCTGGCGCAATCCGCGCACTACTTGAACTGGCCCCACCAACGGCCCGGATCATTCGGGACGATGGCACCGAGGAAGAAGTTGATCTTGAGCACGTCCAAACCGGTGACCGCCTGCGCATCAGACCGGGTGAGAAAGTCCCAGTCGATGGCGAAGTATTTGAAGGCCATAGCAGCGTAGATGAAGCTATGGTGTCGGGAGAACCTATTCCGGTCGAAAAACGTGAAGGCGATCCTGTCATAGGCGGGACTGTCAATGGAACCGGTTCTTTGATTATGACAGCTACCCGTGTTGGGGATGACACCATGTTGTCCCAAATTGTACGCATGGTCGCCGACGCGCAGCGTTCACGCGCCCCAATTCAGAAACTGGTGGATACGGTGGCCGGATATTTTGTACCTGCCGTTGTGATTATCGCCATTCTGACATTTATCCTCTGGGCAATTTTCGGTCCAATCCCCGCTATGGCCTATGCCATTGTTAATGCTGTTGCCGTTCTGATCATTGCCTGTCCGTGCGCCCTTGGCCTAGCGACACCGATGTCAATCATGGTCGGGACAGGAAAAGGCGCGCAAAACGGCATTTTGATCAAGAACGCTGAAGCACTGGAAATCTTTGAGAAGGTAGACACAATCGTTGTCGATAAAACCGGCACGCTAACAGAAGGCAAACCGAAGCTAGTGACCCTGGAGCCAACGGCAGAGTTTGACGAGGCTACATTGCTGGCGAATGTTGCGGCCGTCGAAGCCGCATCGGAGCACCCTTTGGCGCAGGCTATCGTCAATGGCGCAAAGGAGCGAGGCCTCACATTTGATTACGCAGAAGGCTTTACATCTGTCACAGGTGAAGGCGCTCAAGGTAAGGTTGGTGGCAAGACAGTCGCGATCGGTAATAGCAAAATGATGCGCCGCGTTGGTGCACATGACCCTTCACTAGAAAACAAAGCCGAGAATTTGCAAAAAGACGGGCAAACCGTCATGTTTGTCGCCATTGACGGAGTTTCTGCTGGTCTTGTCGGCGTTGTCGACCCGATCAAAGTGACCTCAAAGGCTGCTATTGAGAAGCTTCACGCCGAAGGTTTGAAAGTTGTGATGCTCACCGGTGATAGTCTCGGTACGGCACAAGCTGTTGCTCGTCAGGTCGGCATTGATGAAGTCCGAGCTGATGTTTCCCCCGAAGACAAGCACCGGATCGTGCGCGAATTGCAAGAGGCCGGCGCCGTGGTCGCCATGGCCGGTGACGGGATCAATGATGCCCCTGCATTGGCGCAGGCCGATGTCGGTGTTGCGATGGGAACGGGTACGGATGTGGCTATGGAGAGCGCTGGTGTGACCCTTATCAAAGGCGATATCATGGGGATCGTCAAGGCCCGTCATTTGAGCCGCGCCACAATGAAGAATATCCGCCAAAATCTATTCTTTGCGTATATTTATAATGCGCTTGGCGTGCCCATCGCTGCGGGCGTGCTGTATCCCTTCTTCGGTCTGTTGCTCAGCCCTATGATCGCTGCCGCGGCCATGAGTTTGTCATCGGTTTCAGTCATTGCTAATGCTCTTCGCTTGCGCAGCGTAAAACTTTAATCTGTAAGGAAGTGATCATAAAACGTCCCTGATTTGGGTGCTTCCAGCAGTAATAAAACGGCTTTGTCACGTTAACAGCGAAATTAGTGAGTTAACGTGACAAAGCCCTATTGATCAAGGTTTGGCCAATATTCAAACAGCTTTGCCTAGTGAGCGCGATGTGTCGCCTTTAGGTTTGATTTCTATCATTATGGATACCCTCTAAGCCACCCCGGATTGCTGGAGTTGTTCTTTATCTGGGTTTTGCGAGGGCGATCGCTTGCTGAATGACATTGATATCCCCAATATGGTTTGTAAGTAGGAGGATGAGTTTTGCGTTTACTTTTTGGCTTTGTTCAGGGGTTAGTCCTTTATGTAAATCAATCAGTTTTTGATAGATATCATCAGGATTTTTAATATTTGTTTGCGTGATTAGGCTGGTCATAGGTCATCCCTTTCCCATTGCTTTGTTCAGTGCTTGTTCTATGTCTTGAAAACTTGCGGATTTCCAGCGCGCCGCCACAACCTGGTCCGGACGAATTAAATAGCTTGTACCTTCATCTGCACCATAGCGCACAGCGGCAAGCCCATCAGTCGGAAAAATAAGAGTTTTCAATTGCGATTGCGGCGCATCTTGACCAAAATGCAAAAGCATGAATTCTCCGCCAAGACTTGAAAGCAGCCAAATGTTATCACTTTGAATAGGCGCATCTATACAAGGATGCCCAGGGGCAGGTCCTGCGTGAAAAATATCCCTATCTTCGGTGCTTAAAACCGATCCTAGATAAGGTGTTGGCATAGATAAACGCCCAGAATTAATGAAAGCAGGTGCAAAATCCGTATCGAGGGAAAGCTCTAATACAGCGTCGCGCAAGGACTGGGAAAATGGGTCTTTTGGCGTGATAAAGTCGGTTGATCGTGTTGAGTTTAATATATTCTCATCGGCTCCCATGACGCGTTCTTGATTGTAACTTTCAAGCAATATCTCTGGCGCATTATTTTGCAACACCAAATCCAGCTTCCAACAAAGATTGTCAGCGTCAGCAAAACCGCCATTGGCCCCGCGCGCGCCAAATGGTGATACAAGATGCGCACTGTCGCCCGCAAAAATTACGCGGCCATGAATGAAACGCTGCATGCGGGCACATTGGAATGTATATACACTATACCATTCTTCTTCATATTCTATGTCATCACCAAGCATGCCTTTGATCAAAGGGTCAACATTTTTAGGTTTTATTGCTTCCGCTTTATCGATGTCCCAGCCCAATTGAAAATCAAGTCTCCACACATCATCAGGCTGTTTGTGCAGAAGAGCGGATTTGTCGGGATTAAACGGTGGGTCAAACCAAAACCAGCGTTCCGAGGGACGCTTTTGCTTAAATTTAACATCAGCAATCAAGAAGTTATCTTCGAAAACTTTACCTTCAAATGTAAGGTTCATAAGCGTGCGAACCACCGAACGAGCGCCGTCACAGGCTATGAGATATTCTGTTTCAAGTGTATAATCCCCGTCCTTTGTGCTCACCTGTAACTGACAACCGTTCTGCTTTGTTTTTAGTCCTGAGAGTGAATGGCCCCAGCGAATATCAACATTGGGCATGTTTTCGAGTGCATCACAGAGATAATCTTCTACATGATATTGTTGGGTATTTACAAATCCAGGGTTCTTTTGATCTTTTATAGGCAACATATCAAATTGATAAATCGGGTCTTTTTGCACCCCCGAAAACACTTTGCCCACATTCCAAATTACGCCCTTTTCGACTACACGTTCGCCAATACCTAGTCTGTCAAAATAATCGAGGGTTTGCTTGGAATAACAAATACCTTTGCTGCCAGCGGAGATGAACTCAAATGCAGTAAGCACCAAGACATCATAGCCCTTAAGGGCCATATCCAAAGCGGCTGCAAGCCCGATCGGTCCTGCACCGACAATGACAAGCTGATGCCTCTTACTTTGGTTTTGAAGTTCAAGGGGCTTGTTGTATGTTTTCTTTTTATAAACAGGAATGCCAGAATGGGTCATGATTTTGGTGTATGCTTACCCGGCGCCCATCCTTGCGGCCCAATCAAGTTTTGTGCGCGGGCATTCGCCACAGGCTCCAACGTTGTTGCCATTGTATCATTCCACCTATTGAGGTAGCCAAACAATCCAATGGAAGCAATAATTTCGACAATCTGCCCGTCATCAAAATATTGACTAAGCATATCGAAATCTTTTTGACTTGTGTCATTTGGTACCTGAGCAGCTTTATAGGCAAGGCTTAGCGCTGCTCTTTCAGCATCCGTAAACAAATTGGATGTTTCATATTCCATAAGAGCAGCAATTTTTTCTTCGGATGCATTATAAATATTTGAAAGATTGGCCATATGGGACTGGCAATAAAGACAGCCCGCTGAAAAAGAGCACATGAGGCTAATAAGCATTTTCAAATCTTCAGAAACACTCCCTTCATAAAGCACAGCTTGGTTTAGCGCCATGAACGCTTTCACTATATTTGGACGGCGCGCCATGGTGCGAATAGAATTTGGTATAAATCCGCGTGTGGCTTCGTAATGGGCAAAGCGGTCTTTTATGAAACCGTCATTTATTTCTCTGTTTTCTAAGGGCCTTAAATGCGCCATATCCTAATCCTGTAATTCTGCCCAGACCTCACGGTCACGCTCCATCGTCCATATCCTTGGCCAATCAATTCCGTCATATTCATCCCATAAGCGCTGAACATTAAAAGGCAGGCAGTGTTCAAATATAGGCCATTGACCAAACTTTGGCGCAAGCGCTTGGTGTGTTGCCTCAAAAGCGTCTTTTAGACTGCCGCCCTTATCGTGCGCCGCTTTTACGTGGGTGCGCATAACGGTTAGAAATTCGCGGGTTTGTGTGATTGCTGCATCAACATCTTTGCGGCCTCTCACGACTGAACCGCGTCCGCCAATGACTATTTCTGCTTCAAACTTCTTTATGTTATCCAAAGTTTCGGTTGACCAGTCCATGTGAAATGCATCGCCCGTATATAGCGCCGCTTCCGCTTCGATCAAATCCCCAGCAAACAGGATTTTATGTTTTGGATACCAAACAACTATGTCGCCCGCCGTGTGCCCGCGCCCGCAAAATTTTAGCTCCAGGTGCCCACGGTCCCCGCCAAGTTCAATAGTCATTTCGTCATTAAAGGTTAGTGTAGGGTGGGTTAGCCCCAAAATGCCATCCGGTTCTCTAAACAGACGAGGCATGCGGCCAAATTCACTATCCCAATCTTCTTGCCCGCGTTCTTTTAGCAAGAAAGCAGTTTTTTCATGGGCAATGATTTCACTTGCTTCAAACGCTGAAGCCCCTAAGACGCGTACAGCATGATAATGGGTCAGTACTAGGTAGCGTACCGGCTTATCAGTATGTTGGCGCAATTTTTTTAACCAGTCAGACGCAGCTTTGGGTGTGGCCCGAGCTTCAATAGCGACGATAAAATCTTCGCCTTCAATTGCACCGATATTGGGGTCGCCCTCCGCAGTTAATGCATAAACACCATCCGCAAGCACATTGAGAGTTTCTTGTTTTTCTTCTGTATCTGCCGAAGAAGCAAAGGCTTTTGCCATAATATATTCCTTTAATGATTTGACTATGGACGACGAATAATGTCTTTGCCGTCCCAATTTTCGCTTATGTCTTTGGCCATGGAAAATAGACCCTCCACCGCAGGGCTCAGTTCAATAAGCTCAATCATACCGCCATTGTCTTTACGGGTGTCGATATAAGCAAACCGTTTGCCACCAACAGGGACTACTTCTCCGTAAAAGGCGACTTCGTAACCCTGAGATTTGTAGCGCGCTAGATCTGCATCAAAATTTTCCGTAGAAATAGCCCAATGATGGAAGCATCCAAAACCTTTGTCTTTTACAACATCAGCATAAACATTGGGAACATCATTATGAACAAACACAAGTTCATAACACATAGAGCCCGAATAAGCGAGAGCAACGGACAAATCTACATTCGTCGGCTGGCCAAAATAGGTCATATTTTTCGCCTCAAAATGTTCCAATAGCAACCAGGGGCCGATGCCCAGAGTGTTCGTCCATTTTCGTGCGGCAGCTTCGAGGTCATCCACCACATAGGCGGTTTGCATAATGTGTCCCAAAGGTTGTCCAAATGTCAGTATCCGGCTCATAAAGTCTCCTATTCATTTGTAAGTGTCATGCCGCCATCAACAACCATTTGTCATTGCTCAGCGCTTTTTTTTTTATCCAAATATAATTGTAAATACAGCGTACCCGTAATTTTGCCCTCTACTGTAAATCCGCGTAAGTCTATTCTTTCGACAAATGTGCCGCTTGCCCATGCATAAGCTCCCGTACCACCGACAATAATGCCGCGTCCCGATGGATGCGGCCCTACGGACGTGTCGGCGGGAATTGAACCTGTCCAGTCCTTGCCTTGGGCAAGACTGGACAGCATTGGCAGATGGGCCAATGGCGGAGCTTCGATTTCATACACAAATAGCGCGCCGTCGAACGTCATAAATGTCCAGTATGTTTTCCATTTCATGCCTGGGCGCAGACCCTTGTCATTTGGGAAAAGCTCCAACTCGCTCGCCAGCCCTACATACTCGCCATCTTTTCCCCTGATGCGGGTTGATATGCCCATCATATTACTGATGGGGGTATTTTTGAGATCAGCAATGCCCTCTGGAAAGATCATCATACCCTCAATACCATGGGTCATTGATAAAGCATCGCCTGGTAATTCAGCCGTAAACTCTAAAAAATCGACCTGCGAAGCAGGCGGCGGTGCTTCGGGGCGGCTCATTATGAACATGCCTCCAATACCAAGAAGGATGCCAAGTAAAATTAGTAAAATAGTTTTTTTCATATTGCCTCCATACCCCGCAAAGCGCTGCCAACATGTAGCGCAATAGGGGACAATCCCGTCATCGAGAAAAAGCCGTTATAGCGCCCGTTACAATACAGCTTCTTCCTGCTAATCTTTCTGGGACTTCATCCGCCATCTCATTGATTATCCAGTTTTTTGTCTAGATAAATTTGCAAATACATCGTGCCGGTTATTCCACCTTCTGTGGTTAAACCGCGTAACTCTATTTTTTCGACAAATGTGCCTGTTGCACCAGCGTAGATGCCTGTTCCGCCGATGATAACACCCCGACCTGAGGGATGCGGCCCGACAGACGTTTGCGCGAAGATCGACCCTGTCCAATTTTCACCTGCCATCACGCTGGTAAAAGCGGGCAGATGCGCCGCTGGAACACGTTCATTTTCATACATTAGCAGCGTGCCTTGCGGCGTGGTGACCGTCCAGTCGGTTTTCCAGGTCTTGTCAGGGTTCACCCCTTTATCGTCAGGGAAAATTTCAAGCTCGCTGGCTAGTCCCACCAAATTCCCGTCTTTATCGCGAATACGGGCGATAAAGGCGAGCATGTTGCTGATCGCGGAATTTTCGAGGCTTGTAATCGTGTCAGGCGCGCGCCCGATACCACGTTCAAATCCATGAGTGATAGCAAGAACATCCCCTGGAACTTCTACCCTATATTCAATAAAGTCCACATGCTCAGTGGAGGACGTAGCCTCCATCTTTTGTAGGCTTTGCACCATAAATACAGCCGTAATACCAAGGACTATTCCCAGCACAATGAAGGCTATTGTGTTCTTCATATTAATCTCCTAGCTTCGTAAAACCGTTCCGACATACTGGGCGGCATCTTCAAGTGCCCCCAACGCAATCGGCGATAGGGCTGTCATGGAGCAAAACCCGTGGGTCATGCCAGAATAGTGCTTATGAACGGCCGAAACTCCCGAAGCACCAAGTGCCAATGCATAGTCCGATCCGTCGTCTTGCAATGGATCCTGACCAGCCGTTATAATATATGCTGGCGCCGCGTTTTCATGATCCGTAGCCAATAACGGCCAAAGTTGTGGGTCATCAGAGGCAAAGGCATTTTCTCCTGCATAAGACGTAATAAAAAACTTCATATCCGCCTCGTCCAAAGCATAACCGGCACCAAACTGTTTATGTGATTGCGCATGGCCAAATGGCTGTAATGACGGATAAAACAGCAATTGAAACACTGGCTCACCTAGCGGATCACCCCTTAAGGACAAAGCAATAGAGGCGGCAATATTTCCCCCCGCACTATCGCCGGCAACCGCGAGTTTGTTGTTGTCAAACCCCAACTCGTCTGCATGTTCACACGCCCAATGAAAGGCGGCTTTTGCGTCATCTATGGCTGCCGGGAATGCATGTTCGGGGGCGAGGCGATAATCTACTGCCAATACGGGAATATTACCGACCGCGCAAATTCTGCGGCACAGGCGATCATGGCCGTCCAGTCCGCCCATCACCCAGCCGCCGCCGTGATAAAAGATCAGGGCGGGGCTATTTGAGTTAGCATTTTCAGGCACATACAGCCGCGCCTTTATGGGGTCGTCAGCGCCAGCGACCTCAATATCCCTAATTTCTCCAACCTCCACCGCAGGCAAATCGACCATATCCGGAAATGCATCAAGCATCGCGCGGGCGTTTTCCAAACCAATGGCTTCGAAACCAACGACTTCGGCTGCATAGAATTGATTGATGAACTGCCTCATACCGGGATCGGTATTTGAATAATCCGCCATAATAACAGTCCTTTTTAGAATTTCAGCTTTGTTGAGATACCCCATTCAGCTGGAAGCCCAAAAGTACCCTCAATAGTTCCGAAACTATCCAACGCGGACAAGCCACCGGTTAAATACAGCTCATTCGTCAGATTTCGGCCAAAGATGGCCAATTCCCAATTAGAATCTTTTGGTGTAAGCGTTATACGTCCATTAAGAATACCATACCCGTCTTGTATCAATTCTGCTGTATTGGCCGGGTCCAGTGCTTGGGAACTTTGATACGCATAATCACCACGCACCGTCATGTAAAATCTATCTGATAGTGCGAAGGTTTTTTCGAGACCTATACTGGCTGTAAAACTGGGTGTGCGCGGTAAATCAAGGTCCAAATTGACAGTCGCGCCGGGGTTAAGCGTATCGTATTTGGCATCCAGTAAACCAAGTGATGCATCCAATATAAAGCTATCCGTAAGTCTTGCTTTTAGCTCTGCCTCTATACCTTTGATGGTGGCTGTACCGGCATTTTCTACAATAATCAGTAAATTACCACTAGGGTCAGCGCGGACGGAAGTTAATTGAATATCTTGATAATCATAGAGAAAAGCGGCGGCACTTAACAAAACTCTCCGATCTGCAAAACTGGTTTTTACGCCCGCTTCATACGACCAAACAAACTCTGGATCGTAGGATTCCACTTCAAGCTGAGAAGTTGGACGCCCATTAAACCCGCCACTTTTAAAGCCGCGCGATACCGAACCATAAAGGAAAACTGCATCATTTGCTTGATAATCAATACTGAATTTGGGCGAGAATGCATCAAATGTCTCTGCGACAGTAGTTGGCGGAATAATAGGGACGCCCGAATTCACCCTCGAATGATCAAGAAAATAAGATTTATCCTCTGTTGTATAGCGCAGACCTGCAGACACATTCCATTTGTCAGTCAATGCAAAGCCGGCATTGGCAAATGCGGCGAAACTCTCGATATTGATTTTGTTGAGGATATCAAAATCTAAATCTAAGCCAGCATTAAAGGGATTACCCGCACCGCCCGCACAAACATTAGGCGGGAAGGGCCCTGGACATACAGAGGTCGGTGTCAAAGGAATAAAGGCAGCTGGGAAAGCCTCCAGCGCATCAAAAATGCCCGATGCCAAACGTACATCATTCGTATCCTTTGCGAGCTCGTTGAAATAATACGCGCCAACCACCCAATCAAGGCGGTTATCCACACTTTGGCCAAGCAATTGAAACTCTTGAGAGTATTGAATCTGTACAACACGGTTGTTAGTTTCCACAAATTGCACAGCTGATCCGTCAGCATCACGGCCAAATGCAGCATCGAGCGTCCGAACTGCGCTTATGGATTTGATACGCACACCACCAAAATCATAATCAGCAGTTACGCCGAGACCAAAAATTTGGTTGTTATCAATATTCGGGCCTGTTGAAAAATTTTCACGCGGGTTGGTACTCACGAATGCTGGCGAGGCAATGCCAGCCGGGTCCCCAACAAGGGCTTGCCAAAGGCCAGCAAGCGGCGCGGATGGATCAAAGCTTAGCAACGCAAGTTCGGCTGAAGTGCCATTATGATCTGAGGCATCAAATGCAACATCCAAAGAAAAACTATCTGTAGGGGTCCAGCTGATCATGGCTCTGCCAGACAATGTTTCAGCGTCGCCTTGACGTTCGCCTGTGCCAAGACGGTCCGTATAGCCGTCCTTAGTCTTGTAAAGTCCAGAGAAGCGCGCATTTAAATTCTCAGCCAATGGTACATCAACACTGGCTCTGCCTTCATAATAATTATTTTGCCCCGCCAGCAATTGCACGCTACCGCCACCATCCGCCGAAGGTTTTTTGGAAATCAAGCTGATGGCTCCGCCTATGGTATTTCTACCAAATAACGTGCCTTGCGGTCCGCGCAAAACTTCGACCCGTTCAAGATCAAGCAAATCCATGATGGAGCCAGTGGCCCGCGCATAATAAACACCGTCAATATAAATACCTACACCTGGATCGGTGGTAATCAGAAAGTCAGATTGGCCTATGCCGCGAATAAAAATACTGGATGTTGTCGACGAACCACCTGCACCGCCATTGCCAGAAATGTTCAAATTGGGGACGAAACGTGCGATATCCTCAATGTTGGCGGCGCCGCGTTTCTCAATATCCGCGCCTGTAATGGCAGAGATAGCAATCGGCGTAGTCTCGAGGCTTTCTTCGCGTTTACGCGCAGTGACAATAATCTCATCGAAGCCTTTAGAAGATGTTTCCTGCGCTTGGGCTGCGCTGGTCGAAACAAGCATATTTGAAAGCATCAGAGCGAGCGCGGAAACACTTGCCAAAACCGTCTTCTTAAATTGTTTGTCTTGTATTTTACTCATTCCATAATGTGCACGCATGACTTCCCCTTAATTTATTGTGGTAATTTGTATGTGGCAATATGACCAAAAAATAACATTATCGCCAATAGCGTAAAATACTCACTTGAACAGTTTTTGAATTGCATCCAATTGTGTAGCCATAATTGTGTAGCCATAAAAAATGGCATTTTTACCAAAAACCAACCGTCTAGGGGGTTCACGTCATATCGCTTGTAAAAAGTTTAATACAAAATAACACCAACTTTAATTTAATAGGAAATAGACTAATGAGTTCCACACAAATGAAATCCACTGACGGCGCAAATGTGCAAATCATTCAAGAAGAAGAGTCTGCGTTTTTTGATACGACAAGTCTAAAATGGATTCCCTGGGTTATGGAAGGCACATGGTTTAAGCTTCTTAATGTTGATACTAAAACCGGCGGATGGACGATGATGCTTAAAGTTGATCCAGGTGGCGAAGCCCCGGTACATGGCCATATTGGCGCTATTGAAGGCATTATTCTTGAAGGTGAATTTGGGTACGGTGATGATCGTGGCTCAGCCATGCATTTTACATGGGAGCCTGCTGGAGCCATTCACAAACCAGACTCCCCCAAAGGCTTCACCATGTTTGCTGTCACCCACGGCCCGCTGGTTGGTTATAATGATGACGGGACAATCGCGGGGGTCATTGACGGCAAATTGATGTATGAAATGGCCATAGCGGAAGGCGTTGCAGATCATATTGAAGCCAAGTTTCCGGGCATGGGATAAATGAAAGCGTAACCTTCATGCTCTCTCATGTTAAAGGTATAGACCAGCCCCCACTCATTGAACATACCATTGGGCAGGCACTGCGCCGCGCCGCTCAAGAATGGCCTGAGCGTGAGGCGCTCATATCTATTCATCAGGATGTACGGCTTACCTATACCGAATTGCTTACGCAGGCTGAAACCTTTGCTGCCGGTTTGTTAGCGCTTGGATTAGTGCCTGGTGACCGGGTTGGAATATGGGCAGGTAATTGCGCCGAATGGACAATTACCCAGTTTGCTACCGCCTTAGCCGGCATGATATTGGTCAATGTCAACCCAGATTACCGACCACGGGAGCTTGACTATGCCCTAAACAAGGTCGAGTGCAAAGCTTTGGTGATGGCTGAAAAATCTAAGCATGCTGATTATGTAAGTATGGTTGATGAATTGATGTCATCTCAACGTCTGCCATATCTCAAATATCGTATCCTTATCAGCCGAAAAAGCGAAAAAGGATATTCTCGATTTACAGATGTTCAAGATGCTGGAAGGCAATCTGGTATAGCTAACCTTAAAGATACTGAACGAGGTTTAAGCTCTCATGATGCGATCAACATCCAATTTACAAGTGGGACGACTGGCGCGCCCAAGGGTGCAACACTTAGTCACCGCAACATTCTTAACAATGGATTTCTTACCGGTATATCACAAAATTTTACGCCAGACGACAAATTGTGTATTCCCGTGCCGCTCTATCATTGTTTTGGTATGGTCATGGGTACGCTTGCTTGTTGTGTTCACGGCGCTACTGCAATTTACGCATCTGAAAAATTTGATCCACAAGCCATTTTGCGGGCCATTCAGGCCGAACATGTTACGGCCTTATACGGCGTTCCAACTATGTTTATAGCATTGTTAGAGCAAGATAATTTCAAAGAATTCAATTTATCGAGTTTGCGCACTGGAACCTTGGCAGGCTCACCGTGCCCAATTGAAGTGATGAAAAAAGTCATCGGCGATATGAATATGTCCGAAGTCACAATTGGCTATGGCATGACTGAAACATCACCTATTAGCTTTCAAACCGAGAAAGATGACCCGCTTGAAAAACGTGTTTCTACTGTGGGGCGCGTTCATCCTCATGTGGAAGTAAAAATTATTGATAAAGGCGGGGCCACAACAAGACGCGGCATAAAAGGAGAGCTTTGTACGCGTGGTTACTCGGTGATGCGTGGCTATTGGAATGACGAAGAAAAAACGAACGAAGCAATAGATAACGATGGCTGGATGCATACGGGTGATCTCGCAACAATTGACCAAGAAGGTTATTGTGATATCGTTGGACGTGTGAAAGATATGTTGATTAGGGGCGGCGAAAATATATTTCCGCGAGAAATTGAAGATTACCTGTTCACGCATCCAGATATTATCGAAGCGCAAGTCTTTGGTGTTTCAGACAGTAAGTACGGCGAAGTAGTTTGCGTCTGGATCAGGTTGGCACCACAAAAATCAATGACGTCAGATGATTTGCAGGCTTTTTGTAAAGATCAGATAGCACACTATAAAATCCCCACACATGTCCGCTTTGTAAAAGAATACCCCATGACTGTAACGGGCAAGGTCAAAAAAAATATCATGCGTGAGACGATGTCAAAAGAGCTTGGTGTCTAACGGTCTGTACCGTCTAAAACAAAGGCCAAACTTGACGCGGAAGGCTTTATGCCCCAAACTTAACCGGTAATGGATAAAGCCCTGCAGTGACAGGGCAAACCAATCAACTATGCGGGGTAATCTCGTGGGGAATAGAATAACGAGCGCCCAGACACGAAGGGCACACCAACTCACCGGGCAAATCGCTGAGTGCTATGATTTTTCTGGGCTTGAAAAAACTTTATTCCATACTGTCGCAGAGGAAATTGGCGCTGACACCAGTGTGCTGCTTAAGTTTAGGCAAAGAGCGGGCTCCTATGAATTTAACCGAGATACATCGCGCGGCGTCGGGTCAGATGTTCATGACAAATATATAGAAAAATTTCATACAGACGATCCTGTCCTCGTGGGCAGGAAACCAAAATATTTACCCGCGAAACATTGTGATGCAACAACAGATGTGTTTCGTTTGTCTGATGTGTGCGACCAAAATGCTTTTGTGCGTACAAAATATTATAACGAATTTCTTAAACCTGCTGGTATTCGGCACGTTCTTGCACTCGCAGTCAGGCCGCAATCTGAACATAATGATTTAATGGTTGTTATTGGTTTCCACCGTCCATTAGGTATGCGCAATTTCAGTAGGCACGCTATTGATAGCGTGGTTAGCATTGCTCCAATAATAGGTTCAACGATTGCTAAGCTGACATTTAAAGAACATATGAAAAAATACAAAGCGCTCTCAGATGGACTAGGATCCATTCTGCAAGAAACGGGCTTTATCATTCTTGATGACGCACTGCAAATTCAAGAAATCAGTTCATGCGTTACAGAAGGGAAATACGGAAATCTGCCTTTTCTCATGCAAGAAATTTCATTGGCTTGTCGAACACTAAAGATGGAAAACCGTAAACAAATTATATTTACTTGTTTGCGGCAAGATGCGGAACGAAGTTTGGTCAATGAAAATATCAATATAGATATTCACTGCATACCGATGGCAAATGGGCGGTACAATTATGCTATCCGAATTGGTTTTGTGCGCACCAATATTGCTATATCGCAATGCGCGTCCAAATTTGGCTGGACGTCGCGCGAAAGCGAAATCGTTTTGGCGCTCGCACAAGGGCTGACGAATACACAAGCCGCACAGTATTTGAAGATCAGTGTTCGCACCATAGAAAATCACTTACGGTCCGTATATTCAAAAGCTGACGTCACGAGCCGCACACAGCTTTTAAGACAGCTCCTTATAAGCACCCCTGCACAGCGGTTGATGTAGCAAGGCTTAATCCAAAGAGGAAGTATTATGGACTCTCTTTCAAGGCTGACACAGAATATTACTTCAGAAGAAACCGGGCATTACCACAAAGTGTCCGTCTTCATATAAAATCGCACAGATTCAAGTCTGCACTAAGAGAGAGTTACCATGACAAAGCCTGGCGAAGGATTTTTAAGTCGGTAAGCCCTAAGATTATATAAATAGTCGTAGGGTGCTTACGCAGAGCTATATGCTTCTCTAGCCAACAAAAGATTTTTCAATGACGAAATCTGCGGGGTTGGAGTTTGCCCCTTCCTTAAAACCATAGGCTTCAGCGAGCGTTTTCAAGTCCTTGGTCATAGCAATAGATCCGCAGATCATGATGCGGTCAGTGCGCGGGTCAAATGAACCACCCTTTATATTGTCAAACAACGCATGTGTTTCAATTAAAGTGGTGATACGGCCTTGGAGTGCATATGCCTCTCTGGTGGCACTGGGAATGTGCTGTAATTTCTCTGTTGCCCATTCTCCGACCAACGGATCAGCTTTCGCTGCCGCGACCAAATCAAACCCGTAAGTTAGCTCTGCAATTTGCCTGCATGTATGGACAAGGATAACTTGTTCAAAGTTTTCATAAACATCAGGATCGCGGATCAAGCTTGCAAAGGGCGCAATTCCCGTTCCTGTTGCCAGCATGAACAGCCGTTTTCCAGGCAATAGCGCATCCAAGACCAATGTACCTACCGGTTTTCGGCCAAGTAAAACCTCATTACCATTCTCAATGTTCTGTAGGCGTGATGTTAAGGGGCCGTCAGGTACTTTGATGGAATAAAAGTCCAGTTTTTCATCCCATGACGGGCTGGCGATTGAATAGGCGCGCAAAAGAGGTTTTTTCTCGCCTTGCAAACCAATCATAATAAATTCACCAGACCTGAAACGGAAACTGGGCGGGCGGGAAATACTAAATGCAAAGAGCTGATCTGTGTAGTGATTGACCGACAAGACTGTTTGGGTAGTCGGAGTATTTGGATTAAGTTTGGGATTAGTAGGGGGCATAATGGAAACTTTGTATGTTGTATTGTAATATAAAAGGCGGACTAGAGGCGCGGGGTTACGACGCGGCTTCAGTATAATTTATCAGTGTTTTACAGCATGAGCCAATATATTGACCATGGCCGCACGGGCTGTGCTAGTGCCTATATTGGTGATCTTATGGGGGCGGTCCGCACGGTAACGCAAAGTTTCGCCGGCTTTACATCGCCAAACTTCATTGCCGATACTGACCTCAAGCGCACCCTCAAGCACGCTTAAATTTTCTATGGACCCATCTGGATGCGCAGAACTTTCCAGTACCCCGCCTGCTTTTGCAGTAAAATCATACCATTGGGTATATTCGACCGTCGCGATCCAGCCAATAATGCGCAGCGTACACAACCCGTCTTCACTTTGTATGAGCGGAATATCCTGCCGCGACGCTTTTTGTATCAAAGCCGTACTGTCCGGACTTAATGACAATATGTTTTCCACTGATGCACCCAAAGCCTGACTAAGGCGGGTTATTGTTGCCAATGTTGGATTACTTTCGTTTTTTTCGATTTGGGAGATCATGGATTTAGCCACGCCAGATTGCTCCGACAAGTCTCCAAGCGAAAGCTTCCCAGCTTTACGCAAGCGTGTAATTGTCGCGCCTAATTGCGCGCGCATAGCGTCACAGCCAGCATCTTTTATATGTTTTCGTCGTGCCATAGTTATCTGCATACTCGTTTCTCGTTCATTGATATAGAGAAATCCATAAAAAGTAATTTAGCATTTGCTGTTTTGTTCTTTAAACTCAAATATGTTCTATATATAGAACGATATCACTTGTAAATGCGAAATATTTTCACTATATGTACTTTCTAACAAACGAAAATTGATATGCGCTATTTGCCGATTCACATAGACTTACAGCACGCTGACATACTTATTGTGGGCAGTGGTCCGATGGCGGAAGCAAAATTGCGTACTTTATTGAGAACGCCAGCGCGGCTGATTGTTGTATCTGACAGTATAAGTCAAAATATAAAAGACTGGGCAAATACAGGAAAGCTTGTGTGGGAAAACCGCACGTTCATCCCCGGTGACCTTGAAGGCAAGCGGCTCGTTTATGCCGCCAGTGGTGATAGCATTTTAGATAAAACGGTCGCGGAACTTGCAAGGCGGCGCGGATTATTGGTCAATGCGGCGGATGATAAGATGGGATCCAGTTTTTTCTCACCAGCCATTGTCGACCGAAGTCCGGTAAGTGTCTCGATTGGTACGGAAGGACAATCCCCCGGGGTGGCCCGGTTGATCAAATCAGAAATCGAAGCTCTTTTACCTACGAATTTAGGTGAAACGACAGATTATTTGGGTGCAATTAGAAAGACGTTATACAAAAAAATCCCACAATTTTCTGGTCGTCTCAATTTTTGGAAGGCGATGTTTAAGAAGCAAAGTCTTGTGTCACTATGCGCGCTTGATCAAATTGAACTTAAGGCCAAGGCGGAAGGTCATTTGAACACCAATGAAGCTATTTCGCCGCAGGGCCATGTGACACTGGTTGGCGGCGGGCCCGGCAATGCCGACTTACTAACGCGGCAAGCGGTGCGTGCCTTGGAAGCGGCAGATGTCATTGTTTATGACCGCCTTATTAGTCAGGCTGTATTAGCCTTAGGTCGCCGTGAAGCCAAATATGTTTATGTGGGCAAAGAACCAAATGGGGCGGCCATCTCCCAAGAGAGTATCAATTCCATTCTTATAAAACACGCACAAGCTGGTCATCATGTGGCGCGCTTAAAAGGGGGTGACCCGCTTGTGTTCGGGCGGGCCGACGAAGAATTGGCCGCACTGGAGGCGGCAGATATCCCATTTGATATTTACCCGGGCATTACATCGGCCTCGGCCTCGGCTGCCGCTATTGGATGCTCGTTGACTACGCGCAGCATCAATACATCATTGACCTTGCTCAGTGGTCACGATTCCAAAGGTTACGCCGAACATAACTGGGCACAGTTAGCACAGCCCGCTGCGCGCGCCGTCATTTATATGGGGCTAGGTGCATCGAGTAGCATAAGATCGCAATTATTATCCCACGGCGCACAATCCGACATGCCGATAACCATTGTGGAAAACGCGTCGCTGCCCACACAGAAAATAGTCAAGTCATCACTGGAAACCCTTAACGCTGACATCAAGAGTGGCGACATAACGGGGCCCGCCATTCTTATGCTCGGCTACACACCCAGAGAATTTAATCGATATTCTAAAGCACCCACAAAAATACGAAAGCAAGACCATGAGCACCAGAAAATACAAAGGCAAGGGCTTGCAAGCCATAACGGCAAACAACCTACGCAGCGGCAAAGTCGTGTACCTAAGTCCGAATTTTCTTTGGACCAATCATCTTTCCAAGGCTTTGGTTAGCGATGATGCTAGCCTAATCGAGAAAATGAAGCAGGTGGCCAATCGCGACGATGAAAACAATTTGGTTGTTGGGGTTTATATGATTGATATGGACACGCAGACGCAGCAGCCAACACGGTACCGAGAGCGAGTTCGTATGCAAGGCCCCAGCTATGATCCAGGAAGAACACTGGAAACCGGAGTTTAATTATGTACCGCTATGACGAATTTGACCATGAATTTGTACACGAAAGAACCAAACAGTTTCGCGGACAAATAAAGCGCCGACTTGCGGGTTCTCTTAGTGAAGATCAGTTCAAGCCCTTGCGCCTTATGAACGGGCTTTATCTTCAGCTACATGCCTATATGCTTAGAGTTGCTATACCTTACGGGACATTTTCCACGCGGCAAATGCATAAGTTAGCCGACATTGCAGATAAATACGATCGCGGCTACGGGCATTTTACAACACGGCAAAACATTCAATATAATTGGCCTGAATTAGAAGCTGTGGCGGATATTCTAGATGATTTGGCGGACGTTGAAATGCACGCCATTCAAACATCCGGCAATTGCATTCGCAATACCACTTCGGATCCGTGGGCGGGTGCGTGTGATGATGAAATAGAAGACCCGCGTCCCACCGCAGAATTAGTGCGACAATGGTCCAGCTTGCATCCGGAATTTACGTTTTTACCGCGAAAGTTTAAGATTGCCGTTATTGGTGCGCAAGAAGACCGCGCAGCGATCAAAGTTCACGATATCGGATTACAGATCGTTAAAAACGCGGCAGGTGACATTGGCTATAAAGTCTTTGTCGGCGGCGGTCTTGGCCGCACGCCAATACTGGGTAAAGAGCTGCGGGGTTATTTGCCGCGCAATGAACTACTGCCTTATCTGGAAGCTATCATGCGGGTCTATAACCGCTATGGTCGCCGGGATAACAAATACAAAGCTCGCATAAAAATATTGGTGCAGGAAACAGGTATCGAACATTTCAAATCTGAAGTGGCCAAAGAATATGCCAATTTAGTTCCAGCAGATATTGCCGTATCCGTTGAAGAGCTTGCCCGGATTTCCGCCTATTTTGCGCCGCCGGATTATCAAGAACGAACCGACATAGACGAAGGTTTTGAACAAGCACGAAGAGATGATAAAGGCTTTGCGGGTTGGGCGGATACCAATCTCGCCAACCACAAGATCAAAGGGTATGCAATTGTCAATATTTCTCTAAAACCAAAAGACGGCGCGCCTGGGGATATTACATCGGCGCAAATGCGCGCGGTCGCTGATCTTGCGCAGATATATTCTTTCGCAGAGATCCGCGCGACCCATGAACAAAATCTTGTTTTGGCCCATGTTAAAAAATCCGACCTATATGCCCTTTATAATAAGCTCAAAACGGCGAAATTAGCAGACGGTAATATCGGGCTTATCACAGACATTATTTGCTGTCCGGGTATGGATTACTGCGCTTTGGCGACGGCGCGCTCGATTCCCGTGTCTCAAGCGATTTGGGAACGTTTTTCTAACCCCGAAAGACAGCGAGCTATCGGCGAGATGAAGATAAAAATATCCGGCTGCATCAATGCATGTGGCCATCACCATGTTGGTCATGTCGGCATCTTGGGGCTGGAAAAATCTGGCGTTGAATTTTACCAAATTAAGCTTGGCGGCGATGCGAGCGAAACATCATATCTCGGCGATATTACGGGGCCAGGGTTTTCACATGATGAGCTGATCGATGCGCTGGATAATATGGTGGCATTGTATTTGGAACGGCGGGACGCGGGAGAACGGTTTGTGGACACATACCGCAGAATTGGCATGGCCCCATTTAAGGAGGTGCTCTATGATACTCATTAAAAATGGCTGTGCCCATGATCAGGCCAGTGCCGAACATCCGTTTTTAGAAACCTTTCTGGCGAGTAATGACGCCAGTTCGGTTCGGCTTTCGCCAGAAGTTGATTTGCATAAGCTAGCACCTCATCTTGCTCGGCTTAATACAATCGAGATTGAATTTTCTGGGTTCGCTGACGGGCGCGGGTTTTCAATCGCGCGGCAGTTGCGCAGTCAATTTCAATATAAGGGCGAGCTCATTGCCTCTGGCCCTCTTATTCCCGACCAATACAGCTTTGCTCTGCAATGTGGGTTTGACGCGGTAAAAATTGACCCCTTAACATTTGAGCAGCAATCCGAATCCGAATGGCGCGCGGCGCTTGATGATTTTCAGTTGAGTTACCAAAAAGGGTATGGAGCCGTAAATGGCCCCGCGCAGAATATCTTCGCGGCCCGCGCAGCAAAACGCGCAATTGCTTTGCCTGATAAATATAAAGGCTTATCAGCGGAGGCCGCATTAGAGAGGGCTTTGCAAGTTGATTTCAAAGGTGAGATTGCCTTGGCTTCATCTATGGGGATTGATAGCGCCGTGCTTTTACATATGATTTCAAGGATTGATAAGAACACACCTATCTTGTTTTTGGAAACAGGTAAGCACTTTTCTGAAACATTGGTGTATCGGGACTGGCTGGTTAAAACTCTTGGGTTAACAAATTTTCAAAATGTTACACTTGACGTGACTGAGCTTGCGCAGACTGACCCAGATGGAGCTTTAAACCAAACGGATAAAGACGCCTGCTGCGACTTACGAAAAGTGCGCCCTCTGGAAGCCCATATCCATAAATATAAAGCCCGCATAACAGGCCGCAAGCGTTACCAAACACCCGACCGTGCCAATATTGAAATCTTAGAAACGGATAAAGGCCAGACAAAGCTTAACCCGCTTGCTTATTGGCGCGCCAAAGATGTGACAGGTTATATGCATAAACACGGGCTGCCGCCACATCCACTGCTCGCATTTGGTTTCAAATCTGTTGGTTGCGAGCCTTGCACAACGAAGGTCGGTGAGGGTGAAGATCCAAGAGCGGGCCGTTGGCGTAGCTCGGATAAAACAGAATGTGGCATTCACTTTATTGACGGGAAATGGGTGCAAACGAACCAGCCTCCATCCATATTTGGTGATTATATTTAAATCTATGATCGATTTCATGCCCCATACTGACCAACATTTTTATTGTGTTGAGGTTGTGTCACGTTAACTTCCTCAGGTAAGTTTTTCCGTGATGGTTTTCGTTACCAGGTACCAGCGGACATAACGATACCCCAGTCGTTCATGGTTTGCTTCCGGAAGGCTTTCATTATTGTGCGAGAGATAAGATGCCGGCGAATGTTAAACAAATCATAGATGGGGCCATGAGCGGAGAGTAGCCTTTGCGTTGATCCTATTGATCCAAATTTTTGTGCTTTTCGCTCCCACCGCCATATCGGAACATACGAACATTCAGCTCGATTATTCTTGCGTCCTCCGACATTTTGGAGAAACGGCGCGCGATGAATGAAATCGGCATGGAGAACGGTGCCGAGAATAGATTGAGATTTTTATCCGGTTTTGATATCTTAACAGCGAGAATAGTGAGTTAACGTGACAAAGTCGGCGTGCAATATCACAGGAAAATCAACAGACTGAGTGGTGGCGGTTCGAGATGTAATATCGAACCGGAACCGTCCTCAAGTAGCGAGGCTTGCCGTCGCGATAGGACAAACAAAAATGGTGGTGTGCGTAGTCATGAGCGAACCAGTCTCACCCGTAATTTCCCAGTTAACAGGGAAAATACAGGGAAATTTTAGATTTTTGGGTAATATGGCGGATTTTACTCAAAAATATCCACATAGTTTCAGCCCTTTAGTCGATAAATTCCCTAAAAACTGGAACAGGGAATTATATTGAGAAAGTAGGGAATTCCTCACGGTATTCAGGGAAAATTTCGCATTGCCTTGAATTTTGTCTATTTTAACAAAAACTGAGCAATCCAAGCGGCAAGTTCCCGCTCGCTAATATCTCCGGCAGCCAGTTGCAGGAAAGTTTCATATTTTTCAGTTTGCGATGTCAATAATTCCACGCCGTTGAGATTTAGAAATAATTGACAAATCACAAAGGCGGTACGTTTATTTCCATCAACAAAGGGGTGATTATTGCAAATCCCATAGGCGTACGCCGCCGCCATTGCCGCAAGCGTTGGTTTTGGATCGCTATAGTGATACAGGTTTTTGAGCTTATGCAGAGCAGAATCCAATAGTGAAAGATCTCGAATGCCTTCACCTCCACCATGTTCAGCAAGTTGACGATTATGGACAGCTAGTACGACCTCATCCTTTACCCATATTGGCTCAGTCATTTTTATTGAGCCAACTTGCGCAGTACATCCCTGTCTTTTCTCATAATTTTTTCTGCCACATCCATTTGCGCAGCAAACTCAGGGTTATAGGATGATAGCTCAATGCCGTTTGGAGTTTCCGAAACAAATAGCTTGTCTCCTTTTTGCACGCGGAGCTTGGATAAAAGTTCCTTGGACAAAATAACGCCCATAGAATTACCGACCGTTGTTACTTTGAGCTCTGTCATGGCGTATTTCCTTATTCCCGCAAGTTATAACACACGTTATAACCTCGTGCAAACAATCGTTCGATAAGTATTGTCATATGTGGGCGACGACGTCAGAGGACGTAAAAATAATCGAGCCGAATGTTCGCATGTTCCTATAAGGCGACGGGAGCGAAAAGCACAAAAGTTTAGATCGATAAGATCAGCGCAAAGGCTACTCTCAACTCATGGTACCATCTACAATTTGTTTAACATTTGTAGGCATCTGACCTCTCGCAAAACAATGAAAGCCTTCCGAAATCAAACCATGATTCACTGGGGTATGATCACATCCGTTGGTACCTGTTAACTTCAAAAAACCTCTTCAAGTTCAAAATAACTAAAATGCTAACCCTAAAAATGGATCGTATCCGGCGGCAAAGTCTCATGCACGAAATGGGTGTATTGCAACTTATAACAATTAATGATATACACAGTTACGCTGGGCTGAAGGAATTTACTATGAGAGCTTTTCGCATAAAATCATGTAGTTGTGTAATGACAGCCCTAACTTTTATTACATCCATACTATTTTTGCTTTCGGGGTTTGCTTACGCGCAGGGGCAGTCAAATCAAAATAATCAGCGCCCTCACCCTCAAACTAGGCCACCTGTACAGTATTCTGTTACGCCTTACGTGCCGCCACCCCAGTTTTCATCGCAATCATCATCTTTTGGCTTTTCCGAGCCATCTATTGATGTTGATTATCT
>JAESUG010000012.1 GCA_016763185.1 Robiginitomaculum sp. | reverse complement strand
GCAATCAAAAATAAACCAAGAACAATCCAAAACATGAGTGCTACTTTCGAAGTTGAGTGAGGTGTTCATCTAGCTGTTGATCTTCGGCGCTAGATGGGGGTGCGGGTTTGCGCCGTGCTGCTCGCCAAAACAAGACGGCACCAAATAACACAAACCCCAATGGTCCCAACCACAACCCATAGGTGCTGGCCATAAAGGGCGGTCGCAATAATACAAAATTACCGTATCGGTCGGTGATATACTCGACGACTTCATCATTGCTGTCGCCGGCCAGCAAACGAGTGCGAACTAGGTTTCGCATATCGGCGGCCAACGGCGCATCCGAGTCGTCAATCGACTGGTTTTGACAAACTACACAGCGCAAACCCTTGCTGATCTGGCGGGCGCGGGTTTCGAGCGCCGGGTCGGATAATTGCTCGGCGGGCTGCGCCGAAAATCCAGCGGGAGTTAACATCAGTAATCCGAGGATAAGGGCGATAAAATACTTCATGTTTCGGCCTCTAGGGTGAGGACCACCGGCAAAATGGTTTGGTGCCAGACGGCTTCGGTAATCGGCCCAACTTGTTTGAAACGAATACGGCCTTGGGCGTCCGTTATATAGGTTTCCGGTGCGCCGGTAACGCCCAAATCAATGATCATTTTGCTGTGCTCATCTAGCCCTACTTTTAGGTATGGGTTGCCGTGCTGTTTTAGCCAATTTGCGCCATTTTCAGCACTATCGCGCCAATTTACGCCATAAATCGCAATACGCTGTTCTCGTGCCAAACGCATCAAAGTCGGATGCTCTAGCAGACATGCCGCACACCACGAACCAAACACATTGACCAAGGAAATTTGGCCAAGAAGATCTGCGGGTGCAAAAACTTCCATATTGTCCAGTACCGGTTCCAACACAAAATCCGGCATGGGGCGCTCCACCATCACCGATGGCAACAAGCTAGGGTCTTTGCCCAAGCCAAGGGCAAAAAGGGCAACCATGCCAACCAGCAAGAGCACGGGGACCAACGATATCAGCGAGACTTTCATATCGTCACCTCGTCCTCGCGGGGTTTGGGCAATCGTAATCGCCGATCGCCAAGGGCAATAAACCCGCCCAATGCCATCAACAAGGCTCCGGCCCAAATCCAATTCACGAAGGGATGGAAATATATCCGTACCGCCCAGCCGCGTGCCGGTTCGCCCTCGCCAATGGCCACATATAGATTGCGGGTCGGGCGCACATGAATACCGGCTTCGGTGGTCTGTGTGACCCGTACCGGATAGAACCGCCGCTCCGAGCGCATCTGGCCGATGGGCTTGGCGGCTTTGGACAGGGTGAATGTTGCGGTTTCAGCGCTGTAATTGGGGCCGGTCCCGTTACGAACATCGCGGAGCTCGATCGTATAACCACCGAGCTCGGTAGTATCGCCGAGCTGCATCATCAAAATTTTCTCGTCAGCCCAAACGCCCATGCAGGTAATGCCAACCACGGTAACGCTCATCCCTAAATGGGCGGCGAGAAAGCCGTATACCCCTGCTGGTAATGCTTTGGCCATTCGCCAGTTTTCGTCAAGGGTAAGTTGTCCAAATCGGACTTTCCTGCCAAAGGTAATCCATGTTCCAACAAACAACCAAAGTGCCAGCATGAGCCCAATACCGCCCAATATGGATTTGCCAAAAATGGCGACGATGCAAGCTAAACTAAAGCTAGTAATTATCAGTATAATCAATGGTTTACGAATGTTATTGAAACTATCATGTCGCCATTTTAACATCGGCGCCACGCCCATGAAAATCACCAATGCGCCCATAATATAACCCACATACAAATCAAAAAATGGCGGTCCAACTGAGATTTTATCGTCGGATGTGATGTCGATCAATAGCGGGTAAAATGTGCCTAAAAACACCACAGCGGTGGCGCAAACGAGCAAGATATTATTGATGGCCAAACCGGCCTCGCGGCTACAAACTTCAAAACCATTGCCAACCCGTAATTGTGAGGAACGAAGTGCATACAACGTCAAAGCGCTGCCCGAAGCGAGGAGTAACAGCGCCAAAATATACACGCCGCGTTCAGGGTCATTGGCAAACGCATGCACACTGGTGATCACGCCGGAGCGCACCAAGAACGTCCCGATCAAGCTTAAACTAAATGTCAAAATACCGAGTAATACTGTCCAATGGGCCAGCGCGTACCGGCGTTCAACCACCAGGGTTGAGTGCAATAATGCGGTGCCGGCCAGCCACGGCAAAAGCGATACATTTTCAACCGGATCCCAAAACCACCAGCCACCCCAACCAAGCTCGTAATAGGCCCAGATACTGCCCATGGTGATGCCAATGGTTAAAAACGACCAGGATACCAATACCCAAGGTCGCAGCCATCTGGCCCATAGTGCATCCACTTTGCCATCCAGTAATGCCGCCACTGAAAACGAAAACGCCATCGAAAACCCGACATAACCCAAATACAAAAACGGCGGATGAAATGCCAGGCCCGGGTCTTGTAATAATGGGTTTAGCCCATTGCCATCCAGCGGTATCTCGGCCAACCTAGCAAACGGATTTGAGGTGAATATAATAAAGCCAAAAAAGCCAACACCGATCATGCCTTGCACAGAAATAGCCAAGGTTTTCAAGCGAATAGGTAATGCCCCTCCGAACAACGGCACCATGGCTCCATACAGGCTAAGGATGAGTACCCACAACAACATCGAGCCTTCATGATTGGCCCAAACGCCGGATATCTTGTACAGCATTGGCTTGAGCGAGTGCGAGTGTTGGGCCACCAGTTCCACGGAAAAGTCCGAACGAACAAATGCAATGGTCAGGGCCAAAAATGCAATCAACACAAACAGCAATTGCCCGATGGCTGTCACATCCGCAAGACGCATCAGGCGCAGATTATTCGTGCGCACGCCGAGCATCGGCACCGTGCTTTGCACCACGGCCAGCACAAAGGCCAAAATCAGTGCAAAATTTCCAATTTCTGCTGTCATGGGATGCAATAGGGCTCCAAATTCCATATCGAAATTTCAAAGGCATGTTTTGCATTAGTCTGCGACAAATACCAGTGTTATTGGACCGGCTCACGTAATAAAGTCACCACAAACATTGCACATCAACCCATTTTATAGGTAACTGAACGCTTCAAATAGAAAGAACCCGATGAAGCTATCTCGTTGTTTTACCTATGCTGATTTTCGTACCCTAGCGCGGCGCAAATTGCCAAGCCCGATTTTTCATTATCTGGAAGGCGGGGCCGATGATGAATGGTCGCTGGGCAATAACGTGCATGCATTTGAAAAATATAAACTATTGCCTGAAATGCTGCGCGGGGTTGAGAACATCGACCTACGCACCCATGTCTTGGGGGCAACCATGTCGTTGCCGGTATATCTGGCACCGACTGGCATGTCGCGCTTGTTTCATCATGACCACGAACTAGGCGTTGCTCGTGCTGCCGACGAGTTCGGCGTGATGTACGGCGTGTCTACCGTGGCAACCGCTAGTATTGAAGATATTGCCGCCGCTTGTCCCGGTCCGAAGTTATTTCAAACCTATGTGTTGCGCGATCGCGGGCTAACTCGTGAATTGGTGGCCCGGTGCAAGCAGGCAGGGTATAGCGCACTGTGCCTCACCGTTGATACGCCAGTGGCCGGCAATCGCGAGCGCGATCTGGTCACGGGCATGGCGATGCCGCCCAAGTTTACCCCCGCTAGCTTGGCTAGCTTTGCCCTGTCGCCCGAATGGGTGTTTCACGCGCTAACCGGTGGTGGCTTTGACATGGTCAATATCTCGCACCAAGTGGCCGGTACCCAAAAAGGTGGGATTGCCCAATATATTAATGAGCAATTTGACCGTTCCCTTACCTGGAAAGATGCTGAATGGCTGGCCAATGAATGGGGCGGGCCGTTTGCGATCAAAGGCATCATTACCGCAGCAGATGCGATCAAAGCTCGCGATCATGGGGCCAGCGCGGTGATGATCTCCAATCATGGGGGTCGGCAACTTGATCACGTACCAGCTCCCATCGACATGGTGGCCCCGATCCGCGAAGCGGTGGGGGGTGAAATGGAGCTGATTGTCGAAGGCGGTATTCGCCGCGGCACTGATGTCATCAAGGCCTTGGCGTTAGGGGCAAATGCTTGTGCCTTTGGCCGCCCATATTTGTACGGGCTAGCAGCGGGCGGTACGGCTGGGGTGCGCCGGGTACTCGATTTATTTCGCGCCGAGTTGGAACGAGACATGGCGCTGTTGGGCTGCGCAAGTATAGATGAGATTAAGCCCAAACATGTGAGGCAGGGGTAGTTAAGTTGTTTTTCGGTTCCCGTTGATTGCCCCTTGTCACCCTGCGGTCACCTCCGTTTTGTCACCCTGCGGCCATCCCCTTTTGTTACCTCATGACCACCCCTTTTTGCCATCCACGACCATCCCTTTTCGTCACCCCACGACCATCCCCCCTTTGTCACCCCACGACTTGTTCGGGGGGTCCATAGCGTACCATGAAAAATGCATGGGGTTGTTGCACGAAGAGCTGGACCCCCCGAACAAATCGGAGGGTGACAGGTGGTAGGTAGTTGCGGGGTGACAGGTTGGGAGTAGGCGTGGGGTGACAGGTGGCGAGGCTGGTGGCAAAATTGAAATGGTCTCCAAAAATACAAACTATTTCGTTATATTCATCAATGCTTTACCATCAAAACCATGTTTGGTGCAATCAGCAAAAGTTACGGGTTCTGCTTGGGCTAGAATACGGCGTGCTGCCATATGGTTCACCGGGTGGTTGGCGGTGTGTACGGCGATTAACTGGTCATTTTGGAAATAAAATATGCTAAATTTGTCATCGTCTGGTTCACCTGTGACCACGGTTTGATCATAGTCGGTGATCAAGCCAGCCATTTGTATTTTGACATGGTACTGATCCGACCAAAACCACGGAACTGCGGCGTATTCCTTGTCGGAACCCAATATGGCTTGGGCGGCGATACTGGCTTGGTCGATGGCGTTTTGCACGGATTCGAGATGTATAGGCGTGGAAACCCAAGTGTTTTGCCCGTGGGCGCAATCGCCAACGGCAAAAATATTAGGGTCATTGGTTCTAGCTTGGGCATCAACACAAAACCCGCGATCGGTTTTCAACCCCGCAGCCTGTCCAAATTCGACATTGGGGAGTACGCCAATGCCGACCAATACCGCGTCAACATTCAAGCGTATGCCATCAGCAAAGCCAATATCAAACCCAAAGCCAATATCAAACCCATTGTCTGCTTGTGATCGCACATGGGTGGCATTGGTATTTGTTCGTACATCAACGCCCATGTTCCGGTGTAAATTTTCAAGGTATTGGCTCAATTCTGGTGCGACAAGGCCGGGAATAACCATGGGTTGGAATTCAGCAACAACCACCGTTTTTCCTAATTTTTTCAATGTAGCTGCGGCCTCTAAGCCAATAAATCCACCGCCAATGATTAAAAACGAGTTTTTGGTTGTACTCGCCGCCAACAAGCGCTGTACGTCATCAATTCCGCGCAAGTATAACAGCTGTTCTGGTTTGGTGCAGATACCATCGGGCAGGGGCCGAACCCGTGCGCCGGTGGCCAGAACCAAAACATCATAGGCCAAGGTTGTACCATCGGTTGTTCGCACCGTTTTTGAGGTTCGGCACAGACTTTCTACCGATACCCCCAATTTTATGTCGATATTTTGCTGTTCGTAATAGGTGGCGGGTCTGAAAAACAAGCGTTCAACATTCAACTCGCCGGCCAAAAAAGCCTTGGACAAGGGGGGGCGCTGATAGGGCAAATGCGGCTCGTCGCCAATAATTTGAATCGGCCCGACATGTCCCTTGGCGCGCAAGGTATGTGCGGTTTGAAACCCGGCCTGTCCGCCGCCGATGATAAGCACATTGCTGTTTAGATTTGCGGCCATGGCTATATCTATCAACTCTTATGGCGCTGGCGCAACACTTGTATGACATCGGCTAGTTTTATGTCTTTGGCAGCCAGCAAGACCATCAGGTGAAAAACAAGATCAGCGCTTTCTTCGGTTAGTTTTTCGGTGGGTTCGGCAACCGCTGCCAATGCGGTTTCTACGCCTTCCTCACCGACTTTCTGCGCGATACGTTGCAAGGGGCTTTGCAGTAATTTGGCGGTGTAAGAATGTTCTGGATCGGCGGTTTTGCGGGTTTCAATCAAGCTCTCCAAAGTGCCAAGAAACCCCAAACCTTGCGGGCCATCGTCGCCAAAGCAAGAAACCGTGCCCTGATGACAGGTTGGGCCATTTGGAAGGGCGCGAACCAGCAATGTATCGTGATCGCAATCCTCGTGAATGGAGACCAATTGCAGTGTGTTGCCACTGGTTTCGCCCTTGGTCCATAAAGTTTGGCGTGAGCGGCTATAGAAGGTCACCAAACCGGTTTGCTTGGTTTTGGCGAGAGCTTCGGCGTTCATATACCCCAACATTAGAACTTGTTCGCTTTGATCGTTTTGGACAATGGCGGGCACCAAGGAATTGCCTTTGCTAAAATCAATATTCATTGTCGAACCTTAATTCCGGTTGCGGCTAATTCGGCCTTTAGATGGGAAATTGTCAAGATGGATTTGTGAAAAACGCTGGCGGCCAAGGCGCCGTCGACCTGTGCTCGGCGAAACACTTGGGTAAAATGCGAAGCTTTTCCAGCACCACCAGAGGCGATCAACGGCACGTCACAAATTTTTCGTACCTTGGCCAATTGTGCAATATCATAGCCCTTTCGAACCCCGTCTTGATTGATACAGTTTAGGACAATTTCACCGGCCCCGCGTGCGATAGCTTCTTGCACCCAAGCCAAGGTCTGGCGGCCCGTATCGTGTGTTTTATCTGGGTCGCCGGTCAGCGCTTTGACGTGATAGCCGGTTTTGGTTTGAAAGCTATCGACACCGAGCACCACGCATTGGCGGCCAAATGCATCGTGCAGTTCATTGATCAGTTCCGGGCGAGCCAAAGCCGGTGAGTTGATGGATATTTTATCGGCCCCCGCCGCCAAGCGTGCGCCGGCGGCGGCAACGGTTGTAATGCCGCCAGCCACACAAAACGGGATGTCAAGAATTTCGGATACAGCCTGCACCCAGTTTGGGCTAATTGTGCGGCCTTCGGTGCTGGCGGTGATGTCATAAAAAACCAGCTCATCGGCACCTTGGTCGCGATAGCGCTGGGCCAGACCGACAATGTCGCCTACGTCTTGGTGGTTTTTGAACTGGACGCCTTTGACCACGCGGCCGTCCATCACATCAAGGCAGGGGATAATGCGCCGGGCTAGCATTGGATGGCCTGCTCTACGCTAAAGCGGTTCTCGTAAAGGGCTTTGCCGATAATAATGCCATATGGGTTTAAGGTTTTTAATTGGACCACATCGCTCAAAGTTCCAACCCCGCCAGAGGTGATCAGGTTCAAATTGGGATAGCGGCGCATGATCTGTTGATAGAGCTTTGTATTGGCTCCGCCCAAAACGCCGTCTTTGCTAATGTCAGTTACCAAAATGGTTTGCAGGTCCGTTCCCGCATATCCATCCAACACCTGCCATAGGGTTCGGCCCGTGTTTTGCGTCCATCCGCGAATGGCTGGATATGGCTCGCTTTCCCCGCCGATATTGACATCCAATGCCAGTACCAATTGTTTGCCGCCTATCTGTTCAAGCCATGAGATTACCAATTGCGGATCTGTTACCGCCAATGAGCCGATGACCACGCGTGCAATACCATTTTCCAGCAAGTGCTGGATTTGGGATAACTCACGTATGCCGCCGCCAGTTTGGACATGAAGAGCGCTTTGCTTGGCGATTTCGATTAACAACTCGCTTTGGGCGAGGTTTCCTTGTTTTGCACCGTCCAGGTCAACGATATGCGCCCATTTTGCACCGGCTTGGGCATAGGCTTTGGCTTGGATTATAGGTGATATGTCATACAGGGTCTGTTGGCTAAAATCACCTTGCGTTAAGCGAACGCAAGCTCCGTTGATCAGATCAATTGCTGGATAAATCATGTGGGAACTTCCAAGAAATTTGCCAAAATACGAGCGCCAACTGCACCACTGCGTTCAGGGTGAAATTGACAAGCATAGATGTTTTGATGCCGAACAATAGCGGCAAACTGAGTACCATATTCACAACTGGCTATGGTTCGTTCACAAACCGCCGCCGCAAAAGAATGAACAAAATAGACGTAATCACCATTGGTAATGCCGCTCAAAATCGGCTCGCTCGCATGAAATGCTAATGTATTCCATCCCATATGGGGCGATGGCTGACCTTTGGTGTCGAGCTTGGTGATTGCCCCCGGCACCAACCCTAGGCCTTGAGTGGACTTTGCGCCTTCATCCAAGGCCTCAAACAAAATTTGCATCCCAAGGCATATACCCAATACCGGTTGCTTTAGGTTTTGTAAAATCGGTTGCAAGCCTTTGTCGATAATCTGGCGCATTGCATAGGGTGCCGAGCCAACACCGGGCAAAATCACCCTTGGTGCTGCCGCGATCTGTGCGCCATTGTCCGAGACAATCGCGTCCACGCCCAAGCGCTGATAGGCAAAGCGAATACTGGCTAAATTAGCACATCCGGTATCGACGATGACCACTGACATTCAAAGTGTTCCTTTGCTCGATGGAATGTCGCCACCAATTTGGGCAAACGCCGGGCGTAGGGCGCGACCCACACCCTTAAAGCAAGCCTCGATCATGTGGTGGGTATTGTCGCCAGTTACATTGATCTGAATGGCCGCGCCCAAGCTTTGGGCCAGGCTTTGGAAGAAGTGTGGGCACATTTCGGCAGCAAATTCGCCCACATGGTCAACGCTAAATGTACCGGAAAATATCATCGCCGGACGACCAGATAGATCAACGGCAATCGTGGCGGCTGCCTCATCCATCGGCATTAAAAACCCATAGCGACCAATACCAGATTTATTGCCCAGCGCCTGCGACAGGGCCGCGCCAAGAGCAAGGGCGGTGTCTTCAACCGTGTGATGGGTGTCGATGTGCAGATCGCCCTTGGCACTGATGACCATTCCGATTTTTCCGTGGACGGCAATTTGCTCGAGCATATGGTCGAAAAAACCAATCCCAGTATCAATCATAACGGTTGTTGGGTCGTCGAGATTAACCCGGACTGCAATGTCGGTTTCCTTGGTTTTGCGAAACGCTTCGCCGGTGCGCTCCTTGGGTGGGGTGGCGGTTTGTGCTTGTAATGCGGCCAGCAGGCTGGTGTTTTGCTCTGGCGAGCCAATGGATAGGCGTAAGGTTGATTGCCAAAACTCGCCTTCTATTGCCGTTCCAAAATCACGAATTTTTATATCGGAACGAGCCAGCGCCGCGAGTAATCCTTTGTTATTTTTGGTTGTAATCAGGATGAAATTACCATCGGATGGGTAGGCCTTTTCGATGAAGGGCGAGGTTTCCAGCGCGTCGGCAACGCGCGCGCGTTCTGTTTGAATGAGGGTTATCCGTGCTTGATGCACGGGCATGGCGGCTGGGGTCAAGGCGCGCATGACCACTTGTTCCACCGGGCGCGCAATGGGGTAGGGCGGTAATACCTTTAGCAACAGCTCGATAATAAGCTTGTGGGCCAAACAAGCCCCCAACCGGACACCGGCAAGGCCATAAGCCTTTGACAACGTTCGTAGCACAATCAGGTTTGGCGCCTCCACCATCAATGAGGTAAGGCTCTGCTGCACTGAAAACTCGATATAGGCTTCGTCGACCACGATAAGAGTTTGCGGGTAATCTAGGCAAAGTTGTCGCACCAGATTTGGGTCAATACTGTTCCCGGTCGGGTTGTTGGGCGAACACAAAAAAACCAATTTTGGCTTCCCGTCTTCGATGGCGGCCCGAAGGCTCGTCTCATCCCATGTTCCGTCAGGAAATAACGGGGCTTCAATGATTTTTGCACCTTGGATTTGTGCCGCTGTTTTGAAAAACCCAAAGGTCGGCGGACAAATCAAAATACTGTCTTGATTGGCTTCGCAAAAGGTTCTGATTAAAATCTCGATACTGTCGTCGGCACCCCGGCTCATCATAACTTGGTCCGGTGCAACACCGTATAATCCAGCAAGGCGCGCTCGCAAATGAGCCGGTTGCCGTTCCGGATAGCGGTTGTAATCAGCGACACTGGCATCTGATGGCGGTGGTGCCCACGGGGCTTCATTGGAATCCAAATGCAGCGCATTTGTCATTCCATCGCGAGCAGGAGAGGCACAAAGCTCGACAATGGCTTTGCGTGCGAGGTTTACGGGCCAGTTCATCAGTTTATTCCTTCTAATCGTATGCCTACAGCCCGCCGGTGGGCCTCCAAACCCTCGATTTGCGCCAAACGTTCCACGGTGGGGGCAATGTTTTGCAGACCAAGACGGCTCAGTTGTTGGATGCTAATATATTTCATGAAGCTTTCCACCGTTACGCCGCTATAGGCCCGTGCCGCGCCAGATGTGGGTAAGGTATGGTTGGTGCCACTGGCATAATCGCCCACGGCTTCGGGGGTCCAGTTGCCCAGAAAAATTGAACCGGCGTGTTGAATGTCGGGGACGAGCAGTTCGGGATCATCAATTTGCAACAATAAATGCTCCGGCGCATATGTATTGATAATATCGACAATCATGGAACGAGTGTCGGCAATTATAAAGCGGGCAGAGGACAGGGCTTGTTCGGCAATTTTGCGGCGTGGCAAACTGGTTATTTGCTGCCCAATTTGGGTGATGATTGCATTGGCTACTTCTGTGGATGGGCAAATGCACATAACTTGTGCCAACACATCATGTTCGGCCTGACTTAACAGATCAGCCGCCACAAAGCTTGGGTTGGCATTTGCGCCAGCCACCACCATCACCTCGCTGGGGCCAGCAGGTAAATCAATCGCCGGGCCGTTCAAAAGTTGTGCGGCATACTGTTTGGCCGTGGTTACATACAGATTGCCGGGGCCAAAAATTTTATCACAACGGGGGATGTTTGTGGTGCCAAAAGCCATTGCCGCAGTGGCTTGCACCCCGCCGCAAGTAAACATTTCAGTGACCTGACAAAGATGGGCCGCAGCCAGTATCGCTTGATTTATCTGACCAGATCCCGCCGGTGGCGTAACTATAATGCGACGCTTTACCCCTGCGATCTGCGCCGGAACCGCCAGCATCAACAAAGTGGAAACCAACGGTGCTGTGCCGCCCGGCACATAAAGCCCAACCGTCTCCAGTGGACGTACCTCTCGGCGGCAAATCACGCCGGGCATGGTTTCAACTTCGATAGGTTGCGGGGTTTGGGCACGATGAAACTGTTCGATATTGGTTTTGGCTATTTGCAAGGCCTGTTTGTCGGCTTCGGGTAATGCCGTCCATGCGGCTTGCATCTGCACGGGGTCAACGGTGAGTTTCGTCAATGTCACCCCATCAAATTGGGCCGTATAGTCTATTACGGCTTGCTCGCCTCGAAGTTTGACATCCTCGATAATTTGACGAACCGTATGTTGCACATGTACATCATTCATCGCCAAAGGCCGTTGCAAAGCAGCTTGCTTTTGTTGTTCCGTAAGGTCATTCCAAATCAAAGTTTGCATATCAACTCATCATCTTTTCAATGGGCAGAACCAAAATAGCTCGCGCACCTAGCGCTTTTAAATCCTCTAATGTTTCCCAAAATACCGTCTCGGTACAAACCGCTTGCACCGCAACTAGATCCTCATTGCCGGCTAACGGGATCACGGTCGGGGCATCAGAGCCGGGCAGGAGCCGGGTGATTTCGGCCAATTGCGCTTTGGGCGCATTCATCATGATGTATTTGGTTTCTGCGGATTGAATGACCCCGGCAAAGCGCCGCACGAGACGGTCCAAACAGGCTTGCTTGTCCGCAGACAAGGGGCGGCTTGAGCCAACAAGTACGGCTTCGCTGTGAAAAATAGTAGCAAAGGCGCTAAGGCCGTTGGCCTCCAAGGTTGCACCGGACGAAACCAGGTCGCAAATGCTTTGGGCAATACCAATGCTTGGGGCCAGTTCCACTGCGCCTTTCATTTCTACAGTGCTAGCGGTAATTTTATTTTCACGTAAAAAATGATTTAGAATTCCTGGGTAACTTGTTGCAATTGTTGTATTTTCTAAGTTATTTATAGATTTTATTTCACCGTTTTCTAATCCAGCAAGGCATAATTTACACCGCGAAAAGCCGAGCCGCAGGGCGATGCTCGCATCAAATGGTGAAGTGGCACTATGGGCCGCTTCGGCCAAAACATTTTCACCGACAATTCCGATATCACTGGCAGAACTTGCGACAAATGATGGAATATCATCATCACGGACCAGCAATAGATCAACTGGCATATTGGTAACACGGGCCAACAAACCGCCTCTAGGGATGGTAAAGTGCAGGCCGCTTTTGCGGAGCAGCGAGAAACTTTCATCCGCCAAACGTCCCTTTTTTTGAATGGCTATGGTTAAACGCTCGCTCATAATTCTTGTCCGTTCTGTCGGTCCAATACGGCGCGGTATCCTTGGTGTGGCTCTTCTTTTAGGAACCTGGAAACACGGCTGATGGTTGTGGTGCTAACTCCGGTCATTTTGTTGATCTTTCGATAAGAGGCCTCGCCAACATCTAGCAATTTGGCGACGTGCCAGCGCTCAGACAAGGCCCGCAATTCGGCGGGCGTACAAAGGTCTGTTAAAAAACGTTCCATTTCCGCGATATCGGCGACACAGTGCAAAGCTTCAGCTAATTCAGTACGTGCAGGGTTGGGCATGATCGGTTTGTCCTAATGTGTTAGCGTACTAATACAGTTCTCAATATTATCGTCAACAGGAAATCGCAAAAAAAGTCAGTGGTGAACCAAAATTCGGAAATTGTTTCTGTTCACAATCAGATACGGTTCGTATACGTAAAGCTCAATTGATAGCTGGGCCCAGGTGATGAGCGACATACCACCGACAAGTAACAAGACCGACAAACGCAACGGCATCGAGGTAGATGTTCGGGCGTTACGCGATCTGTACCGGGCGTTGGACGCGCACAGCGAAAGCGCAGCAATGGCCGCCATCGCTGAGTTGCATCCAGCAGATGCGGCCGATGTCATTGAACAATTATCGTCGGCTCAAATACGCGCTTTAGCCCGTTTAATTCCAGTTGTGTTTAGCGGTGAAATTCTATCCGAGCTTCCCGATGATGTGTGCGAAACGGTAGTTGAAGAGCTTAATGCTCGTCAAATTGCGGATGCCATTGGAAAGTTAGAATCTGATGATGCTTTGCATTTGGTGGAGGAGTTAGACGAAGGGTTACGGGCCGAGGTCTTGGACGAGGTCACCCCCAAAGATCGCGCGGCTTTTGAAAACTCGTTATTGTTCGAGGAGGACAGTGTTGGTCGCTTAATGCAGCGCGAATTGGTTGCATTGCCGTTATTTTATTCAGCGGCCCAAACCATTGACAGCATCCGCAACGCTGCCGCGGATGATATACCGGAATCATTTTATGAGTTATACGTGGTTGATCCTGGATTTCATCCGGTGGGTCGGGTCGGTTTGGTTGCGTTATTGCGGGCGCAAAGAAATGCCAATCTCGAAGAGGTAATGATCCCATTGCAAGTTACAGTTTCGCAAAACATGGACAAGGAAGACGCGGCTTATTTATTCGAAAAATATGACCTGCCTTCGGCACCCGTCGTCGATGAGGCGGGACGGTTGGTGGGTATGATCACTGTCGACGATATGGTAAAGGTGATGCACGACGAACATACCGAGGATTTGTTGGCGCTCGCGGGGGTGAGCGAGGCCGGCCTTGGCGATACGGTATGGGATGTGGTGCAAAGTCGATCGCCCTGGTTATTGGTTAATCTAGTGACCGCGATTATGGCCTCTTTTGTTATCTCCTTGTTTGATCAAACCATGGAGCGGGTGATCGCATTGGCGATATTAATGCCAATTGTCGCCTCCATGGGCGGTAATGGAGCGACGCAGGGGCTAACGGTGGTGGTGCGAGCCTTGGCCGTTCGTAAGATCACCAGTGCCAATGCCAGGCGAGTAATCCGGCGCGAAATGTTGGCAGGGTTTGTGCATGGCCTTATCTTTGCCATTATCGTCGGGCTGATTACGTGGGTATGGTTTGGCTCATTAACACTTGCATGGGTGATCTTTTTTGCGATGATTGTAAATCATTTCGTAGCGGGTTTGGCCGGGGTATTGGTGCCGTTAGGCTTAAAGCGCCTCGGGGCTGATCCGGCAGTGGCCTCAACTGTATTTGTGACGACGGTGACGGATGTGGTTGGGTTTTTCATTTTCTTAGGACTGGCGGCGCTGGTTCTGGTATAAGGTAAAGTTATGTCTAGGTTGATGGTTTTTGTACTGGTAATGCTGCTTCCCACGGGGGTTTTAGCCCAAGGATGGAGCGAAGGGCGGCCGATGGATACGGCGCGCGCGGCACTGGCGGTCGCGCAAATGGACGGGCAAATATACGCCATTGGTGGCGCCGGTCGATTGGCACCAATGAGTGTAGCTGAGCGCTATAATCCAGTGCAGGGCAACTGGCGAAATATCACTGATTTACCCGTTGGCTTGGAACAATTTGGCTTAGCCGGCTTGGACGGCGTTTTGTATGCCGTTGGCGGGTATGCGGCCGATGGGCGCGGCCTTCCCGGTCAAGAATTTTGGAAATTTGATGATATCCAAGGTGACTGGGAACCTGGGCCAGCATTGCCGGTTCGCCGTGCTGCATTAGCGTTGGTTGCCGCCGAGGGGAAACTATACGCCATTGGCGGTTCCGGCCAAAATTTGGACCAGATGGCGGTGTTTGATCCCGCATTGAACGAATGGGAAATGATTGACGGCGCCCCATACGCCCGGCGCGGGGTCGCGGCGGTGACGTTGGACGGGAAAATTTATGTGATTGGCGGCGGCACGGCGGCGGCACCTACGGGGACGGTGGACATTTTTGACATTGCCACCGGCGTTTGGAGCCAAGGCCCTGATTTGCCGATTGCCCGCTCCAGTCATGCCGCGGCGGTCTTTGTCGGCAAAATACATGTGATGGGTGGGCGCAGCGGCGGGCGCGGCATAACCTTAAAAGACCATTGGATATTCGACCCAAAAACCGAAGAGTGGTCTCAAGGGGAAGACTTATCAATCCCCAGAGCCGGAGCCGGAGCCACGGCGGTTGGTGGTAGTTTGTTTATCATTGGCGGTGGCGTTGGCGGTGGCTTTTACGCAGCGTTTACATCGATCAACTCTGTAGAAGTGTTGCGTCATTTGCCTGATCTTTGAAGATATAGCGTCCGGCTGGCCCGGTTTGCGACTTGCGTGAGACTTGCATGAGACTTGCAGGAACATAACAGAATACTTGATTATCTGTTTCGTTCTGGGACGTAAAATGACAAAAGATACTGTAATTTCGGGAAAAGGCTTGGCGCTTATCAAGGTATTTGAAGGCTTTCGAGCAAATGCTACCTTGTTACCCAATGGCATTTGGGTCATCGGGCATGGTCATACATCCTCGGCGCGTGAAGGCGGTTTGGTTGATCTGTATGATGCCGAAGACTTGTTATTGTGGGACATGTCCAATTTAAACACAAAGATCAAAGACTGCATTTTTGCGCCTTTGTCACAGCCGCAACTAGATGGCCTATTGTCGTTAGCGTTTAATATCGGGATTGAAAACTTTGCTAATTCTGATGTGGTTCGCTTTTTAAATGAAGGCAATGTAATCAGCGCCGCGTCCGCATTTGACGTGTGGCGCAAAGCCAAATTGGGTGATCGTGAGATGGTGGTTGATGCGTTGGTGCGCCGCCGTACTGCAGAAAAAGCACACTTTTTGGACGTGGCAGCGGGTAAGGTATTGGCCCCGTCCGCGCGGTTAATAGCGCAACGTGATGAAGATGTTGCAACCCGAATTAACAAAGAAGATGTTCAGCAAAAACAATCGCCTACCGCAGTTGAGGTCTCCATTGACTTAGCCAATTCTGCGGCCCTTAGTTCGTTACTGTCGGCAAGTTCAGTTTCCGACGATGGCATAGACTTGTCATTCAATCCAGATGCTGATTTGCTCAACAAAGATCAGCCAAGTGTTGCGCTTTTAGATGATGACAATGATAGTGCTAATGACGCTATCTCATTAGAACCTGTGCCAGTAGCCGATGAAACGTCACTGGTTGCAGAAACCAAGATAGTTGATGAAGCTAATATTGTGGTGCCCTTGGCCCAAGATGGTGCGGCACTTGTGCCAATCGGGGACATTTTTGCAAAAGGCACAGCTAGCGGGCCGGTTGGCGCCGTCGCCGAAAATATCGCTGGACGCATGGCAAAAATTGCCACCAACGTCGAAGATGAGCCAATAACAAACGACGAAAGCGACAATACCAGCGACAATACCGATGAGCCGCTAGCGGC
The DNA here is from genome assembly GCA_016763185.1 of Robiginitomaculum sp. Classification (GTDB taxonomy): domain Bacteria; phylum Pseudomonadota; class Alphaproteobacteria; order Caulobacterales; family Maricaulaceae; genus Robiginitomaculum_B. Next base: position 738 of record JAESUG010000012.1, on the reverse strand, counting down.
AAACGACACCGAGGTATCTGTGACTGAGCGAACCGGTGATGAGGCGGCGTTGCCACCCCCCATTTCAAGCATTGTGGAGGTCTCTACCCCGGTCGAGCCTAGTTCATTGTCCGACGAGGCAATAACTACGGTTAAATTGGGCGATTTTCCGTATGATGAACATGATCAATTGCCGCCGCTTCCTAGTGAGGGCGAGCTTTCCCCTCTTGATATGTCAAAAGAAGGGTTTGAATTAAACGATCGTAATTTTGTTGTTCTTGAACAACGCAATATCGGCATGTATGTTTTGATGGGCATTCTTGGGTTGATCTGCACCGTGGGCGGGATTTTTGAAACCCGAAAATTGGGCGGTGTGATTGTTGACCAATGGGACTGGATTACCGGCCCCGGCCTTACCGGTCTCGGTATTTTGCTGATTCTGGTTGCCGTATATTTCCTAATTCGCAGAATGGTCAACTAGGTTTAAGGTTTTACCAAACCTGCGATATCCGTATTTTGCATATTTTGCTGGGAATAACCCTAGCTCGTTCTTGCTTTGTTTTCGTTTTTGCGAAACAACAAGGCATGACAGATTCTATCCCCTCTATCTCCGAACTGGCCCGGCCCAAGCCGCCAATGGGAGCAACTGATTATTTGGAAAACCTAAACCCAGCCCAACGCGAAGCGGTTGAAGCTTTGGACGGACCAGTTTTGGTGCTGGCCGGGGCCGGTACCGGTAAAACGCGGGTGCTGACCACG
>JAESUG010000112.1 GCA_016763185.1 Robiginitomaculum sp. | reverse complement strand
CTACTTGAACCACTAGAAATAAATGAACCGCCACCGCCGCCACCATAAAAGCTCACCGCGCCGCCGCCGACACCACCGTTCAGGCCATTAAAAAAGCCATCTGATATTGTTTGTGTATGTGACGTCTGTTGAACAACGGTCACCGGATAGGACTGTGATGTGTTGGTCCATGTGTTGGTGGTTGCTTGAGGGCAGGCCACGGCTTGCCTTTGGCCTTGCGCATAGGTGAAACATTCGGAACTGCCACTTGTGTGTCGGTTGCTATAATGACCACAATTATTGGTTTGATGGCGATATGTACCGCGTGAGACCGCAGGCGCGGTATAGGTTGAACCGCAAGTTGCGCCTTGATGTATGGGTGCGGACGGTACCGGTCTCGTATAAACTTGTTGCTTCCAATCGCCAGAATACACAGTGCTCTGTGCAGCGCCTCTGGTTACAAAAACTTCGCGAATTTGCGGTTGCAGGGCGGCTTGGTGGTGGCTTGGTGGCGTATATCTTTGGGCTTGCGAAGAATAGACGCGGGTTGGTGCTTGCCAAACCGGGGTCGCGTGGCCACCAGATGTATAGGATGCCGACGAACTAGACCAAACAGAACTTGCAGTATTGTGCGGTGTTTTCGGTGTGTTGCGTGGGTCGGGAACCTGTCCCAATTGGGTGCCATTGGCGGCGATCCACCCGGACGCGCAATGCAGGTTTTGCGCATCATTGTTCGCAGCGCCAACCAAACAAAAATTACGATCGCTGGCCAATGCGGTGCTGGCGATTGCACCGAACGCAGAGGCCAAAACCAAACTTGCAACGAGCTGAATTGAACGCATGGCGCTCTCCTGTTTCTCAAAATAGAACATTCTACCTTAGCAGGAGCAAAACCCATACCAAAATCAATATCCCATTTAGGCGATCCCCGCGCTCGCATCTGGTGTTTCCTGTTTTTTTGTCTCGCGGCGCGAAGAGTGCGCCTCCGGCCGGGCGCCCTGACCGGGCGACGCGCAGTCGCGCTTGCGCGGGCAAGTTGGGTTGGGGTTGTTCGAGGTGTGGTCGCGGGTTGGGAGCTTCGAGTTTGAAGACTGTCTTTCTAGCTTCGGGTTAGAAATCGCTGGCAATGCCTTTGCGTTCCCAGTCTCCATAGCGGGTGGGTTCAATGCCTTTGGGGCCGCCGGCTTCTTTTGTGGCGGGTTTGCTGGCTTTTTGTTGTTCGGTGCGCCGGATATTGGCTTCTTCTAGGGCGCGTTTTGCGGCCTTGCTTATGGGTTGTTGGTTCATCATTGCCTCATTTGGGTTTCGCTCGTGGATTTATATCATGATTTATCTGTATACTCCATCGACCCAAAAAGTGGGCACCGGTTTTTGGATAAGTTGATGGGTAGCAAAGACGACCCAAAAAGTGGGCACCGGTTTTTGGATACGTTGATGGGTAGCAAAGAAAACGATACTCAAAACACCGGTACATTCGGTGTTTTGAGTATAGAACAGCTGTTCTATTTTTGTAATTTTGCTTGGGCTGGTCGAAACACTAGTGTATCTGGCCTCGTATGGACACACAATCAAAACCAATTCGCAATCGGCCCGACCCCCGTGGTTGTGCAGTACGTGCGTTGGAATGGGTGTTTGGCAAACATCGGCCCTTGGATCAGTTTTTAGAGCAAGACCAAAGATTTATGGCCTTGCCGCCACGGGACCGGGCCTTAAGCCGTGCCATTATTGGAACGAGCTTGCGCCGTATGGGTCAAATAGACGCGATTTTGGATGCGATGCTGGCCAAACCATTGCCGAAACAAGCGCTAAGCGCTCGTCAGATTTTGCGGGCCGGAACTGCCGAGCTATTGTTTTTACGCTCGGCGCCACATGGTGTGGTCCATTCATTTGTGCAAACGGCCGTTCAGATGCGGACCGCGCGCCCGTATAAGGGCTTGATCAACGCTATTTTTCGGCGAATTTTACGAGAGCAAAAGGGCTTGCTTGACGATACCCCCATCAGCCAAAATATTCCCAATTGGCCAGGCGAAATTTGGGATGAACGATATGGCGCGGGAACCCGTGAACGAGCTGCCGTGGCGTTGATGGAACCCCCGGCGTTGGATTTGACGGTTTTTACCGATCCTGAACACTGGGCGAGCGCATTGGACGGCGTACGGCTCGGCCCACAAACTGTCCGAATTGCCGCCAAGGGCCGCATTGAGGACATTGCGGGGTATGGCGAGGGCACATGGATTGTTCAGGACGTAAGCGCCGCCCTTCCGGTGCAATTGCTCAACCCACAGCCGGATGAGCAGATCGTAGACATGTGCGCTGCACCCGGCGGAAAAACCATGCAATTGGCGGCAGCTGGAGCCGTGGTTACGGCGGTTGACCAGAACAAACAGCGCCTAAGACGGCTGAGCGAAAACCTAAGCCGAACCAAACAAAGCGCGAAGTTGGTCTGTAAAGATGCGGCCCATTGGCAATCAGATCAACAGTTTGATGCGGTGTTGGTGGACGCACCATGCTCAGCCACCGGAATTTTTCGCCGGCAACCGGATGTGTTGCACAATCGACGAGCTGCGGACCTTGCTGTGCTGGCCGAACAACAATTGGCCTTGGCGAAAAATGCGGCACGTCTGCTAAAACCCGGTGGCCGCATGATATATTGCGTCTGTTCAGCCGAACCAGAAGAAGGCGAGCAGGTTTTGGCTGAACTATTGGCCGACGAAAGCTTGACCCTAGAGCCGTTCACCGAACCACAAGCTGGATTTGCTGCTGGGTTTTTAACCGATGGCATGGTTCGAATTCCACCCGGCGCGTTGGCCGACCAAGGCGGCATGGATGCCTTTTTTATCGCTCGTTTGCGTAAACATTAAATCTTTAAGCCAAGGTTTACTCTTGCGCCGTTGGGTCAAATACGCCCTCAATCGTCAGGTTAAACGACTTTGCAATATTAAACGCAAGTTGCAGAGATGGGTCATGCTTTCCAGTTTCTACGGCGTTGATTGCTTGGCGCGAAACTCCGACATGTTCGGCAAGGTCCGCTTGGCTCCAGCGTAGTTTCGCTCTAAGGGCGCGAATATTATTGTTCATTGGTAACGTCGTTTGACAAAGATCATGGCAATGCCTTGAACTGCGATCAGGGCCGGCCATACCCACAATAGTGAAATATCAGGTAATACCATTGCGCCTTGCAAAAACCCATAGGTGAAACAGCCAAGCCCGACAATTATCGCAGAAGCCAGAGAAGACTCGGTAATGATCCGTTGCCAAACTTCGTCCATGCTTCGGACGAACGAAATAATCGCAAATACCATCAGAACTGCTGGAAGTATTGGAGCCAATGACATCGTTATTCGAAACCATTGTGGCAATGTAAATTGATCATCGAGCAGATTAATGCCAACAACGGTGACAGTGTAAAAGACGAAAATCCAGACCATCCGAATGCCGTATAATTTGGCTGGCTTATTCATTTACGTTACCTTCCATGAAAGCGTTAAATGCTGCGGAGAGCGCTTCAGGTTGATCAAGCATAATGAAATGGCGAGAATTTTCAATGACATGAAATTCAGCATTTTCAATGCCATTATACTGGTCTTTGTACCGATCGCGCAATTGTTCGGGCGTTACACCGATATACGCATTGTGTGGAATTATCACAGACAATTCAGCATCAATATTTTTCAAAATAGGGCGATAATCCGTGGTGAACAGTTCCGATGTCGCAACAGCAACAGCTTGTTGGTCGGCACGTTCAATATCAGCCCAGACACGGGCTTGTGCTGCGGGCGATGTTGCTTGCCTTGGGAGGCCTTGGCGCATCATTGCGATGAACGCGGTATTGCTCATATTACTAATTTGCGCGCGCATTGTTGCTTTGTTGTTTTTTACAAGTTCGGGATCAGCACCGGGTTGGAACAAAGCAGCTAAGAACGGAACCGCGTCGATGATCAAGATACTGTCTACCCGCTCAGGAAGTTGCGCTGCGATCATCAAAGACAGAACCCCACCCATGGAATGACCGACGAACTTTATTTGTTTTAAGTCATTCTTCTTGATATAATTCACAATTGCATTGGCTGCGGGCGTAACAAATTCATCCAAGTCCGTAGGCGCTGGAACCCCGGCAAAACCGGCAAGCGTGATCCAATGAATACTCGTATGTGGATGATGTGTCAGGGCGCTTTTAAATACCTCTGGTGAGGAGGTAAGGCCTGGAATGATCAAGACGGGGGTGCCTTCGCCTTCAACCTCGACAACGATCCTGTCCGCAAAAATTTGAGTTGCCGCTTCAGCATTGGTGGATGCCCGTGCCACCAATATGGCGACAATTACGGCTGTGATCAAAGCTATGATCGCGCCTATGGGTAAATTTTTAATGGGCGGGAAATGCATAACTCCCTTTGGCTTTAATTTTTTCATTTTTAATATCTCCGTATTTGAATCACAAAAATGTCAGGTTATCTTGACATATTATGTCATGTATACCTGACAAAAATTAATGTCAAGTCCCGCCTACTTAGAAAGCGGTATGATAGAGATCACTATGGTTGCTATTGTTAGAATGGGTTTCGAACCTCATTACTGAACGTTCAGCACTTGTTCAGAAACATCCTGATAGATTGCCCGTTGGGGGTTATTTTCTCTAATTTCATGCAAGGAAATCCTATGTTGAAACGAAATTCACTTCGCCGCGCTGTTGGCGCTGCTAGTTTATCTACCGCTCTTTTGCTCGGCGCATGTGCCTCCGAATTAGGGGCCAATGACTATAGCCGTGGCAGTATCGGTCAAATATCGCGCTCTGACTCTGGGATTGTTGTTTCCAGCCGCGCGATCCGAATTGAAGGCACGCAAAGCGGTGTCGGCACAGTTGGCGGCGCTGCGGTTGGCGGTATTGCCGGTGCTGAGCTTGGCGGTGATGATGCAGGGCGGCTTGTGGGTGGCATTTTAGGTGCAATTGTTGGCGGTCTTGTCGGTTCGGCAATTGAGAAAAATACTACGGAACGAGAAGGCTTTGCCTATACGATACAGCTCGACCGCGATGGCGACCATATCACCATTACCCAAGGCGGCGGTGACTATCCAATTGCCAATGGTACCCCGGTTTGGGTCGAATATGGCGAACGGGCTCGGGTTATCCCAAAAGGCGTTCAAGCCGGGTATTAAATGGTTCTGGGCGACCGAAGGGCTAAGCACGTAGTTTAGGCTTGGCTTTTCATTGCTGTGTTTGTATTTTATGTTGTATGCACTACGCAAGGAGTGCCGTTTGGTTCTGCACTTCAGGTCGTGAGAGCTTTGGGATATGGTCAAGCCGAAACTGGCACAATATGCACGTGGCGCACTGTTGCGCCTTCGTCAAGCAGCCAGTGATGAATGGCATGCGATGCCATTATACCGCGCTGTGGTTTTTTCTGGCCCGGCGCCGATCTTACACAAACCTTGGCCGAAGCGACCTTTTACGCCCGATCCCGTTCATGGCGAAGATATTGCGGATGGTGTCTTGCAATTGGCTGGCAAGCGCCTCTCGTTCGACAGCATTGAGGATGCTTGGGCGCAACCAACGCCGTCCAGAGCATTTGCCAGTTCACTGCACAGCTTTGGTTGGCTGGATGATGTAAGTGCTTATGCAAACCATGACGAAGCCGCTGCGTTAACCCGTGGTCATGTCGATGCGTGGATTAACAAATATGGTCGCTGGAACCGGTTTGCTTGGAACGAAGCCATTACCGCTGAACGGTGTCTGGCTTGGTTGGGGGCCGCCGCGTATCTGTTTAGCGGCAATGCCGTCGATATCAGTACCCGGTTGGATAGTTTAGGCCGACAATTGCGCCACCTAAAATCAGTGATCCCGGTTTGCGATGAGAATGAAACCAAATTGTGGATCGCGATTGCGTTGGCCACAGCTGGCACCTGTTTGTTTGGAATGAAGGGTTTCCAGAAAACAGGCCTTGATCTGTTGGAGCTTGAAATCGGCAAGCAAGTTTTACCCGATGGCGGACATGGCTCGCGCAACCCGCAAATTGCGGCCCGATTGATGGTGGAGCTTGACGCTTTGTCCACTTTGCTTGATCAGCAAACCATGATGGTGCCGTCATTTATTCGCCAAACCCTAGATAAATTACAACCGTTTGTGCGATTTTGTATGATGGCAACGGGCGAGTTGGCGCCCTTTAATGGCGGCGGTGTTGGGGATCGGTTGGCGATCCGGCAAGCTTTACCGGTACTTCGAAAAAGCGAAACCCCCTTTTTGTTTGCCCCGCATTCGAAATATCAACGGCTGCAATCAAAACGCTCGACATTATTATTTGACTGCGGCGGTACCCCATTGGGCGCGCAAGCTAGCAATGCGCATGCGGGCACGCTTAGTTTTGTTTTCGAAACCAAGTCGGGGAACTTAATAACAAATTGCGGTTGGTCCGCGGACCTGAGTGAACAATGGCGTTATCCAAGCCGAACGAGCGCGGCTCACTCGACATTGATCATTGATGATATGTCTTCAAGTCGAGTTTTGGTCAAGGGTTTGGCCACCAAATTACTAGGTCCAATTGCCTATGATCGCGAGGATGCTTTCCCGGCTCGGCGAACCGAGAACGATGATGGTGTTTGGCTGTCTGGTCGGCATCGCGAATATGTTTCTAGGTATGGATTGCAACATAACCGACGATTGTTTTTGGACAAGACCGGTTTCGATTTGCGCGGCGAAGACAGTTTGGAACGTCCGGTGGGAGTGAAGAAAACCCAAAACCTACAACCAATTGCCTACGTGTTGCGGTTTCACTTACATCCAAATGTGCGCGCTTCAATGGCCCGCGATCACTGTAGCGCTTTGTTATTGTTGGAAAATGGCGAGGGTTGGCGATTTCGGTGTGACCAGGCACAGATAAGCTTGGAGCCGTCTATATACCTAGCGACAGGTGCGCCACCAAAACGAACCGTGCAAATTTTGATCACCGGCGCTGCTGATCCCAATGGTATGGGGGAAGAACCAAGCAATTGTGTTCGTTGGTCGTTACGCAAAATTGATACCAATAGTTAAATTACCGCTTGTTTCTATAAGAAAATTGGTACATCGAGCGCGGATTGCTTCTTTGGATACGGAAACTAGCTTATGAGCCAACAACCCTTAGCGATCAAACGGGCCTTGCTTTCGGTTTCTGATAAAACGGGGTTGGCCGAATATGCCACGCGGTTGGTCGCCCTTGGGGTTGAACTGGTTTCAACGGGCGGTACCGCCCAAACCTTGTTGGCGGCTGGATTGCCGGTGCTTGATGCCAGCGAGTTGACGAATTTTCCGGAAATGATGGACGGTCGAGTTAAAACCTTACATCCAAATATTCATGGGGGATTACTGGCCAAGCGCGATGTACCAGAGCATGTGAGCGCTATGCAAACCCACGGGATTGTTGCGATCGATTTGTTGGTGGTTAATCTCTATCCATTTGAGCAAACCAGAGATAGCGGCGCTAACTTTTCCACATGTATCGAGAACATTGATATTGGCGGTCCAGCCATGTTGCGCGCAGCGGCTAAAAACCATGCCTTTGTCACGGTTTGCACGGATATGATTGATCTAGCCGACGTATTGGCAGAGCTCGAGGGGCCAGATGCTGCAGTGAGCGCCAAGCTACGGATCGCCTTGGCCGCCAAAGCTTTTGGCCGCACCGCCCATTATGACACGAAGATTGCCAATTGGTTCAACGAGCAAATTGGCGAGCCGAACCCGCAATACCGAACCGTTGGCGGGGTGTTGCAACAGGTATTGCGTTATGGGGAGAACCCACATCAACAAGCGGCCCTCTACCGGACCGGCACAACCAAGCCCGGCGTAACCAATGCCACCCAAGTACAAGGCAAAGCCCTTAGCTATAACAATTTGAACGATGCGCATGCCGCGTTTGAACTGGTTGCTGAATTTGCGCAGCAGCAGCAAACCGTGGTGGCAATTATTAAACATGCCAATCCGTGTGGTGTTGCGGTGTCCAAAACTCAAGCGGGCGCCTATAAAGCCGCCTTGGCGTGCGATCCCGTGTCGGCATTTGGTGGTATCATTGCTAGCAATACTGAAATTAACGCCGAGACCGCTACCGAGATCTGTAAAATATTTGTTGAAGCGGTGATTGCGCCTATGGCCAGCACCGAAGCCTTGGCAATATTTGCGGCCAAGAAAAATTTGCGCGTGTTGCTCACCGGCGCAATGCCGGAGCCAACCCGCGTTGGCGCCGAGGTAAAAACGGTGACGGATGGCTTATTGGTTCAAGAGCGCGATAACGGAGCTATAGACGTTGATGATCTGGTTTGTGTGACCAAGATAAAACCAACCCGGTCCGAATTGATTGATCTAGTCATGGCTTGGAAAATAGCCAAACACGTTAAATCCAATGCCATTGTGTATGTCAAAGACGGCGCAACCGCGGGCATTGGCGCCGGACAAATGAGCCGGGTTGATGCGGCCAAAATCGCCAGCAGCAAAGCAAAGCAAGCATGTGAGCAAGCCGGGTGGGAACAAAGCCGCACCCTTGGTTCAAGCGCCGCTTCAGACGCATTTTTTCCGTTTGCGGATGGGTTATCCGAGCTTTCACTGGCCGGGGCCAGCGCCGTTATTCAGCCCGGTGGCTCCCTCCGTGACGATGAGGTAATTGCGGCGGCCGATGCAGCAGGAATAGCGATGGTTTTTACCGGCATGCGCCATTTTCGCCATTAAAACATGTCCTTCCGCCCTCGAATTTCTGCAAATACTTCGCAATCCGTTGCGGTTTCTAGGTGCAATTGGCGGCGAATTCCTTCGTCTGCTGCCCGTAAAAACGGGTTGGTCGCAAGGTCGGTTTCCAATAAAAACGGTATGGTAGCTTTGCCGTCGGCGCGGGCTTGATGAATTTGTTGCCCACGGTGCAACAAGTCCGGGTTTTTTGGATCAATGGTTAAAGCAAAGCGTAAATTATCGGCGGTGTATTCGTGGGCGCAATGGATCAGCGTGCTTGGGTGCAATTGCATTAGTTTTTGTAAGCTGGGCCACATCTGTTCTGGCCCGCCCTCAAACAATCGTCCGCACCCTAAGGCAAACAATGTATCGCCGACAAATGCCAGCTTTTGTGATTCGAACAGATAGACCACATGTCCTAAGGTATGGCCTGGTGTGTGCAAAACCCGCGCCGGCACTTCGCCTAGAAAAACGGTATCTTCGTCCGTAACCAACCGGTTGGCATTGGGGATATGTTTTGCGTCTCCTAATGGCGCGATGATCTGACAATTCCAGCGCTCGACCAACGCGGTATTGCCGCCGGCATGATCAAAATGATGATGGGTATTCCAGATCGCATCAAGCGACCAATTTCGCTCCTCTAACGCTTTGGTGATCAAATTTGGATCGGGACTATCAATGCTAATGGTTTTACCAGATACAGGATCATGAACCAAAAATCCATAATTGTCCGTAAGACACGGGATTTGTACAACTTCAAGCATTTGTTTTTCCTTTGCCAATGAGCGCCAAATTCGGCATGTTTGTATTTCGGAGAAGCTATGTACCCAGATATACACGAATTAAGCCAGTTTTATCAAACACGCCTTGGTGAAATGGTCAAACTGTGTGTGACTCGCAGGTTGGCGACCTTATGGCCAAATATGGCGGGCCGTGATGTGCTTAGCCTTGGTTTCGGCTCGGCCTTTATTGAGCAATGGCAAGAAGATGCGAGGCGGTTGGTCAATGCCATGCCCGCCCGCCAAGGCGTAGAGCAATGGCCAGCGGCGGGCAATGTGCAATCGGTTTTGGTCGACCCTTTGGCTTTACCGTTTGCCGAAAACTGTTTTGACAAAATACTGGTCGCGCACTTTCTGGAAGAAGCCGCCGATCCGCTACAATCCTTGTATCAATTGACCCGGTCCTTAGTGGCCGGTGGGCGACTTGTGCTGGTGGTTCCGCACCGCATTGGCTTGTGGTCGGCTACGTCTCGTACGCCGTTTGGACATGGGCGCTCATTTTCTTATTTTCAGGTCTTGCGGCTTTTTGAGCAAGCGGGTCTAATCTGCACGGCCAGAGCGCAAGCTTTGTTCGCCCCGCCGCATCCTTGGTTTGCATCTTCGGCCAATATCAATGCATGGGAACGAACCGGTGAAATTTTCTGGCCGTTTTTAGGTGGTGTGTTATTGGTTGAAGCCACTAAAATGCGTATGGTTGATCCTCGCACCCCACAAGTTCGACCTGTATTTTTACCGAAAGCCTCACCATGATCACTTCCACTGATGATATATTGCAAACCCGGACCAATATTGATGCGATTGATGATCAAATATTGGCATTGGCCGAGTTACGTTTGCATTTGGCCACCAACTTGCGCGCTCTTAAGACCACTGAAAGCCCGCCATGGGACCCGGTTCGGGAGCACGCTGTACTCCAACGCTTGATGGCCCAAAGAAACGAAATTTTAGCACCAGAGGTGTTGCTCTCTATGTGGAACGCATTGATCACCGCCTCGTTAATGCGCCAAGGACCGTTGGTGTTATTGACCCAATCCTCCGAAATGAACGCTTTGGGTTTGGCGGCTTTTCCCAATGCCGCCACCGAAAATTTGGCTTTTCATAACTGGCGCCAACAAATTGCCGACACAAAGGGCTCAATTGCGATATTACCTTATCCAAGCGATCAGCAAACTTGGTGGTGCACGTTGGCCAAGCCCGACGCACCGGTACAGGTCAAAGCTTGTTTGCCCAAATGGCCACCAGATCGGCGAACCGCCTGTTGCCTAAGTGTCGGTGGGCCGCCGTACCAAAGCGGACAAACCTGTTGGTCTGTCATCGAAGAAACATCCGAATATGCGGCACAAGGAAACGAGATTGCCCGCGCAAAAGGGTTGGTATTACTAGAAAGCGATCGACCTCTTGATGCGCAAGCCTCGACAATATCCATCGGGAATTTCTTTTGAGCTTCTCAAAATATTAGTGGATGAGTGCCGGTAGGCGCGCCAAGCGAAACGGCCCGCTATAAACCGCACCCTTTTTTAACTGAAACGATACATTAGCTTCGTCAATACCGCCAGTTAGCAAGGAAATTGCGGCGATGGCCTTGCGAGTATCACTGTCTAATTGCGTTTGATCTAGCCCAGAGAGCAGCGCCGCAGGACGGATAAAGTTGGTTTTTAACCGGCCTTTGGCAAACCCATTTTCATCTATCTGCAGGTTTCCAGATACGTGGACGGACGAGGATGAGGTTTCGAACAAACCCTCATCCAGCACCAAATGCCCGCCAGCATCACGAAACCCATGCAAGCTATTCGTGCCCATGAAAGCATCCCATGAAAACACTTTGCCTTGGACGCGGATTTGCTTGATATCCTGTACGGGCATTGTCGGCCACAGCGGTTTGGTAACAAAGCTGAAAATATTTTGACTATTTGGCTGTGATCCGGGCCGGATATGAACTTCGAGCTGCTCGGCGCGAAATGCAGTTTGACCGGTGCCGGTATCTAGTTGAGGCGCGACCAATTCTATGGACAATCGAGAAAGAGATCCGTCTTGCAGCACCAATGACGCTCTGGTTCGTTCGGAGGTATAAACCCAGCTTTGCCCGCCATTGGTGTGGGCTTGCGCGTGCTGCGGTATTTCTACAATCAGATGCGAAAGGTTCCACGCCATCGCATGAACGTGCATGGTGGGTATGAAAATTTCTAGCTCTTGGTCCGTGGATGAAGTGGCTACACGCAGCTCGCGCATCGTTACGGCAAATCGGTACGGCCAGCCACCAATTTGCATGTGCTCGAAACTTACCTCAACCCCTTGAACTTGATATCGGGCTATTTCTTGGTGTACCTGCTGCTTTAACCAAGCTGCACCCAATGCCCAATAGACGCTCCACGCCGCCAACAATAATGCCAAGACCAGCACCGGTAACCAGATGGTTCGTTTGAAGCTTTTAGATGGTTGCTTGGGGCTCATTTGGTGTTCTCATTGCTGGCGGTTTGTAACAATTCGTCGGTTGCGGTTTCGATCTGGTGCTCCAATTGCGCCATAAATGCGCTACGGTCCAACCCCGGTTCAATTACCGGTAAGATACGGACGGTGACGACGCCCGGTTTAAAATTTAAACCCCGTGCTGGCCAGCACAATCCGGTGTTTAGCGCAATGGGTACGCACGGGACGCCCATCTCCAGATACAGCGCCGCTACGCCCGACTTATAGGCGATTTTTGTTCCGGGGGCGACCCGTGTACCTTCGGGGAAAATTAAAATCTGTCGTCCTTCGCGGGCTAGTTTGGTGCTGATCTGGCGCATGGAGCGCAAGGCAGCGGCTCCACCTTTGCGGTCAATTGCAATATTCTTAAGTTTCATCACATACCAGCCAAATATCGGTATCCAAGAAAGCTCTTGTTTTAAAATGAGCGCTGGGAATGAAAACAAACGCCAAGGGATCAACACATCCAACATGCTTTGGTGTTTCGATGCAATCAGCGCCCCGCCGGTTGGAATGTTCTGCTTGCCCTCGACCACGAGCCGAATGCCAAGGACATATCGAACCCCAAAAAATAGCAAATTAAGCCATATCATCGCCGGAATTTTGGCCCATTTTATGGGGAGTAACAAAAAAGGAAGAAACAGCAAACCAACCACCAAGGTCACCAAACACAACCCGCACAAAAAAATGACCCCGCGAACATAGTTCATCATGAGGCTTCTGTTCCGTTAGGTTCTGGCACACCTAGCACTAACACCACAAGGTATTTTGCGTATTCAGTGACACTTCGCCGTAGAAGATGTTGTTTTGCGGGGCCGGTGCTGGCAACGGATACGGGCCACAAAGCAGTGGTGGGCAGGGCGGCTTGTAGCTCTAACAATGTTCGTGGCATGTGATAGCCAGAGGTAACCACCAATAAGTGATCATAGTTATGGATTTTTGCCCAAATAGCGATTTGCTTAGCATTGCCTCTGGTGTTCATCGCATGTCGGTCGACGTCAAGGCAGCAACTTAAATCTTGTGAAGATAAACCTGACAACCCAAGCAAGTCCGGTTCGCTTACTTTTGGGTTTACCCCGGAAACCAAAAGCCGTTGCCCGGTTTTGTTTTGCAATAATTGTGCAGCTCTACGAATGCGCTCGCCAGAACCTCCGGTCAACACCACAATTCCGGCAGTGCTTTGCGGTAGTGTCGGCTTTGGAGCTTCGGCAGTGGCCATCGCAAACGCAACCAAACCGGTCAGCACATTGATCGCTAGGGATACTAAAATCCAAAAAATGAGCGCCCGAATCATTGTGTCGTTTTTATCATTGTGTTGTTTTCCGTAAATTGCTCAACACGGACCATTTTGCTGTCCAACCACCGACAATGGCAGTTAATACCGGCACCGGCAATAACAACAATAAATGAGCAAACCCGGGTCGAACCGCACCGCCCAAAAATGACGAAGACCCTACGCCGCTGGCCAATAATATGGCGATACTAATGGCCGCCAATACTGCACCTGAAGCACCGGCCTTAAACCCAAGCACCACAAACCTTCGGCCAAATAACTTGGCGATCACCCGGTCTCGCGCTCCAACCAAATGCAAAACTTCCACCAAATCGCGCCGCGCCGCCAAGCCAGCACGAGTGGCAAAACCAGTTACTGCAATGCTAGCGGTAACCAGCAAGGCCAATACCACAATTGACAATATTTGCACGGCCCGCGCCGAACGGGCCAGATCCTTGGCCCAATGTTGATGGTCATCGACACTGGCATCAATACCGGTTGCGGCCAAAGCTGCGGCTAAGGTTTTTGCATCTGGAGGATTTTGTTGTTCCAATTGCACGTGAACCAATAAAGGGATCGGTAGATCGTCCGGGATATTATCGGCCCCCAACCAAGGCTCTAGCAAGGCTTTGGCTTCGTCTCTGGACGCGGCGCGGGCATTTTTTACACCGGGAAACGTTGATAATTGGCGGGCGGCTTGCTCGGCTTGGGCCATGTTTCCTGATTTGATTTGCACGGTCATTTCGCTTTGTAAGGTTTGTTGCCAATGGGTGACATTTTGCACCGCCAAAAACCCACTAATCGCCGCCAAAGATGCCAAAAACACGATAATGGCGATGACAAAAAACAGTGGTCCATCATGCTCTGCATCCGAGGGCAGCAAGGGTGCGGGTTTTTGTAAATCGCTCATTTTGGCTTCTTTTTCTTGCGGGCGGGAAGAAAGCTAAGTGCGCCATCGGTTAGGCTATAAATATCAGCGATCACGGCCTGAATCAAATTTGTATCATGGCTGGCGATTAAAACAGTGGAGCCCAAGCGGTTTAATTCGAGAAACAAACGCATGAGCCGTTTGCCCATTTCCGGATCAACATTTCCCGTTGGCTCGTCGGCGATAAGAAGCTCAGGCTTGGCAACCACGGCGCGGGCAATGGCGACGCGCTGTTTTTCACCGCCGGAAAGCGTTGCCGGAGAGACATCTAATACCTTGCCCAACCCAACCCAACTGAGCAGATCTTTCACGTCCGCTTGGTAGTCTTGGTGCTCGCGGCCCGTAACGCGAAGCGGCAACGCGACGTTTTCGAACACAGACAAATGATCCAACAAACCAAACCCTTGGAACACCACCCCGATTTTGCGCCGCAAATAGGCCAGATCATCCCGTGAGGCCAAACTGGTATCTTGCCCGAACAATTGCACAAACCCACGGCTGGGATGTAGAGCTAGATAAATTAGCTTTAAAAGCGTTGTTTTGCCGGCACCCGATGGGCCGGTTAAAAACTGAAGCGAGCCTTGGTGTAACGTCAAATTGATATCACGTAACACTTCGGGGCCATTGCCATAGCGCAGCCCCACATGCGACATTGAGAGGACCGTTACATCTTGGTCATCATCATGTACGCTTGTGACAAGTGGGGTTGATCTGGACTTGAACGACGGAATGAGCGACCTCTTATGTTTACGTAATTAAAGTTGATTCGGCAAAGCCATGATACTGACATGTCCAAACTGTTCTATGCGTTATTCGTTAAGCGCAACCGCCATCGGTTCCGCCGGACGTAAGGTACGCTGTGCTTCGTGCGGACACAACTGGTTGGTGGACGAAGCTGGCACAGAACAAAGCGCAGAACAACTGACGCAAGAACCGGCTGCGCCGCCATCACCAGAGCCGGTATTGGCAGAACCAGAACCAGAGCCAGAGCCAGAGCCAGAGCCGGTCATTCGTCGCGACCCAAAGGTCGCCCAAGCCATCCGCGCCCGCCGTGAAGCCGAACGACAACGACAACGCAAAATTCGGGTTACTGGGGTTTGGGCCGGAATTGCTGCAAGCTTTGTGTTGATTTTAACCGGAGCTTGGATTTTTCGCGTTGATGTGGTGCGGGTTTGGCCAAACACCGCTAGTGCGTACGCTGCCTTAGGCGGCAAGGTTAATTATTATGGACTTGAAATACAAAATATCACGGCCATCCGCAAAATAAGTGGTGGTGCAAACGTCCTGCAAACCAGTGGCCAAGTGGTGAATGTTTCTAACAAAACCCAGCCAGTTCCATTATTAGAGGCACAGCTTGTCGAACCAGATGGCACACCGGTTTTTACTTGGGTGATCGAACCTGAGCAGAGCAAATTGGATGTTGGTGCTTCGCTTGATTTTGTGTCGCAATTACGAGATCCACCGCCCGGAGCCTTGGATTTCGAAATTAAGTTTGTTGATGAGCGGGCCGTTGTTTCGACAGAAACCGCATGGCAAGCCGAGAGTGAACCCGCCAGCCCTTAAAAACGTTCCAACAAGCGTTCCAGATAATCCAATTCTTCACGAGTTCGTTGTTGTTCAGCGGCTCTTCGGCGAATTTCTTGTAAAATTTTACGAGCTTGTTGTGGGTCGATCAGGTCAGGAATTTCGGTACCATCAGCGCTCATGCTGCCGCTATTGCTTTGCCGGCCAAAGGGGTCGCGTTGTCCGCGATTCTCTTCGCCTTCTTGGTGGTCTAACATTTCACCAGCCAAGGTTTCAGCGCCTTGGCGCAATTGGCTAAGCGCCCGTTGTCCCGCGGCCAAAGCGGGTTCCCCCTCACCCTGGATTAAGGCTTGGGCGGCCTCGCCCATGGCTTGAGCGGCATCGTCTAAGGCTTGCCCCGCACCACTATTGGCCACAGCGCCAGATTTGCCAAGTTCTTGTAATGCGTTTTGTAATTGCCCCTGTTTATCGGCCAGGTCTTGCATAGAACCCGCGCCGCCTGCAGCCGGCTGTTGTGCCCCGGATGGCTCTGAGCCATTTTCAGTATTTGTCTGTTGTTGTGTCTCGTCTAATACTTCGCGTTGTTTGCCGAGCATTTCGCCTAGTTCTTCAAGGGCTTTGCGCATGGCTTCGGCGACGATGTCTTCTTCGCCGTCACCGCCTTGACCTGTCGCCATTTGTAGCCGTAAATTTTGTAACATGGCGGCCAGCGCTTTTAGCAATGCCCGTGCATCACCGGTGGCACCAGTTTCGGTCAAGGCTTGTAATGCGTCTAGCATTTCTTGCAATTGATCGGCGCTCATCGCATTGCCCATCCCGCCGGCGCCGCCCTCTTCGTCGAGCGCTTGCCTGGCCAAGGCTTGTAAATATCGTTTTACGGCCATTTCGTATTTTTGGCTTAATCGGTGTAACTCTGACGGTGGTGCCGACAACAGCAAAGCGGTTTGTAAGGCTTTCTCGGCTAATTTTAACGCGGCGGCAGCGCTTTCCAGCTCGCCACCTTCGGCCCGGAGCGCGATCTGCCACATTTCAGGATTTAAGTCCGTTAGATCATTTTGTCCGCGCGCTTTGAGCAACCGTCCGCTGACATAGGCCAAACCAATCCAAACCACCGGATCTTGGTTGGCGAGCTGGGGCGCGCGCATTACGGAACGCAATAATGCAGAGGTGCGTTGCACACCAGAAGGAGCCAGTGACAGCCTGGCTAGCGGGCGTTCATTTAAAATCATATCGCCACCGAGCATCGCAGCTTGCGCCTCTAGTTCGGCAGGTTTAGGTTCCGGTATAGGTGCATAGGACCGGCTATCGCGCATCACTAAATGGCGCTGTTCCGCTATCGCTTTCGCCAATGGTTTGATGAATAATTTTTCGGGTAAATGAACAAACACAGGTTCGCTACGCGTAGTTTGTCCTGCGCCGTCGAGGGCTTCTAATTGTAAACGAACCGGTAGCCCGGCTAGAATATGCTGGGTGAGGTCTAGGGATTGTTGTTGTTCCAGTTTTTTGGCTTTGGGCAAGATGAGCGCAACGATATCGGTTTTCTCGAAATACCCTTCCGTCTCGCTGCTGATGCGCAGTTGAACATTTTCCACACCAAAATCATCTTCAGCAATGAATGAAAACGTCAATTCATCTATTTCGTTGGCTTCTGGGTTTTCCTCAAAGCGGATCATTGGCGGCAGATCGGCGCGCGCATCAATGCTCCATGTTCCCTTCGCACCCCCCGAAAGCGTCAATGTACTGGTTCCAGTGATTGTAACTCGCCCCTCAAATACACCATTGCCAAGGCTGGCAAGGCGTGTTCGTGCAATGGTTTCGCCGCGAGCGCGTAACAGGGGTGCGCGCCGCGCACCAACGACACGAATGACGAACTCGGTGCCGGGCAAAGCAACCAGCTGCTGCGGCTCGGCTGCGTTAAAGAATATGGGTGGTAACCCGGCATATTCCGGCGGGTTTAACCACGCCTCTATCGCAACGTTCTGGTCGGTTGCTAATAAAAGTCCCGGATGTAACGCGGTGCCTAGCCTGGTTTGCCAAGCGGGACCTGCGAAAATAACGCCCGTGAAAAGCGCCAGCACCACCAGCACCCGCAAGCCCCAACTGTCTTTGGCGGCTAATACGGCACGGGTTGGTTGGGCGGTTATGAACTTGGCTTTTGCGGATAGTTGTTGTTGGTGAGCCTTCCAAAGTGCGGCGCTTGCAGAGCCGTCCCCGGTTTCGGGATGGTCGTGTAAGGCGCTTAGTGTTCCCAATGCCAAGTTTGCATCCGTTTCAGCGCGGCGTTCAGAGGCTTGGGTGTTTGGCCATCGAACTTTGGGCCAGTTTTGGTGCAAATAAAATGCGAACCCGGCCAGCGCCATGCTGGCCAAGATCAACCGCCAAGGATCGCCGGTGCTTTCAAACAAGCCGGTTAAGGCCAGTGCCAGATACAGTGCTGGAAACACAATGGCCGGAAATAACAAGCCCAGTATTTGTTCAAAAAATAACGCACCTCGGCTCCACCAAACAATTAGTTTTACGCGAAGGGGGCGGCGTTGGTTTTTCATGAGCAAAATACTAGCACAATCAGCGGGGGTTTCTAAGACGTGTTACCTTAAAGTTTAGTCATCCTTGTCGTCATCAAGCTCGTCGTTTGATGTGGGGTTTTGCGGTAGGGTATCACCTTTGCGCTCTTCGCTGGCTTCGCCCCATAACGGCGGTGGAATTTCTGGTGCGCCGCGCACCCCACAGGCACTGAGTATCAAAGTAGCAAAGCCTATCAATAATAAGCTAGTTCGGGTGGGTGTATTGGGTTTGATCATAGGCGTGTTTTCCATTTATCGATCTGTATTTGTACTTGGCTTGGTGCGGTTCCACCATAGGAAGTTCTACTATTCGCAGAATTTTGCGACGATAATACGTCAAAAATTTCGGCACGTATTTCTGGGGCAATGCTTTGCATTTGTTTTAGCTCCAATTGCTCCAACCCAATGCCGAGGGTTTCGGCCATTGCCACCAAACTGCCCGCAATATGATGAGCTTCGCGAAAGGTTTTACCGGCTTCGCGCACCAACCAGTCGGCAAGGTCCGTTGCCGTGGAAAACCCCCCACCCGCAGCAATGGCCATTTTTTCCCGATCCATTTTGATATCCCCAACCAAACCGGTCATCACGGTGAGGCACAGATCAAGGGTGTACATGGTATCAAACACCGGTTCTTTGTCTTCTTGCATATCCTTTGAATAGGCCAAAGGTAGACCTTTTAGAACCAGCACCAGACTTTGAAACGCGCCGCTAATACGTCCGGTTTTGGCGCGCACCAGCTCGGCGGCATCGGGATTTCGTTTTTGCGGCATAATCGAGGAACCGGTAGAGAACCGGTCGCTAAACACCCCAAAGCCAATTCCGGTCGATGTCCAATACACCATTTCGTCGGCGAGGCGCGATAAATGCACGGCACAAATCACCGATGCTGAAAGCGCCTCCAGTGCAAAATCACGGGATGAAACCGCATCCAGTGAATTGGCCATCGGGCGCTCAAACCCAAGGGCTTTGGCGGTTTGTTCACGGTCGATAGGAAATGCGGTTCCAGCCAAGGCGGCGGCCCCCAACGGGCACTCATTCAGCCGGGTATTGGCGTCACTTAACCGTCCGGCATCGCGTTCCAACATTTCAACAAAAGCTAATAAATGATGGCCAAAAGTGACCGGTTGCGCTGTTTGCAAATGGGTAAGCCCTGGCAAAATAGCATCCTTGTATTCCTCGGCCCGGCGTACCAATGCCCGTTGCAGTTCGCGTATCTGTTGCACCCGCTGGGTTAAAGCTTCGCGTAGCCAAAGGCGAAAATCAGTAACCACTTGATCATTGCGCGAGCGTGCCGTGTGCAATTTACCGGCAACCGGGCCAATTAACACGTGTAACCGGGCTTCCACATGCATATGAATGTCTTCGCGTTCTGGGGTAAATTCGAACTCGCCGGCTTCGATCTCCGCTTGTATTTTGATCAAACCTTGGCTGATTTGTTCGGCCTCGCCGACCTCGATAATTCCGCACGCGCCCAACATCTGCACATGGGCCAGCGAGCTAGTGATATCTTGGTTGGCCATATGCCGGTCAACATCAATACTGGCATTGATGCGCTGCATGATGTCGTCGGCAGCGTTTACAAACCGGCCGCCCCAAAGTGGATTGACTTTATCCTTGTCATTTTGTGCCATATGAGGTCTTTCAGGTTTTCTTGTGTTTGATTTGGGTCATTGGAATGAAAAAGTTTTTGAAAATCAGTTTGTATAGTTTGTTTTTTATTGGGGCGGTCGGTATTTTATTTGTGATGGCTCGCTCGGTGATTGACCCGGACCGTACCCAAGCGCGGATCGAACAAAATGACAAGAGCGCCCGGCCAGTTCTTGGCCAGTTGATCACGTTAAACCCCCGGCCTCCACGCCCGGATGTACCGTTCTTGGATGCCAATGGTGATGAACGAACGCTGGCTGAGTTCGAAGGAAAGGTGATTTTACTGAACATCTGGGCCACATGGTGTGTGCCTTGTGTTGAAGAAATGCCGTCATTGGACCAGTTACAAGCCAAGCTTGGCGGCGCTGATTTTGAGGTTGTTGCTATTTCCGAAGACCGCGTCGCCGCCGATGCCAAAGCATTTTACGTTGAACACAATCTCAAAAATCTGGCATTTTACCAAGACAAGAGCTTTGGTGTGGTTCGTCAATTATACGTAAAAGACTATCCAACAGGCCTGCCGATATCGGTGTTGTATGACCGCGAGGGGCGTGAATTAGCTCGGCTTTCCGGTGGCTTTGACTGGGTGTCCGAGACGGCAATTACCCGAATTAACCAAGCTATTTCAGCGCCTTGAGCGCCAAAATAGACCAAACAAGCCACCGATAGAAACCGCAATGGCAACCCATGCCACATCTTCGGCAAATCCATCGCGCACCTGCGTTAACACAAATCCCAAACCGGCGCAGGCGACCAATACCAAGGCAAATGGTATTTTGCTCTGCGCGTTTTGATTGTCACTTTGTTTGATTGTCACTTTGGCTGCTCATTGTTCCATTTCCAGACAAGAAAACAGTGTAACAGCAAATTTCACGCCAACCGAACCCCAAATGAAACGGGCTTGGCTTATAGCGCCGCTTCCAGCTCCGGGATCGCTTTGAACAAATCCATCACCAAACCGTAATCAGCGACTTGGAAAATTGGCGCATCTTCATCCTTGTTGATGGCGACGATGACTTTGCTGTCTTTCATTCCGGCCAAATGTTGGATGGCCCCGGAAATACCTACGGCAATATAAAGCTCAGGTGCCACGATTTTGCCAGTTTGCCCAACTTGGTAGTCATTGGGGACAAACCCGGCATCAACGGCAGCACGGCTCGCGCCAACGGCAGCGCCAAGCTTGTCGGCAATGCGCTCCAGCATGGCAAAATTATCACCCGAACCCATGCCGCGCCCACCGGAGATGATGATCTTGGCGGCGGTGAGCTCTGGCCGGTCTGACTTGGTCAACTCGTCGCTGACAAATTCCGCAGCAAAGGGTCCGGCGGGTGCATCAATTTTGCTGATACTGGCACTGCCGCCCGCGCCGACAGGGGTAAATGCAGTGGGGCGCACGGTAATAATTTTTTTGGCATCGGATGAGGTTACGGTTTG
Organism: Robiginitomaculum sp.; assembly: GCA_016763185.1. GTDB lineage: Bacteria > Pseudomonadota > Alphaproteobacteria > Caulobacterales > Maricaulaceae > Robiginitomaculum_B. The sequence continues at coordinate 11,130 of JAESUG010000112.1, read as the reverse complement.
CAAGGCGTTACCGGCATAAATCGGACGAACAAAGGTGTCGGCTGATTTTACTTCGGTGATTTCGGATATCTGCATCACATCCAATTTGGCAGCAATCCGGGGTAAGATATTTTTGCCCGTGGTGGTGGCCGCCGCCAGCAATGCGTCATAGTCCGCCATCATCGGCACCAGCAGTGCTTGCATCGCTTCGGCCATCTGTTTGGACAGCACCGCGTCATCGGCGTGCAAAACGGTTTTTACGCCGTCCAGCTTGGCCGTCGCCTCTGCCACCGCTGTGGCGTTTATCCCGGCCACAAGCACGTCAACTTCGCCGCCTAAGGCTAAAGCTGCGCGTACCGTTTTGGCGGTGGCATCATTTAGGGTTTCATTATTATGTTCAGCAATTACCAGCGCTCGCATTAGATCACTCCTGCTTCATTTTTTAATTTATCAACCAGATCGGCCACGCTTTCCAATATAACCCCGGCTTTACGTGCTGCAGGTTGATCGGTGCTGACCACGGTTAAACGGGGGCTAAGATCAATGCCAAAGGCATCCGGCGCTTTGACATCTATGGGTTTGCGCTTCGCCTTCATAATATTTGGTAATGAGGCATATCGCGGCTCGTTCAGGCGCAAATCCGTGGTGATCACTGCCGGAATTTGCAAGCGTAAAGTTTGCAAGCCACCGTCAATTTCGCGGGTGAGCAACAATGTGTCATTTTCTTTGACCAGCTCGGAGGCAAATGTGCCTTGTGGCCAGTCCAACATTGCGGCCAGCATTTGACCGGTTTGATTGCTATCATCGTCAATTGCCTGTTTGCCAAGGATCACCAGATCCGGGTTTTCTTCGGCGGTTACTTTTGCTAGCAATTTTGCAACACCAAGCGGTTCAATCAATTGATCGGTTTCGATTAAAATACCGCGATCTGCGCCCATCGCTAACGCGGTGCGAATGGTTTCTTGGGCGGCTTTGGGGCCGACTGAAATGGCGATGATCTCGGTAACCAGCCCTTTTTCTTTCATGCGCACGGCTTCTTCGACCGCGATTTCACAAAACGGGTTCATCGACATTTTTACATTTGCCAGTTCAACGCCAGAGCCATCAGGTTTTACCCGAACCTTGACATTAAAATCGACCACCCGTTTTACCGGAACCAATACTTTCATTTTTCTCTCCTCATCGGAACGTGCTTTTGTTTGTCGCACAGGTAAACAGTGCATAGCTTTTGGTCAACCGATGTTAGCTTCGGCTAGCGCCGGGCACCCATAAAACTTCATTGTCTTCACGCCCATTTACCCACCGCGCGGCGACAAATAAGTGATCGGATAGTCGGTTTAGATAAATCAACGCCTGTTCGTTGACGTTTTGGGTTTGGGATAAAATCAATGCATCTCGTTCGGCGCGGCGGCAAATGGCCCGCGCTACATGTAATCTTGCACCCGCCTCGGAGCCGCCGGGGAGCACGAAACTACGTAAGGGCGATAGCGTATCATTCATCTGGTCAATCTCAGCCTCCAGCCGACTGGTTTGGCTGGCGATCACCCGTAACGGCGGCGTTTTCGCATTTTCGTCGGGGCCGGGATGAGAAAGATCTGCGCCCAAATCAAATAGCTCGTTTTGAATACGGGACAAAGAGTGCAACAAAGACGTATCCGTTATCGCAACCACGGCTAGGCCAAGCGCGCTGTTTAGCTCGTCCACCGCGCCAAAGGCGGCAACTCTTTGGTCGGTCTTTTGGGTTCGCGAGCCATCAGACAAATGGGTTTCGCCGGCATCGCCAGTTTTGGTATAAATTTTGTTCAAACGGACCACGGTTTAGCCCCCGCTGTTTGATTTTAGGTAAAACCCGATCATGAGCAAAACCACGGCAATGGCTTGCACGATAATTCGTACTCGCATCAATTTGTTGGATCTGCTGCCTTCACCAGAACCGCCGCGGACCATATTGATCATGCCGCCAATTAACGTGGCTACCACCACAGCCAATGCCGCAAATATCATGATATTTATTGCCATGTTACAACTCTCATCAACTTCTCCACTTCAAGGTTTTTGTCGGCACTGGATTGACAAAAACTGTACCGGTTTTTTGCGAGGTTTCCCATGCTTTTTTTAAGGCGAAATACCATTTGGCTTGTACGTCTGCATCATGGATCAACATTAAATTAGGCTGATAGGCCAACCCTTTTTGTTGGGCGTTTACCGCATCACGGTCTTGGCCAACAAAAACATCCAGAGCTTTGCGTATGAGCCATTTTGGAAATAGCGACACAATGGGATGATCCCAAAAAGCTACGATTGTGATCTTGGTTTGCTTTGCGTTCATGGGGGTAACGGCAGTAAAGCCTACCACATATTTCTCGCCAATTCGGATATATTCAACCCGAATACCCGGCAATTGAAAGCGAATTTCGGTTTCTGGCTTTGCGCCGAGCAACCGATACAAAAAAGAATTGCTGGACGGGATATGGGGTAACATGGAAAAGCCATTGGGTACCGGTCCAAATTTTTTGGCCTTTTCGTGAACGGATTTTTCCGTGCGCCACCACCATTGGCGATGAATAAAGGCGATATGAGCCGGGTCCATCAAACCGATGACCGCATGGTCCACATGACAATCAAACACTGTGGATGTGATGAGCTTCGGCGCGGCATTGCCCACTAAGTCGAGCGATATGGGGTCATCAGCGGGTTGATTTTTGCCTTGGTATATCCAGATCAACCCTTGTTGTTCGCGAACGTGAAATCTCTGGTTGGAAATTTTTGACAGCTCTGTGTGGGCCGCTTGCTCATCAGTTAGGGATGGAATGAAAGCGCATTGCCCATCGGTTCCAAAGCGCCAGCCGTGATACGGACACTCGACTTGGGTTTCGCCGTTTTTTTCGACCAAGCGGCCACCCGATAGTAAAATGCCGCGATGGGGACAAATATCACGCATCGCAAACGCCACACCATCAAACCCGCGGCCAACCAATACCGGCTGGCCCAATAGCTCAATGGGCAATAAAGCGCCCGGCTCTAATTGCTGGCTACACGCCCCAAAATACCAAAGGTCAGTTAAAAACATGAGCTCTGTTGTATCTGTGTTTATGCTCGACGCAAAGCCCTGCTTTTTAATACGGCGCCTTACATTATTGGCTCGCTTTTTAGCGGCGTTGCGGCTACATCCTAACCAACATACAAATGGAGTACGTCATGGGAAATTGGTTGCGGCGCGGCGGCTTGATATTGCTTATAGTAAGCGTAGTGCTTTCAGTTTTTTGGTGGCGAACCATGTTGTGGACCGGGCAATTGCGACCCGTACACCCGCATTTTGCTGGAACCTGTGCAGTTGCGGCACCGATTGTGGGTGCCGAGGATCTGGTGATCGACCGTGAAAACCGCATGGTGTTTATTTCCAGCCATGATCGCAGACAACCGTCGTCCACGGGTTCGATATGGATGATGCCCGTGGATGCACCAAGCACCGCCAAACCGATGATTTTACCGGATTTGGGCGGGGCAGGATTTGCGCCTCATGGGCTTGATTTGTATGTGGATAGCGACGGCACACGGTATTTGTTTGTGATCGATCATGGCTCAAAACCGAATGAGCTTGTCCGAAAATTTGCGATTGCCGGAGACCGACTGATGCTGGTTCGCACTTTTGAAAGCGATTTGTTTTATAGTCCAAACGATCTTAGTGTTGTGGGTGACAATCAATTTTACATGACCAATGACACATCGGCAAAAGCCGGTTCACTGCATGCCTTTGTAACCGCGTTGTTTAGGCGGAAGAACGGCAATGTGGTTTGGGTTGACGATATGTCTGTGACACCGGTGGCAACGGGGTTTGCCTATGCCAACGGCATTGCTGCCTCAGATGATGGCAAGCAGCTCTTTGTTAGCGGTATGATGGATCAAGCCTTGCGAATATACGACCGCGCGCCCAGCACCGGCGAGCTGATATTGCGCGACCAACTTCATCTAGGCAGTGGCTTGGATAATATTGATGTGGCCGCCGATGGCAGTCTTTGGATCGGCAGTCACCCAAGGTTATTAGATCTTTCGGGCCATGCCAAAGATGCGGCCAAACCAAGCCCATCCCAAGTGTTTCGTATTGAACTGGACGAGAAAAAAGTTTCAGAAGTTTATCTTTCCAACGGTGATCCGTTACATGCGTTGTCGGTTGCCGCCGTGATTGATAACACCATCTTCATGGGAGGCGTGTTTGATACAAGTCTCTTGGTTTGCACCCAACAAAAGGAAGAATAATCCATGTCTAATACTGCTAAATACGATGTGCTTGGCATCGGCAATGCGATTGTCGATATCATTGCTACGGTTCCCAATGATTTTTTGTTTGAGCAAGATATTGTCAAAGGTTCAATGACTTTAATCGACCAAGATCGGGCGCAAGCATTATATTCAAGCTTTCCACCGGCGACTGAAACCTCTGGTGGTTCGGCGGCGAATACCATTGCGGGTATTGGTTCATTCGGCGGTAAAGCTGCTTTTATTGGCAAAGTTGCCGATGATGGGTTGGGCGAAATTTTTGCTCATGATTTGCGGGCAAGCGGCGCGGCCTATGAAGTTGCGCCATTGGTTGATGGCCCGCAAACTGCACGGTGCTTAATTGCAGTTACGCCAGATGCACAACGTTCCATGTCGACTTTTTTGGGCGCTTCTGCAGAGTTTTGTGCGTCTGACCTTGACCCAGAAATGATCCGCGCGTCGCATATCACTTATATGGAGGGGTATTTGTTTGATCTCGACCCAGCCAAAAAAGCGTTTGTTGAGGCTTCTGAAATTGCCCGTGCTGCGGGACGCAAAACCGCGATAACGCTGTCTGATTTGTTTTGTGTCGATCGGCATCGTGCGTCGTTTTTACATTTAATCCGAAACTCCATCGATATTTTATTTGCCAATGAAATCGAACTTTTATCACTGTATCAAACCATGTCTTTGGATGATGCGTTGGCGCAAGTTCGAAATGATAGCGGGTTCGCCGTGGTAACTTTAGGCGAAAAAGGCTCGCTGATCATGGACGGTGAAACCCTTGTTGAAATTCCAGCCGCCAGCGTGGAGCGCGTGGTGGACACCACTGGCGCTGGAGATTTGTATGCATCGGGACTTTTGTATGGTTTGGCGGCTGGATTGTCGTTGGAGCGTTGCGGTGAGTTAGGTTCGCTGGCGGCGGCAGAGGTGATCTCGCATTACGGTGCGCGATCGGAAATTTCTCTGGCCAGCTTGCTTTAGTGGATAAAGCGCAATCCAAAAATAGCCAGTAAAGCCATTGCGAATAAGCCAAAAGTAATCCATCCAAAATATTTTTCGATCAAATCGCGCGCCCGGTTGCCAGCAAAGCGGATAATGGCCGCCACCAGAAAAAACCGAGCGCCACGGGACAGCACACTTGCCGCAAAAAAGGCCAACAAGTTTAACTGTACGGAACCTGCGGTAATGGTGATGACTTTATAGGGGAAGGGGGTGAAGCCAGCCCCAAATACGGACCAAAATCCCCATTCGTTAAACCAGGTAACAAACCGGTCATAGGCTTCTTGTTTGCCATACATCTCCAAAATTGGCTGGCCTAGAGCCTCCCATGCAAACCAGCCAATGGCATAGCCCGCCAAGCCACCCAATACGGATGCCAAGGTGCAAACCCCAGCAATCACCCATGCTCGATCAGGTCGGGCCAATACCATCGGGATCAACATCACATCCGGTGGAATGGGAAATACCGAGCTTTCAACAAATGAAACTCCGAACAAGGCGCGTAAGGCATTTTTGCCGCCGGCCATTTCGATCATCTTTTTTTTCATGGCTCAGCTTTATACGTGTTTTGACCATCAACAATGGTCCATAATACGTTTGCTTCTAAAATATCTTGAGCCGGGACCGTCATTAGATCGCGATCAAACACGGTAAAGTCGGCCCGCTTGCCAACCTCAACCGTGCCTAGTTCGTCCTCTTGGAACGAAGCAAAGGCCGGCCATAGCGTAAACATTTTTAACGCAGTTTCACGGGCTACCGCTTCCTCTTTGTGCCAGCCATCGCCTTGAAACCCATCCAAGCCAGCGCGGATCGTGGCCGCATAAAACTCAACTTTAGGATCGCCTTGCTCGACCGGTGCATCGGAGCCACCGGCAATGATCGAACCCGCATCAATCAAGGATTGCCAAGCATAGGCACCAACCAAGCGCTCCAATCCAACTCGATCCCCGGCAAAGTACAGATCGCCAATGGCATGCGAGGGTTGCATGCTGGGGATCACCCCAAGGGCGGCAAAACGGGCAATATCAGTGGGGTGAACCATTTGCGCGTGTTCAATGCGCCAGCGCGGGGAGGTTACAAGCTCGGCTTCCGCAAACGCCGTTTCCATCCAAGTTAACATTTCGCGATTGGCTTTGTCGCCAATGGCATGGGCCGCAATTTGCCAACCCTTGCTCAAGGCTTCGGCCAATAAGGGCGCGGTCTGTTCGCGGCTGGTTAACATCAAACCATCGGTGTCCGGCGCATCCGAATACGGGGCCAACAATGCTGCACCACGCGATCCCAATGCACCATCCGTGTAGATTTTAATGGCCCGTGTGATCACTTTGTGATCGTCACTAAACCTAGGCCCAGCCTCCAATAGGCTTAGGCCGGAAACGTCAATGCTATTATAGACGCGAAGCGGTAGCTCCCCGTCATTGGTCAAGGCTTCGAGCTGGATCACATCATCATGGCTTACGGACATATTGTGCATGCCGGTCCAGCCAAATTTGGCCATTACCTTCGCGCCGGCCAACAAAACCGGTCTTCGTTGCTCGCCAATGGGTTCTTGCAGCAACGGGTCTAACAGGTTCATCGCATAATCAATTAAGATACCAGACGGCGCACCTTCGCCATCGCGCTCAATGCGCCCGCCATCTGGATCCACGGTCTGTGGCCCCAGGCCGACCGCATCCAACGCGCTGGAGCTGGCTACCAACGCATGACCATCGGCACGGCCCAAGATCACCACTCGGCCCGGTACTGTGCTGTCCAGATCATAGCGATTGGGAAAGCGGCCTTCGGGCCAATGGGTTTCAATCCAACCGCGCCCGACAATATTACCTTCGGGGCGCTTTTTAGCTTCTTGTCGCACTGCCGCTAACATTTCGGCCAGTGAATGGATACCGGCAAGGTTCAAATTGGTCTCACGCTCGCCAATTCCAAACAAATGCGCATGAGCATCGGTAAATCCGGGGAATACATGTGCGCCGCCAAGATCAGTGGTAGTGTTGGCTTGATAGGCCTTTGCCCCGGCCTTGGTGCCGACATAGACAATGCGCCCCTCTTTGATCGCCACCACTTCGGCCAGCTTTGCACCGGCAACGCCGGTATGAATAACGCCGCCGACCAATAATCGGTCGACATCTTGTTTTGGCGTACAAGCTGCAAGCGCAGCGCTCAAAACGGCAATCCATATCCAGCTTGTTTTCATCGGGTTCTCCTCGTGTAAGAAATTAGTAGAACCTATTTGAAACCGGGACAATAAAAAAGGCGGCCCTGACAGCCGCCTTGGTGTTTTTCAAAATGGGTTCAGCTTATGTCGTCGCGGTTTCTTCTTTTTGTTTCTTGCGGAGGCTTTTCTTGATTTTTAAAGCAGTTTCCGAAAGATTTTCATCGCGACATTTGTTTAAGAACGGATCCAAACCACCATTATGATCAACCGAGCGCAACGCAGCAGCGGTGATTCTCAATTTGAACGACTGGCCCAAAGCTTCAGACGCCAAAGTAACATTGCACAAATTCGGCAAAAACTTGCGCCGGGTTCTGCGCTTTGAGTGGCTAACATTGTTGCCAGACATCACACCAACACCAGTAAGTTCACAACGACGGGACATTTTGATTTCCAATATTCTTTATCGTTACAGGATCGTTACAGCAAATTATCGTTACAGGAATTAAACCTGTATTTCACAGACAGCCCAAAGATCAAAGCCAAGCTAGATCATGAGCGTGCGGTCAGATAGCGAAATCAACGCCCAAGGTCAAGCGTTTCGTCCTGTGGTTTGTGTGCAAAATCAGTTATTGTTCATATTACAGCCATATTGTGCCGGGTATAGCTGTTGGATCGTATGTGTAGAGGAAAGTTTTATGGTTCGAATGCGGTCCTTATTGTTGGGAATTGTTGTCATAATTCTACCTGTCCAGTTACATCCGGCTCAGGCAAACTCTTTGGGCGCAGAAAGGTCAGTGGATATTATTTACAGCGGACGATGGCTAGGTATTCCCATTGTCAGTAGCAAAATATCGGCCGCATTTGTTGGTGAAAACTATGCCATCCGCGCTGATTTTCGTACCTCAGGTTTCATCTCCATTTTCAAAAAAATCACAGTCCTTGCCAGTGCCAGCGGTCAGTTCAAGGACAATCAATTAACGACTAAAGAGTATTGGCATAAAGAGCTTGATGGCCGTAAAAATCGCGAATTAAGTATGAACTACGAACCCGAATTGGTCACGGTTCGGGTTGATCCACCGCTTTTTTCAATGGGCGATCCGCCGGCAACCATGGCGCAACGGCTTGAAGCGCATGATCCGGTCAGTGCGATTTTAACCCTAGCCATCCAAGCCGGCCATAAGGATGAAACGAAGCAATGCGCGGGAACCATTCCAGTTTTTGACGGCAAACAGCGCTATGATCTGCGGTTGCAAATGAGAGGTGTGGAAGAAATTCGCACCCGGGCTTATCGTGGCATGGCACTGCGCTGCGATGTTTGGTATGTGCCGGTGGCTGGTTTTGATGCAGATGACCTAGCTGACTTGGAAGTTTATCAAACCCCGATCACCATTTGGCTCGCCCAAGAACCAAAAGCAGGTTTACGGCTACCCGTGCGCTTTGAGGCAAAGCTTGATTTTGGCACTGTGGTGGTTGAAGCTCGCAAAATTGAGGTTACAACCAACAAATAACACCGCTTTTCATGATAAGCGACAATATTGATACCTTCCTCGCGCCGGAGATTAAGAAACCAATGCACGAACTGATAACCGCCAAAGACGATGCGTTTTCACTAAATGACAAGGCAGAAGTGCTGTGGCAACAAACCAGTATTGCCAAGCTTTGCGCCGGGCCAACTGTGTTGCAACCCGGGTTGGAGTTGCTGGTTGAGCCAGCCGAAGAGCAAATAAAGCAACGGTTGGCCGCGTGGGTACAAATGCAAATGGCTGAGCGTCTAAAACCATTATTGTTGTTGCGCGACAAAATTGACACCGACGCATTGGACCCGGCGACAATGGTCTTGGGCGTTCGATTGTTGGCGGCCTTGGGCGCAATTGATCGGCGGCAAATTGCCAAAGAGCTAAAGGAGCTTAGCCAAGAGCAGCGGGCCGGCTTGCGCGATTGCGGGGTTCGGTTTGGTGAGTTTTCTTTGTTCATGCCGCATTTGTTGCGTCCTGCGGCGGCGCGATTGTTGGCATTATTATTGGCCTTTGGCCCAAAGGGTAATGGTAAGCCATTTTTTGCACCGCCGGGGCTTACCTCTTTTGCCGTGGATGGTGAACACTTGACGGCTGTCCTGTCTGCTGTCGGTTTGCGAAAATGCGGCAATCGTCTGATCCGTCTTGATATGTTAGAAAGAGTGGGTGTGGAAATTCGAAACGCCAAACAACAAGCTGGCCAGACAAGCTTTCAACCGACGTTGGAGATGGTTGCTTTGTTGGGATGTTCCAAACCAGATTTGGCGCTAATTTTAACCAGCCTTGGCTATCAACGACATGAAACTGTGACCATGGAAGCCGACGAAATTGATGAGCTAGCAAGTAGTTGGGTCAATCGGCCACCAAAAACCAAAACTGCGAAAAGCGCAAAACCAGCGGTGAAGCGCAAACCCAAACCACCAAACCACAAAACATCGCCAACCAATCAAAAGAAAATTGATCCCGATAGTCCATTTGCTGTACTACAGAGCCTGAAACAAAATGATGGCGTTGCCATTGCCCCAAAATCAAGGACCAAACATGTTTGATAAAATACGCCGACTTTTTGGCACTGAAACCCCTGTCGTGGTTGCCAATGACCGTGATGATGCCCGAATTAGCTCCATCGCTTTGTTGGTGGAGGCCGCCTTAGCAGACGGCATTTATGCGGATATCGAACAAGAAACCATCTTAAACGTGATCCAACAAAGCTTTGGTTTAGACGGCAGCGCCGCCGCCGCTTTGTTAGACACCGCCGAAGGGCGTGCCGAAATGGCGGTGGATCATTACACCTTCACCCGCGCCATTAAATCCAATATGCCAAAGGCTGAACGGGTGGCGCTGATCGGGCATTTATGGGACGTTACCTTTGCCGATGGCGAAGAAAGCCCCTTTGAGGACGCTTTGATCAGGCGCGTTTCAGCGCTGTTGGCGGTTACCGACCATGAGCGTGCGGGAGCCAAACGTGCGGCCAAAGCACGTGCGAAAAACACTTGACGGCAGAGCCGGATGTTCCCAACTAGGCGGCGCAACCTTTCCAATTATAAAGAACACCGATGACTTTTATTGTTACTGATGCTTGCGTACGTTGCAAATATACGGATTGCGTTGAAGTGTGTCCGGTTGATTGTTTTTACGAAGGTGAAAATTTTTTAGTGATCCATCCTGATGAATGTATTGATTGCGGGGTGTGCGAGCCAGAATGCCCGGTCGAGGCCATCAAGGCTGACACCGAAGATGACGCGGATGGTAAATGGTTGCAGATCAACACCAAATTCGCCGACATTTGGCCGAATATTACCACGACGAAACCAGCGCCTACTGATGCTGACGATATGGTCGATGAAACCGGTAAGTTTGAAAAATACTTCTCTGAAAAACCCGGCGAAGGCGACTAACCGTTATTGGTACACAATTGGTTGATGACAAAAATACCGGTCATGTCTTTGTTTTTGTCGCAATTTGTGTTATGGTTCGACCATATGTTAGCGATTTTGCGAGTGCTTTGTGTCAATTTATCTATTCTTTACTGGAACAAAAACCGCTTTCTGAAAACCAAATAATATCAACTGCCTCGCCGATCCCTCTGATCGGTGTGGGGTTTTATGAAATTACGTCGATCAAGATCAACCCGAAATAACAAATAAGAGATGATAAAAATGAGCAAGAAAACCGCCTCCAAAATGTTCAAAGCTAAAGACTATGTTGTCTATCCTGCCCACG